>CAYFXT010000087.1:3855-11250 GCA_964346995.1 uncultured Spirochaetaceae bacterium | reverse complement strand
CATGACTTGCGCGCTCGGCGCTGCTCAGTACCCCGAGCTCGCGTTGATTCAGCGTTTCGGCAGGTAGCGTCGGAATGGCGAGCTGCTGGAGCAACAGCACGGCGCCGTGGTCGACCAGGGACAGCGCGGGGATGGCGGCGGAGTAGTTGAGCGCCACCGGCGTGCGCAGCGGTAGCGCGGCGCGCAACTGCTGCAGGAACTCGTCGCGCGACGCGTACCGGGCAACCCGTCCGGGCAGATGATCGAGGATCTGTGCCTCGATGGCGTGTACGATGCGCACCACGGCGCCATCGGCGCGTACCAGCGCCGCCCAGGGACGGGTGTTCAGCGCCGCGGCGGGTACGCCGAGAATCGCATCCGCCACGTGGTCGCGATGGTAGATGTTGTAGAATAGCCATCCCCAAATCCCGGCGGCCTGGAGCGCCTGCACCGCCCGCTGGAGATGGTTCCTCTTCGCGTCGCCCATCAAGTGCTCAGGTCGGCGGAGCTGACCACCGGCAGCGTCGCCAGCAGCACCGCCTTGGCGGTGTGCTTGCGGTTCTCGGCCTGCTCCCACACTACCGAGGCGGGCCCCTCGAACACTGCTTCGGTCACCTCGTTACCCTTCACCGCAGGCAGGTCGTGCATGAACACACAGGCGTCGTTCCCGGTGCGGGCCAGCAGTGCGCCGTCCACCTGGTAGGGCGCGAGCAGATGCATCCGCTCGGCGGACTGCTCCTCCTCGCCCATCGATACCCATACGTCGGTGTAGAGAGCGTCGGCGCCGGCCACCGCCGCGGTGTCCGGGCTGCACTCGATGCGCGCGCCGCTGGCAGCGCCGTACTCCTCGCACTGGCGGCGCAGTTCGGCGGCCGGCGCCAGCAGCTCCGGTCCGACCCCGGTAAAGTGGACCCCGACCAGAGAGCAACCGAGCATCAGCGAGTTCGCCACGTTGTTGCGGCAGTCGCCGACGTACGCCAGCTTGAGCCCGGAGAGCCGCCCATAGTGCTCCTCCAGGGTCAGGAGGTCGGCGAGCACCTGGGTGGGGTGGCGGGTGTCGGTGAGGCCATTGTACACCGGCAACCCGGAGTGACGGGCCAGTGCCTCGACGGTCTGCTGGCTGAAGCCACGGAACTGGATGGCGTCGAACATCCGTCCCAGAATCCGCGCGGTATCCTTCACGGTCTCCTTTTTCCCCAGGTGAATGTCGCCGGCGCCCAGGAATACGGGATGGCCGCCCTCTTCGCCGAAGGCGGTGTCGAAGGCACAGCGCGTTCGAGTCGAGGGTTTCTCGTAGAGCAGCGCCAGGCTCAACCCGAGAAATCGTTGCCGGACCCGCCGGGCGCGGCGCTCCGCCTTGGCGCGGCGGGCGAGCCGCAGCAGCAACCGGATGTCGGCAGCGGAAAAGTCGCTCAACGTAAGCAGCGAGCGACCGAGCAAGTGAGTGGTATCATCCACGATCGGCTCCGCAGCGTGCGAAATGAGAATGGGAACTTACCCGAGGTGACGCCGTGTAGCAAGGGGATGCAGTGGCGAAAGTGGCGAGCCGCATATTGACAGGCGCTGCCACAATGGGGCAACTTTCGCATCTCCTGCTGCGGTGGTGGAATTGGTAGACACGCTAGCTTGAGGGGCTAGTGGGCGTTTAGCCCGTGAAGGTTCAAGTCCTTTTCGCAGCAACCGCGCGCCCACGTGGTCGCTCTTGGCAGTTCCGGGTCCGGTCAGTTCCATGTCCGGTCAGTGTCGAAATCCGGTCAGTGTCGAACCCGTCGCCTTACGGCCCGCTTGGCTCCAACCTTGCCGGCCCGAACACCAGGCTGATCGAGTTCGCACCGGCATTGCGTTACCCGCGTAGTACCGTACGAGACCGTACGAGTTTTTCGCAATCCGAGCGGCTCCTACGGTATCAGCAGCAGCTTGCCGGTGGTTGTACGGCTCGCCAGATCGGTATGCGCCGCAGCGGCCTCGGCGAGCGGATACTCCCGGTGAATCAGCACGTCAAGTTCTCCGGCGGCGACCCATGCGAACAGCTCCTCACAGCGCGCTGTCAATTCGTCGCGGTCGGCGATGTAGTCGGCGAGCGTCGGCCGCGTCAGATAGAGCGAGCCGCCCTGCGACAGCATCGCCGGCTCGAAGCCGGTCACCGGCCCGCTCGACTGTCCGTAGCTCACCAGTACCCCGCGCCGCCGCAGCGCCGCCAGCGAGTCGGCGAACGTGGCCTGTCCTACCGAGTCGTATACCACGTGCACCCCCGCGCCGCCGGTCAGGCGCCGGACGGCGTCCGCAACGTCGGTGTAGTCGAGCACGTGATCGGCGCCGAGCGCGCGTACCATGCGCGCCTTGTCGGCGGTGGAGCAGGTCGCCAGAATGGTCGCCCCGCGGCGCTTGGCCGCCTGCACCAACAGTCGCCCGACGCCGCCGGCCGCGGCGTGCACCAGCGCGCTGGAGCCGCGCTGCAGGGGTACCGTGCTGGTAACCAGATAGTGGGCCGTGAGGCCTTGCAGGAACACCGCTGCCGCCACCTTGGTGGACAACGTGGCGGGCAGCGCCACCGCCATCGCCGCCGGCACGATGGCGTATTCTGCGTAGGCCCCTGCGATCATGGCGTATGCCACCCGGGTGCCGCGGGCGAGTCCGGTTACCTCGCTGCCCACGGCGTCGATCACCCCGGCACCCTCCATGCCAGGAGTGAAGGGGATCTCCAGCGGGTAGAGACCGGTGCGCTGGTAGATGTCGATGAAGTTCACTCCTGCCGCTTCTATCTTGATCCGCACTTCTCGTGCACCCGGTTCCGGTACCGGCAGGTCGGTCGTGACGAGGACTTCCGGTCCTCCGGGGCGGGCAACCTGTATCGCCTGCATCGTGCGCTAATCCCACTCCAGGGCGCCGGCCGGTTGATACTCGGTCACCCGGGTCTCGAAAAAGTTCTTCTCTTTGTTCAGGTCCATGGTATGTCCCATCCAGGGGAAAGGGTTTTCGGTCTCGTACTGGCGCTCCAGTCCGATCCGTTCCAGACGCCGGTCGGCGATGTATTCGACATAGTTCGCGAACTGCACGGCGTTGATGCCGAGCAGACCGTCGGGACAGGCATCGTGGGCGTACGCCTGCTCGAACTCCACCCCGCGCCGCACCAGATCCACGATCTCGTTCTGCAACTCGTCGGACCAGACGGCGGGATACTCCTGCCGGATCGTGTTGATCAGTTCGCAGCCGAACGCCAAGTGGACGCTCTCGTCACGCATGATGAATTCGAACTGCTCGCCGATCCCTACCATCTTGCCCTGCCGCTTCAGCGCCAGCATCATGGCGAACCCGGCGTAGAAGAAGATCCCTTCCATGATCACGTAGTAGCCGATCAGATCGCGCAGGAAGCGCTGCACGTTGGCGGCGCCGGGCGCAGACGCCGTCGCGGCAGGCGCGGCCAGGTCGAACGACGGATCGAAGATCGACTGCGTGAGCTCGATCACGAAGCGATCCTTCTCGCGGATGCTCGGGATGGTGTGATACATGGTGTAGATCTGCTCCGGGTCGAGCCCGAGCGAATCGCTGCAGTAGATGAAGGTGTCGGTATGGATTGCTTCCTCGAACGCCTGGCGCAGCAGGTACTGGCGACATTCGGGGTTGGTGACGTGGCGGTACACGGCGAGCACGATGTTGTTCGCGGTAAGTGACTCGGCGGTGGAGAAGAACCCCAGGTTCCAGAGGATCAGGCGGCGTTCGGTGGCGCTCAGCACGTCGGGCGCCTTCCACTGCTCGACATCCTTCTGCATCGACACTTCTTCCGGAACCCAGTTGTTGGCCACGCCGTTCTTGTAGAACTCACGTGCCCAGGGATAGGTGAGCGGGAGGATCTTGTTGGGGTCGGTGGCAGATGCGCCGACGATCGGCATGGCCTACTGACACCATCGGCATGTGCCGGCACCTTCTAACCTTTTTTCGACAAGCCCCCCTGTCAGGCCGACGATTCGGCCTACTGACACACTTCGCACGACTCGGCGTCGCTACACGCCGGCCCGCCGGCGTCGGTCCGAGGCGCGGCAGCGCCCGGCGTGAGCAGCTCGGGTACGGCTTCGTACGTCGTGTCGGCTACCACTGCCGGCGCGGCGGAGCTGGCGGTCCGGTTGCCGCCCGCGGCGACCGCCGTGGCCTGGTCGCGGCGCTGCGTGTAGCCGTACGCCGCCCCCAGCGTGGCCTTCTCCACCTGCGTCGCCGCCATCGTGCGCAGGTAGTAGGTGGTCTTCAGCCCGAGCTTCCACGCGAACTGGTAAATTTCGGACAGGAGCCGCCCCGACGTGCCCTGCATGAACACGTTGAGTGCCTGGCTCTGGTCCAGCCACTTGCTGCGCACCGCCGCCGCGCGCAGGTACCACAGCGGATCGATCTCGAACGCCACCTTGTACTTGCCGCGCAGGTGGGCGGGCAGATGCCGCATCTGTTGCAGGCTGCCGTCGTGAAACTTCAGCTCGTCGGCGACCTCCTGGTTCCACAGGCCGGCGGCGCGCAGGTCATCGACCAGGTAGGGGTTGATCACCGTGAACTCGCCGCTGATGTTGCTCTTCACGTAGATGTTCTTGTAGGGGGGTTCGAAGCTCGGAAAGCAGCCGGCGATGTTGGAGATGGTAGCAGTGGGCGCAATCGCCATGGTGTTGGAGTTGCGCATGCCGTGGCGCGCCACGTGCGCGCGTACCGGCCGCCAGTCGAGCGTGCTGTCCCGTCCCACCTCCAGCTCCATGCCGCGCTCCTCCTCCAGCAGACGGAGGGTGTCGTGCGGGAGCAGCCCGCGATCCCACTTGGAGCCACGGTAGCTCTCGTAGGTGCCGCGCTCGGCGGCAAGCCGGGAGGAGCCGAGAATGGCGTGGTAGGAGATCAGCTCCATCATGCGGTCGATGGCGCCCAGGGCGACGGGGTCCTCATAGGGCAGGTCGAGCTTGAACAGGGCATCCTGGAGGCCCATCAGACCGAGCCCCACCGGCCGGTGGCGGAGGTTGGAGTTCTTCGCCTCCTCGGTGGGGTAGAAGTTGATGTCGATCACGTTGTCGAGCATGCGCATCGCCACGGTTACGGTGTCGGCGAGCAGCTCCTCGTCGACACCGTCGGCGGTGACGTGCTTTTCCAGGTTGACGGAACCGAGATTGCACACCGCGGTCTCGGTGGCCGAGGTGTTCAGGGTGATCTCCGTGCACAGGTTGGAGCTGTTCACCACGCCGACGTGATCCTGCGGGCTGCGGATGTTGCACGGATCCTTGAAGGTGATCCACGGATGTCCGGTCTCGAACAGCATGCTCAGCATCTTGCGCCACAGCCTGGTCGCCGGCAGGGTGCGATGGCGCTTGAGCTTGCCGGCGCGGGCGAGCTGCTCGTAGTGGCGATACCGTTCCTCGAACCTGTGGCCGTAGAGGTGGTGCAGGTCGGGTGTCTCGTCAGGGGAGAACAGCGTCCACTCCTGGTCGGCGAGCACCCGCTTCATGAACAGATCGGGGATCCAGTTGGCGGTGTTCATGTCGTGAGTTCGACGCCGCTCGTCGCCGGTGTTGCGGCGCAGGTCGAGGAAGTCTTCGATGTCGAGGTGCCAGGTCTCCAGGTAGGCGCAGGTGGCGCCGCGGCGCTTGCCGCTGCGGTTGATCGCCAGGGTGACGTCGCTGGCGATCTTCAGGAACGGCACCACGCCCTGGCTCTCCACGCCGGTGCTGTGGATGGTCGCGCCGGTGGCGCGGATGTTGCTCCAGTCGTTGCCGAGCCCGCCCGACCACTTGGCGAGCTGCGCGTTGTCGGCGAGCGCCTTGAAGATACTGCCGAGGTCGTCGTCGATCGTGGTCAGGTAGCAGGAGCTGAGCTGCGGATGGCTGGTGCCGGCGTGGAACAGCGTCGGCGTCGAGGGTACGAAGCGCAGGCTGGAAATCAACTCGTAGAAACGGATCGCCTGTGCCTCGCGGTCGGGCTCGGGCAGTGCCACGCCCATGGCGACGCGCATCCAGAACGCCTGCGGAGACTCGATCACCGCATCGTCGACGCGGGCGAAGTAGCGCTCGTACAGCGTCTGTACGCCCATATACAGGAACAGGTCGTCGAGTTCGGGACGCAGGGCGCCGGCCAGGCGATCGAGGTCGAAGTCGAGCAGCCGCTGGTCGAACGTGCCGGCGGCGACGCCGCGCTGCACGCCGGCGCGGAACGCGCCGCGGTAGTCGGCGTCGAGACGGTCCTGGTTCAGGGGCGCGCCGATCACCTCCTTGTAGATGCGGCGCAGGAACAGGCGCGCCGCCAGCCGGCTGTAGGCGGGGTCACGCTCGATGAACGATGCGCTGGCGAGCAGCAGCGCCTTCTCGATCTCGGCGCTGGGGATGCCGTCGTAGATGTTGCGGATCGTCTCGCGCGCCACCTCCTCGACGGCGATCGCGTTGCCGAGGCTGGCTCCGCCGCCGCCCTGTGCGGCGGCACGTATGCTGCGCGACAGCTTGGCGATGTCGAACAGCACCGTGCGTCCGTCGCGGGCGTGCACGGTCAGCTTGCCGAGCAGCGACTGGCGCGCCACCTGGTCCTTGTGCTGCTCGCGAGCCTTCTGGCGCTCGGCGCGGTACAGGATGTACGCCTTGGCGATCTCGTACAGGCCGTTCTTGACGAGGTGTTTCTCGACGATGTCCTGGATGTTCTCGACGTTGGGGTACAGCTCGGTGAAACGGGTATCGATCTCGGTTACCACCGCGCTCACCACGCCGCTCAAGGTGCCGTTTTCGAGGCTTTCCCACTGCTCCGGCGGGGAGGCAGCCCGAATAGCCTTTGCAATAGCGACGCGGATCCGGTCGCCGTCGAAGTCGACCACCTCGCCGGTCCGCTTGATGACCATCTGGCTCATGTGCCCCCCTTACTTGATTGCCTTACCTGACTGTTCAGAAAAGAGCTCCCTCTGACCGGCGCCGGCCTCATCGGCTGACTGCCGCGCTTGTTCGTTCGAGCTTCGCGTGACGACCGGCAGGTACGTCCCATCTTCGATGGCGTGTTCGACATCGGCCTCGATCAGCTCGATGAGTCGCCGGGTCATGCTGGTGCCGCGCAGCGCACAGAGCGCGTGAAACTGATCACGCAGCCGCAGTGGCACCTGCCTGAGGTTTATGGCCCCGTAGGCCCGCATCTCGCTCCTCCAGAAGTCCCCCTTCCCAGGCAGGTATCAACCGTATCATTTGTATCATCGCCAGTCAAAGCACCGTCCTCACCTGCCGTGGACCGTCCCGGCGCTGTTCGTGACGCAGTCATTGATGTTTGTAATTATTTACATTATAATAAAATAATAGATTCCTGCCGCGCGGGCGCGGCAAGGTCAAGAGGAAGGTTGCGGGAGCCTATCTTGCTTGCTGCCGCCCCGGCGCGCGACTACCGGGTTCTCCGGCCACGCAGACCAGCGTGCCGTTACGCTCCAGGAAC
>CAYFXT010000087.1:0-3755 GCA_964346995.1 uncultured Spirochaetaceae bacterium | reverse complement strand
GCGACTACCGGGTTCTCCGGCCACGCAGACCAGCGTGCCGTTACGCTCCAGGAACCGCTCGGCCACCAGCCCGGCCACTACCGCAGCCAGCCGTTCATCGCCGCAGCGCTCCTGCAGCTCGGTGAAGGTGAGGCAGCGCCATTCGGTGAGCAGGCGCAGCACGCGTCCGCGCAGCTCGCGCCGCGACCCCGCGAAGCGGCTCTGGCGCGCGTAGTGGGCGCTGCGCCGGTTGGGGTTGCCGCCGCCGCGGCCGATGGCGGCGCCGTAGTCCATGAGCGCGTAGTACCAGCGCCGCGGATCGCGGCGGTCGAGGGTGCGCGCCACCAGCGGCAGCAGCGCAGCGTCCGGGACGGTGGTGGCGGTGGGGAAGAACTGATCGATGAAGACGCGGCGGATATTGGTCTCGATGAACACCGCCGGCCGCGCGAAGGCGAACGCCAGCAGGGCACCGGCGGTGGCCGGACCGATGCCGGGCAGCTTCAGCAGGGCATCGCGGTCGTCCGGGAGGACGCTGCCGTGCTCGCGCACCACGGCCGCGGCGGCGCGCTGCAGGGCGAGTGCACGGCGGTTGTAGCCCAGGCCGCTCCACTGTTCCAGCACGGCGCGCAGCGGCGCCGAGGCCAGGGTCACGGGATTGGGGAAGCGGGCGAGAAAGCGCGGATAGTAGTCCCGTACCCGCGTGACCTGAGTTTGCTGCAGCATCACCTCCGAAACCAGGATGGCGTACGAGTCGTGGGTCTCGCGCCACGGCAGGGCGCGGGAGTGGCGCCGGTAGTGGGCGTAGACCCGACGGCGAAACTGCCGGACCGCGGCGTCGCTGAGTGCGTCGGCGGCAGCCCCGGCCCTGGCGGCCCGCGGCAGGTTGCCGCCGGGGGCCGCCGCAGGGTAAGTTGGGGCGCCCCGAGCGCTCCTCTCAGGTTCCATGGATACCCCGCAGTTGATCATCATCGGCGCCGGTCCCGCCGGACTGGCGTGCTCCATCGCCGCGACCGATGCCGGCCTCGATCACCTCGTCCTCGAGAAGGGCACCATCGCCAACAGCATCTACCACTTCCCCGCCGACATGACTTTCTTCTCTACCCCGGACAAGCTCGCCATCGGCGGG
This sequence comes from uncultured Spirochaetaceae bacterium, assembly GCA_964346995.1. Lineage (GTDB taxonomy): Bacteria > Spirochaetota > Spirochaetia > SZUA-6 > Bin103 > Bin103. The sequence continues at coordinate 2,650 of CAYFXT010000087.1, read as the reverse complement.
GTGCCGTTCTCCTGCCCCGACAAGAAGCCGACCCGCCGCGAGACGGTCGCCTACTACCGCGAGGTCGCCCGCCACTTCGACCTGCCGGTGCGCACCGGGCACGCCGTCACCGCGCTGCGCCGCGCCGCCGGCGGTTTTGCGGTCGGGGTAGACCATCACGGCGGCGCCCACACCTTGGCGGCGTATGCCGTGGTAGTGGCGACCGGGTTCTTCGATACGCCGCGCCGGCTCGGCATTCCCGGTGAGGACCTGCCCAAGTGCTCCCACTACTTCCATGACGGTCACCCCTATTATGGCCAGCGGGTGGCGGTTGTGGGAGGCGGCAACTCGGCGGTGGAGACCGCCCTCGACCTGCAGCGTGCGGGCGCTCACGTGACGCTGATTCACCGTGCCGCCGAGTTGCGCGGCGGGGTGAAGTACTGGGTACGCCCGGAGCTGGAGAACCGCATCGCCAGCGGCGCCATCGCGGCGCGCTTCGACACCACCGTAGAGGCGGTGCAGCCGGCCGCCATCCTGTTGCGCGGTCCGCACGGGCGTGAGCGCCTGGCCAACGACGCGGTGCTGTTCCAGGTCGGCTTCCTGCCCACGGTCACTCTGCTGCGCCAGCTTGGCGTGCGCAGCGACCGGGACACGGCGGTACCGGAGCATGATTCCGCTACCTTCGAGACGGTGGTGCCGGGACTGTTCGTGTGCGGGGCGATGCTGGCCGGCAACGTAGCCGGCAGCGTGTTCATCGAGGATGGCCGCCACCACGGCGAGCGTATCGTGGCGACCATCCGTGACCGGCTGGCCGAGCGCCGCGCCGCAAGTTGACGCACCGCGCTCCGGGGTAGCAGTTCCGGGGGTGCATTCGGCCCATCTCTCGCCGGCAGGGAGTTCTGGCGCAATCGGACAGACTGCTACGGTACCGCTTCGCCGAGCAGGCGGCGCGCTGCGGCGTCCAGGCGCAGATCAGCCGCATACGCTGCGTGCTCGATCTGCCGCGGTGAGCGCGCCCCCACGATCACCCCGCGCACGGCGGGGTGGCTTGCCGCCCAGGCGATCGCGAACTGCTCGGCACGACCGCCGCGCGCCGCCGCCCAGGCACGCAGAGCAGCCGCCACCTGCAGGTTACCGCTGAGCAGCGGTTCGTTGAAGGCGGCGGCCCGGCTGCGCCAGTCGTCGCCCGGCATTCGCCTGCGGCGGCGCGCGTCGAAGGACTCGGTGAGGACTCCGCAGGCGAGCGGGCTGTAGGCGAGCGCCGCTACCCCGAGTGCACTGCAGCACGGCAGCAGGTCCTGTTCGGCGGCGCGGTCGAGCAGATGGTAGGGGAGCTGCAGGGTCGCCGCCGGCCGCGCCCGATGCAGCCGGCCGAGGTCGGTGGCGGTAAGGTTGCACACGCCGCCGGCGAGCACCTTGCCCTGCTCGATGAGGCGGCCGATCGACTCCCAGCCGGCGTCGATGTCGCAGTCGGGACCGGGCCAGTGGATCTGGTAGAGATCGAGGTAGTCGGTGGCCAGGCGGCGCAAGCTGGCTTCCAACTCGCGAAACACGCTGGCGCGGGTCAGCCGTGGATAGGGACGCCGGCTGCCGGGCCGCCACAGAAAGCCGCACTTGCTTGCCAGACGCATCCGCGGCCGCAACCCGTGCACAGCCAGCGTCCGTCCGACCACCGTCTCGGCATGGCCCACCCCGTACACCGGCGCGGTGTCGATCCAGTTGATGCCCAGCTCCACGGCGCGCAGGATGGTGGCCTCCGACTGCGTGTCCTCCTGACGGCCCCAGGCGTAGCGCCAGCCCGTCCCGCCCATCGCCCAGGTACCGAGCCCGATCCCCGACCAGCCGGCAAGTTCGCTCGGTGATTCCGGAGCCGGGTGGACAGGATTCGCGGGCCGGATGCTGTTTTCGGACGAGCCATGCAGCGCGCCGTTCGCCATCAGCCCGTGCTCCCGGCCGCCGCCGCGGTGGTGCCGGGGTCGGTCGCCGACGAGGCGCGGGCAGCGGTGGCGAAACGCTGCGCCAGGCCGGAATGGCGCGCCCGGTCGGCGCCGCGCCGCACCGCGATCGCCGCCGCCATCTCGCTGCCCACCAGTACCACCAGCCGCTTGCCGCGGGTCACCGCGGTGTACAGCAGGTTGCGGCGCAGCATCACGAAATGCTGGGTATGCACCGGAATCACCACCGCCGGAAACTCGCTGCCCTGGGAGCGGTGAATCGAAATCGCGTAGGCCAGCACCAGATCGTCGCGGTCGGGCGCGCTGTACTCCACCGCGCGCCCGCCGAAATCGACCAGCAGGGTGCCGGCGTCCGCGGCCACATCGGTGACGTGGCCGATGTCGCCGTTGAATACCTCCAACTGATAGTTGTTCCTGGTCTGCAATACGCGGTCGCCGACGCGCGGCAGGGTACTGTCGTCCTCCTGCCGCGGTGCGGGATTCAGGCGTGCCCGCAAGCGCGCGTTGAGCTGAGCGGTGCCCAGCGCACCGCGGTTCATCGGCGACAGCACCTGGATGTCGTGGCGTGGATCGAGCCGAAAGCGGCGCGGAATACGGGTGGTGATCAGCGTCTCCAGGGTCTGCGCAACCTGATCCGGCTCGCGCCGCGCGATGAAGTAGAAGTCGCCGCCGGCGGCGGACAGCGCTGCCGCATCGAACGCGCCACGGTTGATGGC
>CAYFXT010000086.1:0-11337 GCA_964346995.1 uncultured Spirochaetaceae bacterium | reverse complement strand
CCACTCCGCCTGGTAGTAGCTGGTGCCGGGCAGCACCGACGCGTGGCGCGGGGTGGCGAAGCCGGAGAAGGCGACGCGGTTCACCTCGTCGCGGTCGATGCCGAGCGACATCGCCTGCCGGAACTTGACGTTGTTGTACAGCTCGCGGCGCACCGGATCGGGGTGGTTGAGGTTGAACCCGTAGGCCGCCTCATTGCCCTCGACGCCCGGAATCAGTTTGACCACGTAGTTGCCGGCCGTCTCGTTCTGCTTGTACAGGGTGTAGTTGTCGAGCGTGGCGGAAAGGAAGGCGATGTCGGCCTCGCCGGCGATGATCTTCAGGTCGTAGGTCTCCTTCTCGACCAGCTCGGAGACGATGTTGTCCGCGTAGGGAAGCTGGTTGCCGGCCTGGTCGACCTGATGGAAGTAGGGGTTGCGTACGAACGCGCGGATCGTGGTGGTCTGCTCGGTGAACATCCAGGGGTCCACGCGCGGGCGGTTGATGTCCTTGGTGGGCCGGAAGATGGCGTGTTCGTTGAAGGCCTGCCCCCAGTTCTCGAAGCCTTCCTCCTTGGCCAGTGCATTGGCGTCCTCGTTGTACGTGATGTGCCATTGGCTCAAGTAGTGCTTGGGGCTGTACAGCATCCAGTCGGTCGAGCGCCAGTGCACCATGTCGAGCAGGAACGCGGGGAACGGGCGATTGAAGTCGTAGCGTACGGTGTAGTCGTCGACCGCCACCACGTCGTCGATCTGGGAACGGATGCCCCAGGTCTCCACTTCGTTCTGCTTGAACATGTCGTAGAACTTGAACGTGAAGTCGTGCGCGGTGAACGGCGCTCCGTCTGACCACTTCATGCCCTCTCTGAGGAACAGGGTGAAGCTCATGTTGTCGGGGGCAAGCAGATAGCCCTTGGCCACGTCTGGCCCGATCGTACCTTCGAGGCCCATGCGCAGCAGCGTCGGACCGCGGCTCGGCTCCTCGGTCAGGTCATTCCAGGGCGAGTTGTTGGTGGCGAATACGAAGAACGTACCGCCGTAGTTGCCTACCTCGGCCACTTCCAACACCATCGGCTCCACCGGCAGCCGCTCGTCGACCGGCGGCAACTCTCCCTTCGCCACCATTGCGGTGAGCATCGGGGCTTCGTTGTAGGCGCCGCTCGCCACCGTCGCGGTCGCCGCCGCGGCGCCACTGCCGCCATCCTCCTGGCCGCCGGCCCACGCCGCGCCAGTGATCAACAAGGCCGCCGTCACCAGCGACGCCAGGAACAATCGCTTCTGTCTCATCACGATTCTCTCCTATCCGGCTCGCAGGTCATCCTCGATCCATGCAAACCGATATTCCGTAAGATTTACGGGCGCTTGTCGCCCGCAACCGCCGCATAGCGTAGTGCGGTGTCTCAGACGTGTCGAGTGGCGTAGGGGTCGGCCACGTCACGCAGTCCGTCGCCGACGACGTTGAAGCAGAGCACCGTGAACACCACGAACAACGCCGGAATCAGCAGCCATTCGTTGAGCGCTACGGTGCGTATGTTCTGCGCCTGTTGCAGCATCACGCCCCAGCTCACCACCGGCGGGCGCAGTCCGATGCCGAGGAAGCTCAGCGTGGTTTCCCCCAGGATCATGTACGGAATCGCAAGCGTCAGGTGGACGATCAGGTAGCTCATGAAGCCGGGCAGCAGGTGGCGCACGATGATGGTGTATTCCTTGGCGCCGGCGATCGATGCCGCCATCACGAAATCCTCGACCCGCAGTTGCAGGATCTTGCCGCGTACCACCCGCGCCAGCTCGGTCCAGCCCACGATGGAGAGGATCAGGGTGATCATGAAGTAGGTGCGCAGCACCGGCCAGTGGGTCGGCACCGCCGTGGCAAGCGCCATCCACAGCGGGATGGAAGGCAACGACTGCAGAAATTCGATCACCCGCTGCACGATCATGTCGACCACGCCGCCGAAATAGCCGGAGGCGCCGCCGAGCAGACAGCCCAGCACGAAGCTGATCGCCACCCCGACCAGACCGATGGAGAGGGAGACGCGGGCGCCCTGCAGCACGCGCGAGTACATGTCGCGGCCGAGCCGGTCGGTGCCGAGCGGAAAGAACGCGCCCGGCTCGTCCACCCCCATCAGGTGCAGCCGGCTCGGGAACAGTCCTACGAATCGGTATTCGTGTCCCTGCACGAAGAACCGGATCGGGTACACCTGCGTGCGATCGATCAGATAATTCTTGGCAAGTGTCTCCTGATCCAGCACTTGGCGGAGTCCGTATACGAACGGACGCTGCACGCGCCCGTCATGGAAGAACCGCACCCGCGTCGGGGGCGCGAATTCGTAATCGGTGTTGCGTTCGAAGGTGTCGGCCAGTGCGAAGAAGCCGGCGAAGGCCGCCAGCACGTAGATCACGAACAGCACCAGGGTGCCCATCACGGCCAGCTTGTGCTTGAAGAACCGGCGCCGCATCAAGGTCCAGCTCGAGGCCAGGAAGTAGCGCTCCTCCTCGGCGGTTTCGGCGACGCTGGAGGTCGCTTCGACGGTAGATGGCAACGGCGCGCTCATAGCGGCCCCTCACGCGCGCGCCGCCGCGGTGAAGCGGATGCGCGGATCGATGGTCACCAGCAGGAGATCGGAGATCAGGGTGCCGATCATTGCCAGGCCACCGAGCAGCATCACCATGCTGCCGGCCAGGAACATGTCCTGATCGGTCAACGCGAGCAGCAGCAGCGGGCCGATGGTCGGCAGACCGAGTACGATGGCGACCAGGGTCTCGCCGGAGACGATGAACGGTAGCAGTCCGCCGATCGAGCTGATGATCGGGTTGATGGCGATGCGTACCGGATACTTGAACAGGATACGCTGCTCGCCGACGCCCTTGGCACGCGCGGTCACGACGTACTGCTTGGCCAGTTCGTCGAGCAGCGCGCCGCGCAGGATGCGGATGATCGACGCGGTGCCCGCGGTACTGATCACCAGCAGTGGTACCGGCAGGTGCTTCAACAGGTCCACGAACTTGGCGATGCTCCACGGCGCCATGATGAACTCGCGCGAAAACAGCCCGCCGGGACTCCACCCGAAAAACTTGAAGGTGAGGAACATCAGGATCAGAGCGAGCAGAAAGTTGGGGGTGGCCAAGCCGATGAATCCCATCACGGTGAAGGTGTAGTCGGCGAACGAGTACTGATGCGTCGCAGAGTAGATGCCGATCGGTACGGCGATCAGGTACACCAGGATCAGGCTGGCGATGGCAAGCGTGGTGGTGAGCATCAGGCGCTCGCCGATCAGCTTGGTCACCTCCTCGTCCCATTGGAAGGAGCGCCCCATGTCGCCCTGCGCCAAGTTCCACAACCAGGTCAGATACTGGCCCATGAACGGACGGTCGAGGCCGTAGCGCTTCTTCAGGTCGCGGATGGTCTCGGCGTCGATGGTCATGCCGCGGTTCTCCATGTTCTCCACCAGGGTGGTCAGGAAATCGCCGGGCGGGAGCTGTATGATGATGAAAGACACGAACGACAGAATGAGCAGCACCACGAACATGTAGAAGATGCGGCGTATGATGTAGCTGGCCATTGTTTTCGGCACCGCAGTGTACGCGGCCGCGAATGATCATGCCAATGCTGCGTGGCACGGGGTTTGCGGCGCCCGTCACCCGGCTGGTTCGGTGGCCGACAGCGTGAAGAAGAAGGCGGTCCCTCTACCGAGCTCGGACTGCAACCAGATGCGGCCCCCGTGCCGCTCCACGATCCTGCGGCACATGGCAAGACCGATCCCGGTCCCGGTGTACTCCGACCGATGATGCAGCCGGGTGAACATGTCGAAGATGCGATTGAAGTCTTCCGGCGCAATCCCGATCCCGTTGTCGCGGACGGAGAACTCCCAGTTGCCATGGTCGGGTCGGCACGAGACCTCGACGCGTGGTGTCCTTTCGCCGCGAAACTTCAAGGCGTTGCCCACCAGGTTCTGGAGTAGTTGCCCGAGCTGGGTACGGTCCCCCGGCACCTCGGGCAACTCGTCGTGGGTTACGGTTGCGCTGCTGGCCTCGATTACCTGCTTCAGGTCGTGCGTCACCTGGCGCAGCAGGCCGGCCGTGTCGACCAGCTCGAAGGGTCTGGTCTCCGAGCCGACGCGCGAGTAGGTGAGCAGGGCCCGGACCAGCTCCTGCATGCGCACGGCGCCGTCATGGGCGAAAGCGACGTATTGCTTCCCCTCCGCATCGAGCCGGTCGACGTAGTCCTCCGCGAGGAACTCCATGTAACTGCGCACCATGCGCAACGGCTCCTGCAGGTCGTGGGACGCCGCGTAGGCGAACTGCTCCAGATCGCGATTGGAGCGCTCCAGTTCCTGCGTTCGTTCGAGCAGCTCGTCGTTCAATCGCTGACGCTCCAGGGCATAGAGAATCGAACGGATCAGCAGCGGACCGCTCGCGCTGCTCTTCATGAGGTAGTCCTGCGCGCCTCGCTGGACCGCCTGCACCGCCATTCGCTCATCTTCCAGGTTGGTCAGGAGCACTACCGGGATGTCGGGAGCCGTTTCGTGAACCCGGTTGAACGTGTCCAGGCCGTAGCTGTCCGGTAGCGACAGATCGAGCAGCACGACGTCCGCGGCGTGGCTGCGCAGGCGATCCAACCCGTCTGCCAGGCGTTCGACCCAGTCGGTCCGGAACCGCTCGCCCGCGCTCTCCATCACCGACTCCCGGATCAGCAGCGCGTCGTCGGGGCTGTCCTCGATCAGCAGCAGCCGAATCTGTTCGTCAGGCATCGGAAGCGACAGACGGAAGTTTCACGACGGTCAGCCAGAAATTCTCCAGCGACCGAATCATCCTCAGGAACTGCTCCATGTCCACCGGTTTGGAGATGTAGCAGTTGGCGTGCAGCCGATAGCTGCGTACGATGTCCTCCTCCATCTTGGAGCCGGTCAGCACGACTACCGGAATCTGTTTCAGGTCGTCGTCCGCCTTGATCTCCCGCAGCACCGAGCGGCCATCCTTGCGCGGCAGGTCGAGGTCGAGGAGGATGATGTCCGGCCCGGGCGCGTCGGCGAAGTCTCCGGTACGACGCAGGAATTCGAGTGCCCGGACCCCGTCGCCCACCACGTGCAACCGGTGGAAGACGCAGCCCTCCCTGAGTGCCTCGGTCGTCAGTTCGGCGTCATCGGGCGAGTCCTCGACCAGCAGGATCTCGACCGGTCTTGCCGCGGCGCCGTCAATCATCGCCTCGCCCCCCTTCCGGGCGTGGCGTGTGCTGAAATGCCGCATCCGGCCGCGGCACGGTGAAGAAGAAGGTGGCACCGGCGCCCGGCTCCGACTCCACCCAGATGCGGCCGCCCATCCGCTCGGCGGCCTTCTTGCACACCGCCAGCCCGATGCCCGTGCCCGAGTACTCCGCTCTCGTATGCAGCCGCTTGAAGATATCGAATATGCGGTCGGCGTGCTCGGGCTGGATACCGATGCCGTTGTCGCGTACCGCAAACTCCCATTCATCTTCCCGGCGGCGGCAGGAAATCGCCACTTCGGGCGGCTGCCGGGAGTGGAACTTCAACGCGTTGCCGATGAGGTTCCGCAACAACTGCGCCAGCAGCGCCGGATCGACGTGCACTGTCGGCAGATCGCCGTGCGTGACCGTCGCACCCGACTCGCGGATCGTCCGCTCCAGATTGGCGATTTCCTGCGCCACGATCTCCTCGACGTCGACCGGAGTCGACGAAGCGCCGTCACGCCCGACCCGTGAGTATTGGAGCAGGTCGAGAATGAGCTTCTGCATGCGGGCGGCCGCGGCAACGATGCGTTCCAGGTAACGCTCGCCGTCACTTCCCAGGCGGCCCTGACAGCGGCGCCTCAGAAAGCCGGCGAAACCGGTCATGGAGCGCAGCGGTTCCTGCAAGTCGTGCGACGCCACGTAGGCGAACTGCTCCAGCTCGGCATTGGATCGCTCGAGCTCGTCGGTGCGCTGTTGCAGCAGCAATTGCGCGCGCGTGGTTCGCGCTACCTCGGCCTCCAGCTCCGAGCGAGAAACCGTCAGGTCGCGCAGCCGCTGCGTCATCGTGTCGAAGGCCCGCGCCAGTTCTCCGATCTCGTCGCGCGTGGTGAGGCCGACCCGGTGGTCCAACCGGCCGCTGCCGACAATCTCGGTACTGGCTCGCAGCCGGCGTATCGGCCGCACCACGCCGGCCAGAACGAGGGCGAGCAAGCCACCGATTATGGCGACCATCACCACCAACGCCGACACTACCAGTCGCGTGGTCCGGGTTTGCGCCCGCGCCAGGCGGCTGCGCGTACGGGCGGCCAGCTCCAGCGATCCGGCCGCGGCCTGCTGCAAACGCACCGCAAGTTGACTTGCCAGCCGGGCACGCAGCTCCGGCGGGACGGCTCGGTCTCCGGTCGACTCCGCGGCAAGCGCGAGCTGCTCGAACAACTCGCCGGCTGCGCTGTGATCGAACCCGATCCGTGCCAGTATGTCGCGGTCGTCGGGTTCTCGAAAGAGCGCCTCCGCGGTCGCCAGCAGTTGCAAGGCGTTCCCATAACTGATCGACCACTGCTGACGTGGCCGTTCGTCTCCGTACACGGCGAAGTCATTGGCCACCAGGGTAAGGTTGAGCGCGGCTTCGACTATCTTGACGGCAACCCGATCGCGCTCCAGCGCGTGGCTCATGTCACGGCGAAGCTGCAACAGGACGCCACTGCCGAACAGCGCCAGCAGCGCGCTCACGATGAACGCGACGTTGAACTTCGTTCGCAGGCTCATCGAGGTGATCGGTCAGGGTTTCCTGCTTTCGTGGGGTCGCACGCAGTTCCCGCTGCGCCCACCTACCGGATCACCGTTACCGTCTGCGGACGCAGTGCGGCCAGCGGCTCGACGGCCACTGTGGGCAGGTAGTTGGGAATCTCGCCTGCTGGTGACAGCCCGTTCTCCACCCGCCAGCGGGCCTGATCCTCCATGGCGAGCAGCAGCGCCTGCGGGAGACCGACCCGGAAGTCATGACGCGGCCACGAGTATTCGATATACGCCGGGTCGTAGCCGAATCGCCGAGCTATGCGCGTTTGGCTGTCTTCCGGCTCGTCGATCGCCAGTTGCTCACTCGCCAACAAGCTTTCCAGAAGGGCGCGCGCGGCCGCGGGACGCTCGGTCAGCCACCGGTCCGTGGTCACCAGAACGAAGTAGTACTGCTGCCACCACTGGCCGGGCCAGCCGATCGCGTTGTCGGCCAGCTCGCGGCGCATCCGATACACGTTCGGGTCCCAGGTAAAGCCGGCATCGATGGTGCCGGCCTGCAGCTCGGCGACGATAGCGCTCGGCGGCAGGTCGACCAGCTCCACGTCAGACACCCTCATGTCGTTCAAGGTAAGGAAGATACCGAGCAGGAACTCGCCCGCGCTCTTGCGCGTAACCCCGATCCTCCGACCGACCAGATCCTGTGGCTCGCTGACCCGGTCGCGCAGCGCCACCAGCTCGTTGTTGTTCCCGATGGCGACCGTGCCGAATACCCGCAGCTCGGGGTGGTCGAAGGAGTTGCTCACAACCACGAATTCGGCGGCCGTGGCCACGTCCACCTCGCCGGCGAGCAGTGCGTCCACAGCCAGCTTACCCGCTTCGAACGGCACCATGTCGACATCCAGGCCGCGCGTGGCGAACAGGCGGTGCTCATGGGCGAGCCACGGCAGCGCCGCCGCTTCTCCGGCGTATGCGCCGAGTCGCAACGACCCGACGTCGGGCGCCACCTGGCCGCCGCTGCAAGCGACCATGGGGACGGAGACCAGCAGAATCACTGCGGCACTCCAACGAAGTACGGCGCCGGGGCGCATCATTCGCAACCATGGCCGTCGGCGCCAGGAGCCGTCTCGTGGTGCCCGCAGGAAGGGCATTCCCGGTCTACCCGCGCCTCCCGAACCAGTGCCGTTTCTTCTCGGACTGCGGCTCTGCCGCCGGCGATCGACGGGGCGCAGTCGCCGCGGTCGGAGCATACTGCAAACCGTTGATGAGGCGATTGAAGCGCTCCACGTCGATCGGCTTGTTGGTCCAGCGACTCGGGTGCATCCCGAGATTCGCCAGCGTGTCCGACTCCTGTTGCCGGCTCGTCAGAATGAGCACCGGTATGGTTCTGAGGTTCTGGTCCGCGTTCATCTCCTCCAGCACTTGCAGGCCATCCTTCTTCGGCATGTTCAGGTCGAGCAGAATCAAATCCGGGCGCGGCGTGTTCGCGCGCGCTCCCTGCCGGCGCAGGCATTCCAGCGCTGCTTGGCCATCTTCGGCGACCGTGAAGTTGAGTGGCGTAGCCACGTCGCGCAGCAATCGTCGCGTCAACTGCACATCACCGGGGTTATCCTCGACCAGCAGGATCTCGAGCTTGTCAGCGTGTTCGGCCACTGGTTCCACCTCCGCGTTGTCGGCTTGCAGCCCAAGCTGTGGCGTCATCCATATCGATCAATGAGTGCGCGCATGCACCACGACATTGTCTTCCACGTCGTAGTCGTCGCCAGCGTGATGGGTAGCGACCTGCAGCACGGCCTGCTTCTGAGCTTCGGAGCGCACGGCCCCGAATACGTCCAGCAGTTGACGCCGATTGAAGACCCCTTTCGCGCGTCTGACCTCGATGCCCAGATGGGACGTATCAATGTTCTGACCGGTGAGATCGCTGAGGATGATCTCGGAGACTTCCGCCATGGCGTGCTACCTCCGTCGTCGTGCGGTCGCAGGGCGTTCGCAGCAACGTGATTGTCCACGATACTTTAGCTCCGATCGATGGGCGCGTCAAGGAACGCTGTGCCAGCAGTTCTCGGTTAACCTCAGTTGACGGCCGTGGTCGAACCGAGAGGCCGACTTCCTCTGATGTTATTCTTGACCGGCGCGGAGCGACGCTTCGTTTCGGGAGAGTGCTGGGCGCCTGGTGGTCCCCGCGGTCTTCAAAACCGTCGTCGACCCTGCCGATGCAGGGCGAGGTGGGGTCGATTCCTACCCTCTCCGCTAGAGCCTGAGCAGGTTACGGCGGCCACACGCGGCTCAGATCGACGGCGACGCCGTGCAACCCGTCGAACGCAACGGATTCGGTGAACGTTCCCCCCGGTGTCAGCGTCGGCCCGCGACGAACGTACTTGACGACGTGGCGCGCCACCGGATCGACGATCCAGTACTCACCCACTCCGGTGCGCTGATAGAGACTCAGCTTCAACTCACGATCCTGGCGCCGGGTCGATGGCGACAGGATCTCGACTACCAGATCCGGCGGCCCGGCTACCGTCAGTTCGGTCAAGCAGGAGCCGCGTGCCGCCAACACCACCAGCAAATCCGGCTCCACGATGTCGTGCTCGGAGAGTTGCACGGCGGTGGGGGCATTGAACACCTCGCCGTTGCCCGGCACCTCAATCTGAGAGTAGAGCTGGAACTGAATGTGACGCGAGATGCGCTGGTGGTCGATGTTGGGGGCCGCACTCACGTGGTGCTCGCCAGCGATGATCTCATGAGACCTGCCGTCGTCGGGAAACGCAAGGTAGTCGTCGTGCGTGAGCTTCGATCCGCTCCGGGTAATTGTCGCCACGCCAGCAATTGATCGTACCTCCCACGGGTCCGCCATGCAACCCATCGCATTGCCTCCATTGCCTCCGCGGGTAACCGGCATCGTCGCCGGCGACCAGGCGCGATGGACGCCCACGTCGGGAGTCGGCGACCAGTGGTTCCGGCACGGCGCGTTGCGGGGTATGGTCGCGCCATGATGCGGTTGATCATCGACTGCGACCCCGGCCTCGACGACGCCATTGCGCTCATCCTCGCGCACCGCTATGCCGAAGTGGTGGGAATCACCACCGTGAGCGGCAACGTGCCGCTGGCTGCCACCACCGCCAACGCGCTGACGCTGACCGCCCTGCTGGATGTCCGCACGCCGGTGCACAGCGGCGCGCCGCGGCCGCTCGCCGGGCAACCCACCTACGCGGCGCACGTCCATGGCGAATCGGGCATGGGCGACTTCGAACCGCCGGTGCACGACCGTACCGCGGCGGGCGACGACGCGGTTTCCTTTCTGCTCGACGCGGCGGCGCCCGACCTGTGGGTGGTCGCGGTCGGTCCGCTCACCAATCTGGCGCTGGCCATCGAACGCGATCCCACCTGGGTGCAGCGCATCGCCGGCATCTCGATCATGGGCGGCAGCACCGCCGGCGGCAACGTGACCGCGTCCGCCGAGTTCAACATCTACGCCGATCCGGAAGCGGCGGCACGGGTATTCGCCTCCGGCGGAAACATCATCATGTGCGGGCTGAACCTGACCCATCAGGTACAGACCGATGACACCGTGGTCTCCGGCCTGCGCGTCGCCGAGGCACCGCTGGCCCGGTTTGCGGCGCAGGTGTTCGGCTTCCTGCACGCGGTGATGGAGGATCTGACGGGCGAACGCGCCAGCGCGCTGCACGACCCGTGCGCGGTGCTGGCGGTCACCCACCCCGAACTGTTCGCGCTTTCGCCGCGGGTGGTCGGCGTGGAGCTGGCAGGCACCCTCACCCGCGGCATGACCGTGGTCGACGAGCGGCCGGGACGCCGCGGCGCCCCGGCCAACGCCGAGGTTGCCTACCGCATCGACGCGCTACGCGCCATGGCGCTGGTGCGGGAGGCGCTCGGCGCGTGAGGTGAGGCGCCTCTACTGCTCCTTCAGGTAGAGCTGATCGGCGAACTCGCTCAGGCCGCCGGTCCACACGTGGCGCGGCACGAACTGCGTCATGACGTTGCCGACCCGATTCTGCGCCACCACCGGCACCGGCACCTGTCCGACGGTGCCGATCCAGAACAGATTCTCGGCCTGCGCGTCGGCGATCTGGTAGATCAGATCGCGGTACTCCTCGCTCTGCTCGGGAGTCTGCTGCGCCTTGTAGATGCGCCGGTCATGCTCCTCGATCCACGCCGGCGGCTGCTCGCCGGGCAGTTCGCCCTCCGATCCGGCGCCGGCTTCGCGGGCGTACACCTCGCTCAGCCACTGGTCCCACAGCGGCGCCCAGTTGGATTCGGTGCTCGCCGCCAGGTGCTGGATCAGCTTCTCGAAGGCGCGCACCGCGATGTCGAACTGGTCGGTATCGGTCAGCTCCCAGAAGAACGAAGGCTCGTGCCCGCGCAACTCGATGCGGATGCCGACGTCTTCCCAGTACTCCTTGATCAGTTCCAGCAGTTCGCCGCGCGAGGAGCCGATCTCGATCGTCTGATGGTGGATGGTGAACTGCAGCGGGCTGCCGTCCGGTGCCAGCCGGAACCCCTTGCCGTCGCGCGCGGTCAGACCGATTCCGTCGAGCAACTCGTTGGCCAGCCCGGGATCGTACTGCGCGTGCGCCTGCGCCCAGGCGTCGTCGTACACCGCAAAGCTTTCCGGTACCGTCGCCTGGCGAGGCGTGCCCTGGCCG
>CAYFXT010000085.1:9624-11450 GCA_964346995.1 uncultured Spirochaetaceae bacterium | reverse complement strand
CCCCAGAACTACTCCACTATCTCTGTTTCCACTTTCATCTCATCGAGAATTGCTGTGTTTTCCGTCGTCGCCGCGTGCGTCGGGACAACGCCTTCAGCGCACCCCGGCCTCGAGGATCATGGTCACGCCCATGTCGTGGTAGTGCCGCGGATCATCGCCGGCGCTGGTGCGCATGCACACCTGCTTGCCGGTGCCGCGCAGATCGCGCGCCAGATAGCTCACGCAGTCATCCACGCTCTTCAGGGCATGATTGGGATGGTGCTGAATGTCGAGTGTCATGTCGGCGGGACCGATGGTGAAAAAATCCACGCCATCCTTCGCGAAGCGCCGCGCGGCGTTGGTAGTTGCGCTGATCGACTCGATCTGCATTGCCAGGGCGCCGGTTTCCTGCCACAGCGACGCGTATTCGGCCAACCTCTGATCGGAGAAGCCGTGCCGTGCCGCGCCGCCCCAACTCCTTATGCCGCGCGGTGGGTAGTAGAAGTTGGCGACTGCCTCATCGACCGTGGCCTCGGTCTCCACCTGCGGCACCTCGATGCCGGTCGGGCCCAGATCGAGGAAGTTGCCGACCAGCCAGGTAAGCCGGGTGTGTTTGAGGCGGAACACCACCGGCACCCCCACCTCGCCGGCGGCGGCGCAGAACGCCACCAGCCGGTGTTCGCTGAACGGTGAATGTTGCGCATCGACCCATACGAAGTCGTAGGGCCGGCCGGCCACCACCTCCCGCAGCCAGTCGGCGTCGGGGCGCATGGCGAGCGACGCGCCGAACAGCAACTCGCCGGCGCGAATACGTTGCTTGAAGGTTTTCGTTGCGGTCATGAGCCGGCACTCTATCACACCTCCTGCACTTCCGTTGCGCGACGAGCCGGACGATCCCGTGCCGACGGCCATGGGCGCAGCCCCGACGCCGAGGGGGCCGGAGCCCCGCGGTGTCGCAAATCGGTCCCGGATCGCTCGAGCGATGAAATGACCAGCCCGTGATTGCGCAGCGTGGGATAATCTCCTGCCGCAGGGTCTGCGGGTGCCGGTGGAGGATGCGCGCCGGTTGGCAGCGGAGCGTGCCGCTAACGCTTGGAACTCCACTCTGGGCATGCCTGGCACGCTTTGCGCTGGCTTTCCTCGCTTCCTCGTTATAGGATGGGGCGCGCATGGAACGGCAGATCGAAACGGTGGTGCGGCGTCCGTCACTGGTCGGCGAGGGCGCCCTGTGGGACAGCGAGCGGCACGGGCTCTACTGGGTGGACATCATCGGCCAGAAGCTGTTCGTGTACGATCCGGCGACCGAGCACAACCGCGCCATCGACACCTTGCAGGCGGTGGGCACCGTGGTGCCGCGCGCCTCGGGCGGCCTGATCGTCGCCCTGCACAACGGCTTCGCGAGCCTCGATCCGGACAGCGGACTGATGCGCCCGATCGCGGACCCGGAACGAGACGTGCCGGCCAACCGGTTCAACGACGGCAAGTGCGACCCCGTGGGCCGGCTGTGGGCCGGTACCATGGAGTTCAACGGCGAGCCGGGCCGCGGCGCGCTCTACTGCCTCGACGTGAACGGCATCGTGACGCGCAAGTTCGGTGGCGTCACCATCTCCAACGGCATCGCGTGGAGTCTCGACCAGCGCACCATGTATTACGTCGATACCGGTCGCAACGACGTGCGCGCGTACGACTACGACATGGCGACCGGCGCGATCAGCAACGAACGGGTTACCGTGACCAACGCCGGGCGCGGACACTTCGACGGCATGACCATGGACGAAGAAGGGATGTTGTGGATCGCCATCTTCGGCGGCGGCGCGGTGGGGCGGGGGGATACCCCGCGCCGGCCC
>CAYFXT010000085.1:0-9614 GCA_964346995.1 uncultured Spirochaetaceae bacterium | reverse complement strand
TTTACGTGTTGTGGGGCAGCCCATTCTGGGGGGGCGGCGGGGGGGCCGGCTATCACCCCCCCCGGGGCCCACTTCTGGACACCATCGATCTGCCGATGAGCCAGATCACCTCCTGCGCGTTCGGCGGTCCCGACTTGACCGACCTGTACGTCACCTCCGCGTGCCTGCGTCTCAGCGAGGCCGAGCGCTCGGCCGAGCCGCTCGCCGGCTCGCTGGTGAAGGTAGTTCCCGGCGTCAGAGGTCTCCCCGCGGTGCCCTACGCGGGCTGACCCGCCCAGCTCCCAGGCATCCATCCGCACCCGTAAGACGAAGGCACGTTCGAGCGCACGTCGTTACGGGAGGACACGGCGAGGCCGGTTCGGGTGCTGGCTCGCACCGATCTACGGTCGGCGCGGACTGCAAACCCAAGGCGGCCCCGGCGGCCGCCGGTAACGGGCGCTGCCGGCGCCACGCGCGACACTGCCGCCCGCGCGGCATGAGGAACGGACCGTCCCACGCTGCCCGGTAAGGGCTGTCGTTCACCGTGCAAACGATCAGGGCGACCGATTTGCGGCGCCCGGGGGGCCGGCCCTGTGCCAGCGTCGGGGTTGCGTCCATGGCCGTCAGCATGGGATTCGCCCTTCGTAAAGAACCCTTGACGACAGATTGTCCACAGCCATAGCTTGCCGCCTTGACCCTGCCCCGGGACATCGGCGCCCTGCTGGAACGGGAGCGGCCCGGCTTCCGGGCCGTGGCGACGTTCCGTGCCGACATCACGCGCGACGGCCGCCTACAGGCGGAGTGGCTGGTGACCGGTCTCGATGCCATGGCGCAGATAGGGGACGGCTCGGTAACGTGGCTGAAGGCGGGCGAAATCGATGCGCTCGCCACCCACCCCTACCTGAGCGGCGGGCGCATCACCGCGCAGCACGGCGGGCAGACGCGCCTGGTGGCCCGCTACTCCGGCTCCCACGCAGCGGCCGCCGAAGCGTTCGTACAGGCCGCCAACCGAGCTCTGCACCACGCAAGCGGTGAGGCCGTGCCTCTGACCACAACCACCGGCGACGCCGATGCCGTACCGGACCGCTCGGGCCCTGCCGGAACGGCACCCGACACGCGGCGCGTGCTGCCGCGGCTGGTCGCGATGATGCCGGCGAGCAGGTACTGGCGGCTGCCGGTGTTCTTCCTGGCACTCGCCGCGGGCGCCGGCGCCACGGTAACGGTGCCCTTTCTGGCCGGCCGCTTCCTGTTCGACGAGGTACTCTCACCGCAGGGCCGCTTCGCCGGCATGGTAACGCTCGCCGTCGGCCTGATTCTGCTCGCGCGCCTCGCCGAGGTGGGGTTCCGCATCGCCTGGGGATGGGTCAACGCCGCCTTCATCCACGACCTGGAAATATCCCTGAAACGCACCGCGTTCGGGTCGTTGCAGCGCCTGTCGATGCGCTTCCACACCGGACGCCATACCGGCGAGTTGATGACGCGGCTCGAGCAGGACGCCTCCGACGTCGCACTCCTGTTCCACATCATCGCGCCGTCCGCCCTCCACGGCGGCATCTTTCTGGTCGGCTCGCTGATCGCCATGCTGCTGCTCGACTGGCAGCTTGCCCTTGCCGCGTTCATCCCCTTCCCGCTGCTGTTCATCGCCTTCCGCCGCATCATCCCCGAGGGCAACTCCTACTTCGACCGACTGTTCCGCGCCGAGGCGGAGCTGCGCACCGTCGCCAGCGACTCACTCACCGGGGCGCGCGTGGTGCGCGCCTTCGGCCGCCAGCAACGCGAGCTGGAACGGTTCGCGGCTCCGAACCGCGAGTCGGCCCGCCTCGGCTATCTTGCGCAGGCAATGTTCGGCACCACCCAGCCACCGATGGAACTGGTCACCGAACTGGTGCTGGTGGGGGTGTGGGCCGCCGGCGCGTGGGCGGTGGCGCGCGATCAGGTAACGGTGGGTCTGGTGGTCACCTTCGCCGGCTACCTGGGGCGCTTCTTCTGGCCGCTGGGCGGATTGATCGACCTGGCTCACGATTGGGGCCGGGTGGCCACTGCGGCACGGCGCCTGCTCTCCCTGATCGACGCGCCTTCCGACCTGGCGGAGCCGCGCCCCCCGCGGCGCATCGCCGGTGCGCGCGGTGGGGTGGCCCTGGAACGGGTCTCGTTCAGCTACGAGCCGGGCCAGACGGCGCTGCGCGACGTGAGCCTGCACGCCGCCGGCGGCGAGATGATCGGCCTGGTGGGGCCCACCGGCGCTGGCAAGTCGACGGTCATCAACCTGCTGGCGCGGCTCTACGATGCCTCCGCGGGCGTGGTGCGTGTGGCGGGCCACGACGTGCGCGATATGGCGGGCGCGGACCTGGCGCGTCAACTCGGCGTCGTGCTGCAGGACACCTACCTGTTCATCGGCAGCGTGGCGGCCAACATCGGTTACGCCAGGCCGGACGCCACGCGCGAGCAGATCATCGCCGCCGCCATGGCTGCCGACGCCCACCACTTCATAGTGGAGCTGCCGGACGGCTACGACACCGAGCTGAGCGCCGGTGGACAGGGCCTCTCCGGCGGCCAGCGGCAGCGGCTCGGCATCGCCCGCGCCCTGCTCGCCGACCCGCCCATCCTGCTCATGGACGAGGCGACTTCCAGTGTCGACACGGAAACCGAAGTACGCATTCAGGACGCGATCGAACGGCTGGTGCATGGCCGCACCGTGGTGGTGATCGCGCATCGGCTGTCCACCTTGCGGCGCGCGGCGCGCCGGTACGCGCTCGACGGCGGACGCGTCGTGGAGAGCGGCAGCCACGACGAGCTCATGCGTGCCGGCGGGTACTATCGCCGGCTGGTGCAGCGGCAGCGCGATGCACTGCACGTCATTGGAGTTGGCGAGTGATCGAAAACGAACGGAACAGCGGTGGCGCCGCGGCCGGCCTGCCACGCCTGGGGCGCGAGACGATCCGTTTCGAACGCACCGGCGGCGACCTGGTGCGGGCGCTGCTCGCGGACGGCAGCAGCCACGAGCCGGTCGACTTCTACCGCGCCTTCCCCTTCTCCGCGCCGAACGATCTGGTTGCCGTACGCGACGGCGCCGGCGCGGAACTGGGCATCCTGGCCCCGCTGGAGGAGTTTCCCGCGACCGACCGCGAGATCGTCCTGGAGGAGCTGCAGCGCCGCTACTTCGCGCCGCGCATCACCCACGTCGACGCGCTCGACGAACGCTTCGGCCAATCGCACTGGCGCGTGACCACCAACGCCGGCCCCACCCGGTTCACAGTGCAGAACGAGCACGCCAACCTGCGCGATCTGCCGGACGGCACGATGCTGTTGATCGACGTGGACGGCAACCGCTACCGGCTCGCTGCGCGCGCCGAGCTGGAGCCGCGCTTGCGGCGCAAGCTGGAGGCGATGTTTTGACCATCCCGCCCGAAGTCACAGCGCTCGTCGCGCGCACCGTGCCGGGCGAGGCGCCGCTGCATTGTGCGCCCGCGGACCTGGATCGGCATGCGCACTTCCAGAACGGGTACACGGTAGTCACGGCGAAGAGCATTCTCGCCATCGCCGGCCAACAGGTGGTCCGCTACCCGCGCCGGCCCGGCGATCACTTCGCCGCGCACGTGATGGCCGGCTCCGGCATGCTGCTGGTGGCGCACGCCGGGAACGTCGGCGGGGACGGCGCCGGTAGCCAGGTAGTGGCATGGTTCAGCCGGCGCCATGCGCCGGCGTACCTGCGTATGGCCGCCGCGTTGGGCGGCGCCGCCGCCTTTGCCGATGCCGAACGCGATGCACCGGCACGCAGCGCCACGAGCATCGATCAGCGCGGCGGCTTCGCCCGTGACTGGGTAGCGGAGCCGCTACGCGACCCGCGCGGCGTACTGACGCGGCTCACCACGTTCCTGCGCCCGCAGCGCTGGATAATCCTCTACACCCTGGTCCTGTTCGCCGTGGCCAATGGCGTCACCCTGCTGATTCCTCAATTGACCCGCATGTTGATCGACCACTGGCTGGTGCCCGGCACGATCGAGCCGGGACCGGTGGCGCTGCTGCTCGGCGCCATGGCGGGCGCTTACGTGCTGCGCGCCGGCGTGACGATTCTGCGCAACCGCGGGGTGGCGCGGCTCAGCTCCGGTTTGGTGTTCCACCTCCGCAGCGCCGTCTACGCCAGCGTGCAGGCGATGTCGCTGCGCTTCATCGCCACCAAGCCGCCCGGCGACGTGATCAATCGGGTCGCCATCGATACCGCCAACGTGCGCCGCTTTCTGGAGCAGTGGGGGACGGACGGCGTGAGCCAGGTGTTGCTGTTCGCACTGCTGTGCGTGGTGACCTTCAGCCAGAATTGGCTGCTCGCGCTCCTGACCATCTCCACCATTCCGCTGGCCCTGCTGCTCGCGGTGGTGGTGTGGCGCTTGGCGCGCTGGATGGAGCGTACCCACCACCGCCTGCACGACAAGATCGGCACCTTCGTGCTCGACGTGCTGGCCGGCATCCGGGTGATCAAGGCATTCCGCCGCGAGTCCGCGGAAGTGGCCCGCTACCGTAGCTGGACCGCCCGCAAGTACGTCATCGACGTACGCAACCAGAAGATCTGGCGCGTCATGGGACCGCTGGTGGATTTCGCGACCCGGCTCGGCGAGCTGCTGGTATTCCTGGTCGGCGGCTACCTGGTATTGGCGGGACAACTGAGCATCGGCGAGCTGGTACAGTTTGCCGCCTACGTGATGCTGCTGGCGGAGCCGCTGGCCTGGGCCGGCGAGCTCCCGCAGCGACTGGTCGAGGCGCTCACCTCGGCGGAACGGGTGTTCGAGGCGATCGACCAGGATCCGGAGATCAAGACCGCAGCGCGACCGCGGCGCCGAACGCTGTCCGGGGAGGTGCAGTTTCAGAGCGTGGAGTTCGCCTATCGCCCCGGCGAGCCGGTGCTGACCGATTTTTCGCTGCACCTGGCCGCCGGCGAGACCACCGGACTGGTGGGCGCCTCCGGTGCCGGCAAGTCGACGGTGATAAATCTCCTGCTGCGCCTCTACGACGTCGACGCGGGCCGGATCTTCCTCGACGGTACCGACCTGCGTCTCATCGAGCCGGATTCGCTGCGCAGCCAGATCGGTGTGGTGCTGCAGGATCCGTTTCTGTTTTCCGGCACCGTGGCGGACAACATCCGCTACGCCAAACCTGGTGCCACCGATGCCGAGGTGGTCCGCGCTGCGCGGGTCGCGCAGGCGTACCACTTCGTGATGGCTTTTCCGGACGGCTTCGACACTGTAGTCGGCGAACGCGGTCAGCGGCTGTCGGGCGGCGAGCGCCAGAGGATCTCGATCGCGCGCGCCATCCTGCACGATCCGCGCATCCTCGTTCTCGACGAGGCGACCTCGGCGCTCGACCTGGAGACCGAGGAACGCATCCACGCCGCACTGGCCGCGCTCACCAGCGGGCGTACGGTGATTGCCATCGCACACCGGCTGGCCACCCTGCGCCGCGCGCAGCGGCTGGTCGTGATGGATGGCGGGCGCATCGCCGAGCTGGGTACCCATCGCGAGCTGATGGCCGCCGGCGGACGTTACCGGGCGATGGTCGAAACGCAGCGCGGCCTCGCCGACGCCCAGACCCTGACCCACGCCTGACCCGCGACGGGGTATACGGGTGGTGTGCGGGCGCCGCGAGGTGCCGGCAAGGCGAGCCGCGATCGGTGATAGTCACCGCCGTGGCCGCGTCGAGGAGTTCTGGCCGCCGTCGACAACCCGCGGCGCCGAGCCGACGCCCTGGCCGCAGGTAACCTGCCTACCGCGATTCTTGACGGCCGGGCGCGCCGTTCCATACTGGTAGCCATGTTGCAGACCCTGCGCTCCGTACTGCGCTTTCGGCGGCGCGCGCACACGCGCGCCGAGCGGCTGCGTGCCCAGGCGGTGAACATCGACGACCTGCGCCGGCTGGCGCTGCGCCGGCTGCCGCGCGGGGTGTTCAACTATATCGACGGCGGTGCGGAGGATGAGGTGACCCTGCGCGCCAATTGCGAGGCATTCCGGCGCTGGAACTTCGCGCCGCGCGTGCTGGTCGACATGTCGCGGGTGGACACCTCGACGACGCTGCTCGGCCGCCGATTGCCGCTTCCGCTGGTGCTCGCCCCGGCCGGTTTTACTCGCATGCCCGACCCGGAGGGCGAGCTGGCGGTGGCCCGTGCCGCCGCCCGCGCCGGGCTCCCCTACTGCCTGTCCACGGTGGCCACGCGTTCCATCGAGGAGGTCGCGGCCGCCGCCGCTGGGTCGTATTGGTTTCAGCTCTACCCGCTGCGCGACCGTGAACTGGTACGGGAACTGGTGCAGCGGGCCGCCGCCGCCGGCTACGAGGCGCTGATGCCGACGGTGGACATGGCGGTGTCGGGCCGTCGCGAGCGCGACGTACGGAACGGTTTCACGCTACCGCCGCAGATCGGCCTCGGCACGATCATCGACGGCATTCGCCACCCCGGATGGACTTGGCGCTTCATCCGCTCGGAGCCGATCGTGTTCTCCAACGTGCGCGGACACTCGGCGGCCGACGGCACCACGCCGGTAGCGCTCGCCGACTACATCAATTCCCAGTTCGATCCCGGGTTTTCGTGGCGGGATCTGGCGTGGCTGCGCGACGCGTGGAAAGGCTCCCTGGTCATCAAGGGTGTCCAGACGGTCGCTGACGCCCGTATTGCCGCCGACCACGGTTGTGACGCCATCGTGCTGTCCAACCACGGAGGCCGCCAGCTCGACGGGGCGCCCCCGGCTCTCGATCTGGTGGCGCCGGTGGCGGACGCGGTCGGAGACCGCGTCGCCCTGATCTGCGACGGAGGCGTGCGGCGCGGCGGCGACATCGTCAAGGCCCTGGCTCTGGGGGCCGACGCCTGTATGGCCGGCCGCGCCTACCTCTACGGCCTCGGCGCCGGTGGCGAGGCGGGGGTGGACTACGCCATCGACCTGCTGGCCGCGGAGATGAACCGCACCATGGCGCTCATCGGCTGTGCCTCGGTAGCGCAGATCGGTCGCGCTCACGTGACGCCGGCGGGGCAGCGGAGCGAATCGTGGGCCCGGTGATCGGCCTCACCGGCGGCATCGGCTGCGGCAAGTCGCTGGTCGCCAGCCTGCTTCGCGCACGTGGCGCTGCGGTGGTCGACGCCGACACGACCGCCCACCAAGTATACCGCCCGGAGAGCGACGGCTGGAACGAGGTGGTGGCAGCCTTCGGGCGCGAGATCCTGAACGGCGACGGCAGCATCTCCCGCCCGAAGCTCGGCCGGCTCGTATTCGGCGACCCCGCCGCGCGCAGCACGCTGAACGCGATCGTCCACCCGCGCGTGCGCCGCCTGCTGGCCGACCGCATCGCGCGCGCCCAGCGGGAGGGCGTCGACGTGGTCGTGGCCGAGGTGCCGCTGCTGATCGAGGCGATCAGGGCCGGTGGGAGCTGGGCACGCACGTTCGACGAGATCTGGGTGGTTACCGCCCCTGAGGCACAGGTGATCGAGCGCCTGCGGGCGCGCGGTATGGACGAGGCGCGCATTCGGGCGGTGATCGGCGCACAGGCGAGCCCCGAAGAACGCCTCCCCTACGCCGACGTGGTGATCGACAACGGTGCCGGAGTCGACCGGCTGCGCGACCGCGTGGCGGCGCTGTGGCACGAGCGGCTGGCGCCGTCCAGGCATCAGGAGGAACGATGCCATTCGTAGCACTGAACGAACTGCCGAAGCTGGAGCTGTTCCCAGGTATTCGCAGCGCGCTGGTCACCGGCGAGCGGATCATGCTCTCCGCGCTGGAGATGGAGGACGGCGGCGTGGTGCCGGAGCACAGCCATCCGCATGAACAAGCCGGTCTGGTCCTGGCGGGCAGGTTGCGGCTGCGCATCGGCGACGAAGAACGCGAGCTGGCGCCCGGTGACGCCTTTCTGATCCCGCCGCACGTCGTCCACTCCGGCGTCGTGACCGCGGGACCCGCGCGCGTGCTCGACATCTTCAGTCCGGTGCGCGAAGACTACGTGAACCGCTACAACCGCTTCACCGCCACCGACCGCGACACCCGCTGGCAGGACCGCTGAGCCAGCTCCGCGCACCCGGCGCGTGCGGGCGCGGCACGGCGGGTGTACCATGGTCAGGCGCTACAACACACTGGGAGCCAGTTGCCAACGTATTGTTATCGATGCGCCAAGGCGATAGAGTAGGACGAAACCGTATCTAGCGAGGTCTCCGCCGATGGTGAAACGAATTGCGCTATTCAATCACAAGGGTGGTGTCAGCAAGACCACTACTACTTTCAATCTGGGATGGCGACTGGCTCAGATGAAAAAGCGGGTGATCCTGGTGGATGCTGATCCGCAGTCGAACCTGACCGGCTTGGTCATGGGATACAAGGGACCATCGGAACTCGAGGAATTCTACGCTCAACAGTCTGCGCGGAACTTGAAATCCGGTTTATCGCCAGCTTTCGAATCCAAGCCGTATCCAATCAAACCAGTAGACTGTGTGCCGATAGAAAATCAGAATGGTCTATTCTTGTTACCCGGTCATATAGCACTTTCAGAGTATGAAGTCACTCTTGGTATTGCACAAGAATGGTCGGGATCGATTCAAACGTTACAGAACCTCCCTGGGTCCATTTCACGTCTCTTGACCAAGACCGCCGATGAAGCTGATGCGGACTTCATGTTGATCGACATGAATCCAAGTCTCAGCGCGTTCAACCAGAATCTACTCATGACGAGCGACTATTCTGTCGTTCCCACGACACCAGATTACTACTCCGTCATGGCAATAGATTCGCTCACGCGTGTCATTCCCAGTTGGTACGAGTGGTCCCGGAAGGCACGAGAACTACCAGTATTGAAGGAAGCCACGTATCCTTTTCCGTGTGTCACTCCCAGATTCATTGGAACGATCATCCAGAACTACCGACCGAGGCGTGGACGACCTTCTTCAGGATTCCAACAGTGGATTGACAAAATCAACAACAGCGTCTCGGAAGAGTTGGTTCCTGCCTTGAAGCAACACGGAATAACGTTTTCCGATGACAAGTATGAATCGGCAGGGCTTCTCAGCTACTGTCTTGAAACCGTTCCCGACTTCAATTCACTTATCGCCCGTTCACAGGAAACGCGGACGCCCGTATTCGATTTGAGTGACGAACAGCTTCACCAGTCCGGAACCGTCCTGAGGCAGACCAAGGATTCTCAAGCCCGATTCAGAAAGACGTTTACGAGGATTGCGAAGAGAGTCGTTTTCCTGACATCGTAATGCAGGAAGCGATTGATCAGTTTGATACGAACATGGTTCGGGTTCGCAACCTTGGTGCGTTCGTCGATACACTAGACAGACGGACTACTGTAGCATTAAATCTGTCCGATATATTGCGATCCGAGTTGGTGCTTGCTGTCAGCGCGCTCGATCACTACGTGCATGAAATAGTTCGGATCGGCATGCTCGAGTCATTTCGAGGCGAGCGGTTTAGGACACCGCGATTCCTTGCCTTTCAAGTATCTCTTTCCAGTGCTATCGATAGCCTTTCTGGTGGCGAAGCGTGGCTCGACAATCAGATCAGAATCCGTAACGGATATCGAAGTTTCCAAACTCCGGACAATATCGCATCTGCCATAGTACTACAACGAGGGTTCGATTTCCTGTGGCATGCCTCTCCCAATGCGAAGGA
>CAYFXT010000084.1:0-11458 GCA_964346995.1 uncultured Spirochaetaceae bacterium | reverse complement strand
AGCCACCGGCGGCGTCGTGCCCGGAGCGACACGTCGTGCCCGGAGCGACAAAGGTGTGGTACAACAGGCGCGGGATGGATGCGCGGGGCTGGGCGCGGACGCTTACCGCGGCCGTGGGCAGGGTGATCTATGGCAAGGAGCAGGTGATCGAGAAGCTGCTGGTGACCCTGCTGTGCCGCGGCCACGCGCTGCTGGAAGATGTCCCCGGGGTCGGCAAGACGGTGCTGGCGCGCGCGCTGGCCACGTGCCTGGGCGGCCGGTTCCGGCGCATCCAGTGCACCCCCGACCTGCTGCCGGCCGACGTGCTCGGCGGCTCGGTGTACCACGCTCGCACCGGCCGGTTCGAGCTCCGGGAGGGGCCGATCATGACCAACATCCTGCTAGTCGACGAGATCAACCGCGCCACACCGCGTACCCAGTCGGCGCTGCTGGAGGCGATGTCGGAGGGCCAGGTCAGCGTCGAGGGCGAAACCACCCCGCTGCCCGATCCGTTCTTCATGCTCGCCACCGAGAACCCGGTCGAGTTCGAGGGCACCTTTCCGCTGCCGGAGGCGCAGCGTGACCGCTTCTTCCTGACCCTGCGCATGGGCTACCCGTCGCCGGAGGCGGAGCAGGAGATCCTGCATGTGCAGCGACGCCTGACCCACCCGGTTACGGACCTGGTGGAGGCCACCGATCTGGAGACGGTGCGCGAGCTGCAGCGCCAGGTAGCCGCCGTGCCTGTGGCGGCCGCTACCGAGAACCTGATCCTGGATCTGGTCGAGCGCACCAGGCACGATGCCCGGCTCGCCTGCGGCGCCTCGCCGCGCGCCTCCATGGCGCTCTACCACGGCGCCCAGGCGCTGGCCGCCATCCGCGGCAAGGAGGCGGGCGGTGCAGACGAGGTGCGCGAGCTGGCGCCGGCGATCCTGCTCAAGCGGATCGGGGTCAAGCCGGAGCTACTGCTGCGCGGCCTGCAGCCGGAAGCGCTGATCGACGGCATGCTCAAGGAGGTGCTCGCCACGCACCGCGCGGGCGCTCACGGAACGGACACGCACGGCGCGGACGCTCAGGGAGCGGTCACACCCGGAGCAGCCCGGCAGGGCGGGCCGGCGGGGCGCAACGAGGCCGCCCGGTGAGACCGCGGCTGCGCTGGGCGCCCGACGTCCTGGTGCCCCTGCTGTTGTTGCTGGTGGTGCTGTTCGCGCCGCCGCCCTTGATGCGCATCTTCGCCGCCGGACTACTGGCGATCCGCGTCCTGGCATACGGGTACCTGCTGGTGGTGCGCGCCGGCATTTCGGTACGGCGCGGCGAGCCGCTGGTGCACGCCAACCGCTTTTCGCCGTTCACCTGTACGTTGACGGTGCGCAACCGCACGCCACTGCCAATCCACTTCCTCACCGTGGCGGATCGCATCGGCAGCTTCGCGGCACGCCAGCCGGCGCAATTCGTGGTTGGCCTCGGCCCCTGGGAGGAGCGCACCTTCAGCTACGAGTTGGAGGGGCGCGAGCGCGGCGAGTATCATCTGGGTCCGGTCGACCTGGTGGGCACCGACCCGTTCGGGTTCTTTCCCTGGCACACGCAGGCGCCAAGCCCCCAACGGGTAATCGTCTACCCCGACATCTTCGCCCTCGATCTGCAACACAAGCGCGGCCTGCCCTCCGGCAGCCTCAAGGTACTCAACAGGCTCTACGAAGACGTGACCCGCTACCGCTCGCTGCGCGAGTACCAGCCGGGGGACGAGCCCAGGCGCATCAACTGGAAGGCCAGCGCACGCATGGGCGCGCTGTTCTCGATGGAGTACGTGCCGTCGATCTATTTTCCCGTGCTGGTGCTGCTCAACCTTACCGCAGATGACTACCCGCTGGCGCAGCGTTCCCACCTGGTGGAACGCGCCATCGAAACCGCCGCCTCCCTGGCGTTCTACTTCGTCGGCATCGGCCAGGAAGTGGGCCTGGCCAGCAGTGGCCTGATCGGTCACGGTTCGGGTGTCCCCACGGTGCCCCCGGCACCATCCGACGCAGAGGCACCGGGCGATGCTACCGCAGCGCGCGACCAACCCCGGAATCCCGCCTCGGCGTTCCGTACTCCCGCCGCGTGGTACACCGCCGAGCCGGTGCGCGCCGGTTACGCCCACGCCGCCCACCTGCTGGAGCAACTCGCCCGCATCAGCCCGGCCGGGGAGGGCGCCGGCAACTTCGTCGACATCGTACAGCGTGGGGGCGTTGCCGTGGCCAACGGCACGCGCATCGTGGTGGTTACGCCGCCGCTGTCGGGAGCGCAGCGCGCCGCCCTGCTGGCCCTGCGCCGGCGCGGCTACGACGTGGAGATTTTTCTGGTCAGCACTCATCGGGCGCGACAGGAGGATCTGGTGGTGGAGGGGCTCACCAGCCACGCGGTAGGCGGCTACGGGAGGGATCTGGTCCGTGGATGAACGGCGCCTGGCAGTGTACCGCGCCGCCATCCATCCCAGCCTGGCGGTGGCGATTCCGTTCCTGTTCCTGCTGCTGCTCGATCTGCTGCTGCGCCTGCTGGTTCTCGATCTGGTGCTGCCGCCCAACCCGCCGGGGACGATCCTGGTGCTGCTGCTCACCGGGTGCGCACAGGCGGCGGTGGCCAATACGCTGGCCCGGGAGAAGGTGGGCAGCGTCATACCGCGGCTGCGTGAGCTGCTGGTGATTCTGATCCTCGCCACCGTGGTGTTCCTGACCACCCGCGGCTATCTGTTCGCCGGCGACGTGAATCCGGCCAAGCCGGAGGTGATCTACGCGCTCCTGCTGGTGCTGATCATGTGGCTGAGCTGCTTCTCTCTGCACCGCGCGTTCCGCGAGCGCGAGGTGTTCCTGAGCCTGATTACCGGTATCGAGGGCAACGAGCTGCGCACCGCGGTACGCACCTACTCGACCGAGGCCACCGAGTCGGTGACGCGCATGCGGCAGGTGAAGCGGATCGCCATCTGGTTTCAGGTATTGGTGCTGCTGGCATTCTGTGCGGCGCTGCTCGGTGGGCGCGAGGTCGGCGGCGGCCTGCTGTTGCTGGTGGCACTGCACCTGGCCCTGGGACTCGCCTACACCGCGGCACTCAACGGTTACCTGGAGGAGCAGGGCTACTTCGGCGGCGGCTTCGTGCTGCCGGCGGCCATGCGCCGCCGGCGCATGGCCGCCGCGCTGCTGTTCGTGGCGCTCGCGGCCCTGGTCACCTGGCCACTGGCGGCGCCCGAGCCGCCGTTGCCGGCCAGCTACCTGGAGGCGCTGTTCGCCTGGCTGAACGATCTACTGACTCCCGACGGACCGCTGCCGGCACGCCAGGCGCAACTGCCGACCGGCGCCGGAGAAGTGCGCGCCGAGCAGCAGCGCGAGTTCGCGCAGATGCTCGGCGATGCGCGCGAGCAATCGGATCTGGCGGCGCGTCTGTTTCAGGCGTTCCTGGTTACGGTACTGGTCGCCCTGGGCGCCGGGCTGGTGGTATTTCTGGTGCGGCCCCTGTTCTCCCGCGACTTCGGCGAGATGCTGCGCGCATTCTCGGCCGGACGGCTGTTGCGCGAGCTGGCCACCGGCCTTTCGCAGGCCGTGGACAGCGCTCTGGCGGTGCTGCGGCGCATGGCGGCCGCGCCGCGCGGAACGGCCGCACGGCTGGCGGCCACGGTGCGCGAGGCGGCCCGCGAGCGACGCCGACAGGCAACAGTGCGGCGTGCGGTACGCGAGCGGTTGCGCTCCGGGACACACGGCGCAGCGGTACGCGGCTTCGTGCGCCTGATCCGCTGGGGCGAGCGCGCCGGCGTGCCGTTCCGGCGCTCCGTGGCGCCGCTCGACTACGCGCGCGCGCTGGCCGCGAAACTGCCCGAGCAGCACGACGAACTGCTGGCACTGGGCGTGCTGTTCGAGGAGCTGGTGTACTCCGCTACCGACGCCGGCGCAGACGGCGGCGACCGGTTCCAGGGACAACTGCGCAGCGTACTACGGCGGAGACGAGCGACATGACGACGACTCCTGCCCCGACGGCCGCAGGCGGCGGACGACTCGCCAGCGGCGCTCTTCGTCGGCCCGGGGCGCGCCGAGCGACCGCGCGCGACCAGGGAGGGCAAGCAGCATGACAGTGGCGCAGTGGGCCGGACGAGTGATGGCTGCCGTACGCAGCGCGTTCTTCGGCAAGGACGAGATCACCGAGCAGGTTCTGGTCGCCCTGCTGTGCCGTGGCCACGTGCTGATCGAGGATGTTCCCGGCGTCGGCAAGACAGTGCTCGCCCGCGCCCTGGCCAACACTGTGGGCGGCATGTTCAAACAGGTGCAGTGCACTCCCGACCTGCTCCCCGCCGATGTCCTCGGGGTGTCGATCTACCACCCGCAGAGCGGCGAATTCGTGTTCCGCGAAGGTCCGATCATGACCAACGTCCTGCTGGTCGACGAGATCAACCGGGCCACGCCGCGCACCCAGTCGGCGTTGCTGGAGGCGATGGCGGAGGGGCAGGTGAGCATCGAGGGTACCAGCCGGCCGCTGCCGAATCCCTTCTTCCTGGTTGCCACCGAGAGCCCCGGCGACGCCGAGGGCACCTTCCCCCTGCCCGAGGTACAGAAGGACCGCTTCTTCATGACCGTGTCGATCGGCTACCCGGATCGCGAGGCGGAACGCGCGGTGATGGCACTGGGCGGGTCGGAGAGCCATCCGCTGTCGCGCATCACCCCGGTGGCCGACATCGCAACCCTCATCGACATGCAGCAGCAGGTGTTGCAGGTGCACGTGGACGACTCCCTGCGCGGCTATATCCTGGCGCTGGTGGGATCCACCCGCACCGACCGGCGTCTGGCGCTCGGTGTGTCGCCGCGCGGCTCGCTGGCGCTGTACAAGGCGGCCCAGGCGCTCGCCGCCCTGCGCGACCGCGCCTACGTCACCCCCGAGGACATCCAGGAGGTAGCCTGGCCGGTCCTGCGCAAACGCATCATCCTGAAGGCCGAAGGCCAATCGCAGCGCGTCGGCGAGCGCGAATTGATCGCCGAAATCGTCGACTCGGTTGGCGTACCTCCATTGAGCGACGCGCTGTAGCGGCGCGCGGCCGGGCGCGACCGGCGTCAGACGCTGGTCCTGGCTTCCGGCACCAGGCGTTCCAGGCGCACGCGCAGGCCGAACACCTCGCGGAACAGGTCGGCCTTGCGCTCCATGGCCAGCTCTTCGAGCGCGAGCGTGCCGGCACAGACACAGGCAATCGTCACCTCGTCGTCGCTCTTGTGCACCCGCAGGTCACCCACCCGGCCCTGATGACTGCGATCGAGCGCGTCGGCCACGCGCAGCACGGCGGCGAGCTTGTTCACCACGATCCGGTCGGAGCGCCCCAGTTGCATGTACGCATTGTGCGATGGCGACGGCAGCGCCTGACGATGGTAGCGCACCACGTTGGCCACGATCGCCGAGTCGCGCCCGTCGAGCCCGAAAATCTCCGAATTGCTGACGATGTAGTGGCCGTGCTTGTGGTGACCGCTGGTGCGGATCACCTGCCCGATGTCGTGGAGAATGGCGCTCACCTCCAGCATCAACCGGTAGCGGTCATCGAGACCGTGTTCCGCGCGCAGCTCGTCGAACAGGCGACACGACAGCAACGCCACATGGCGGGCGTGGCGCTCGTCGAAACGATAGCGCTTGCCGAGACTGATGGCATTGGCCGTTACCTGGGCGCGCAGCTCGCGCGCAGAGGGGCTGCCGCGAGCGTCGCGGTAGCGCAGCAGCGCGCCTTCCCGAATGCTCACCCGCGCCACCAGGATCTCCTGCGCGGCCGTCAGGTTCAGGAAGGAACGGCAGATCAGCAGTCCGGGTACGAGCAGCTCTGCGTCGCTGTAGGAGATCTGCAGGTCGCGCACCACATCCGCAACCGGCATCGCGCCGACCTCGTCGATGAAGCGGTCGAAGTCGGCGAGGTCGAGACGCGAGATCGGCTCACTCCCACCCCGCAGCGGCGTAACCGGGAAGTTCACGTCGCTGCCGATGGCGATGAACGTGCCGACGCGACTCAGACGCAGGTCCTTCTGCATCGCCGCCAGCGTGGGTCCCATCGACTCCTCGACGATCTCCCGCGGTGCGATGTTCGTGCCGCTGGCGAGCTGCAGCGGACGCCCCATGCGTACCGTCCCCACCTTGAGGGTGCGCAGCGCCGAAATACGCCCACGCTTGACGAGAATCAATGTGGTGTGACCGCCGCCTACCTCGACGATCAGCGCGGTGGCCCGCAACAGGTCGGACAGCTCGGCGCCGAGCGCCTGTCGTACCGCAAGATAGGTCAGCTCACTCTCCTCCACCTCACCGATCACCTCGATCGTCAGGCCGGTACGGAGCGCTACCCGGTCGACGAAGGTATCGCCGTTGCGCGCTTCGCGCAGTGCACTGGTGCCGAACACGAGGGTGTCGTCGGGGGCGATGTTCCAGCCGGCGAGCAGCTCGCAGTAGGCGCTCAACACCTGGACGCCACGGGTGAGCGTGGCGCGTCCTATCCGCCCGGAGGAGAATACGTCGTGGCCGAGCGAGACCGGCTTGACGGCGCGATCCACCACGTCCCAGGTACCGTCCGGATGGCGATCGACGATGAGCAGACGGAACGCGCTGGAGCCCACGTCCACCACTGCCATCAGGTGTCCCGACCCGCCGCCGGTCGCTCGCCCGGGCGCTGCCATCAGGCGCTGTCGGCGAGCATCTCGCGCAGCCCGCCGACGGCGCCACGGATGACCGCTTCGTCGCCGAGCTCGGCCGCAGCCACGCGTACGCCGGCGGCGGACGCGTTCAGAGCGTGCTCGCGCATGGCGCGCTCCGTCTGCGTCACGTAGCGGCTGCCGAGCTTCTCCACCAAGCCGCCACCAAGCACCACCAAGTCCGGGCTGAACAGGTTGACGCAGTTGGCGACTCCGATGCCGAGGTAGTATGCCGACCGGTCGACCACGTCGCGCACGGCGGACTCGCCGGCCCTCACCGCGCGGGCAATCACCCCGGCCTTGACCGCCTTCAGGCGGGTACCGGCCACCGCACGCACCGTCGGCGCCCGACCGATGGCGGCCAGCATTACCAGGTCGCGCGCGATGGCGCTGCGGCTGGCGTACGCTTCCAGGCACCCGCGCTGTCCGCAGCCGCACAGAGCGCCGCCCTGCTGAACGATGATGTGGCCGACTTCACCCGCCGTGCCGTTGGCGCCGCGAAACACCTGACCGTTCACGATCAGACCGCCGCCGACGCCGGTGCCGGGGAATACCCCGAGCACGTAGTGGTGACCGCGGGCGGCACCCGCCAGGTACTCCCCGTAGGTGCCCATGTTGACGTCGTTGTCGAGAAACACCGGCACCGCAAGTCGCTCGGCGATGTAGTCGCGCAACGGAAAGTCGCGCATGCCGAGGTTGGGAGCGAACACGATCACGCCGGTGTCGTAGTCGAGCGGTCCCGGCGCGCCGATGCCGGCGCCGCGCAACGCCGTACGGGTCGCACCGGCACTGCGCAGCGCCTCGTCCACGGCGCTCAACATGGTGTCCGCCACCACCTCGCCGCCGCTGCCGGCCCGCGAGCCCAGCCGCGCGCTGCCGACCACGCGGCCGTCGCCGGTCAACAGCGCCGCCGCAATTTTGGTGCCGCCGAGGTCCACCCCAGCGTACAGATCCGGTTTCATCGCCCTCCCCCAAACGGCGGCGCCCGCCGCTGTCTGGAATTACAACCGCTGCCGCCGCCTGGGTCAACGGCGATACAGGTGCATTCCCGCGGGCCGCGACGCGGCGCCCGGTGCGCCGAGTCGTCACGGAAGCTGGCCTGCGTATAGAGTAAGGCCATGGCCAGCCCTGACCCGGAGCCGCCTCCCGCGCCGCCGGAGCCCCTCCTCGACCGCGAGTCGAGTTGGGTGGAGTTCAACCGCCGCGTCCTGGATCAGGCGCAGCGCGAAGAAGTGCCGCTGCTGGAGCGGGTGCGCTTCCTCACCATCGTGAGCTCCAACTTCGACGAATTCTTCATGGTGCGGGTGGCAGCGCTGAAGCGGGAACGGGGAGGCTCGGCCCGCTATCGCCAGCGCTTGCAGCAGGTGGCGGCCGCCGCCCATGAGGTGGTCGAGATCCAGTACCGCACGCTGCACTCGCGGATCATCCCGCAGCTCCGCGCGGCCGGGATTCACCTGGTGCCCGCCGCGCACCTGACCGCCGGGCAGCTTCGCGCCGCGGCGGATGACTTCCGCTATCAGATCTTCCCCGCCCTGTCGTCGATTCGCATGGCTGGCGCCGGGGCGTCGACCGTAGCCAGCCTGCGCCTGCATCTCGCCTTCCGCCTGGAACCGGTGGCCGCCGGGGAGGGTACGGAGGCAGCGCTCTCCACGCGCGAAGTCGACGGCGACGCGCATGTCGCGCTGGTGGCGATCCCCGGGGGCCTCGACCGGCTGCGCCCGATCCCTTCCCGCCGGCGGCACGAGGAGAGCTTCCTGCTCGCCGAGGACTCGATCATCCTGCACGCTGAGGAGCTCTTCCCCGGCTACCGGGTTGCCGACCACGCAGTGTTCCGCGTCACCCGCGACGCCGACCTGGAGGTGGACGAGGCCACCGACGAGGACTTCATCGAAGCGATGGCCGCAGTACTGGTGGAGCGACGCAGCAGCGGTGTGGTACGGCTGGAGATCGACGCGACCAGCGACGCCATGGCCGAGCTACTCGCCGGCCAACTGGGTCTCCCCGAGCAGGACATCTACCGCGTGGCGCCGATCGACCTCACCGGTCTGAAGGCGCTGCCGGACGGCGGGCACCGCGAGCTGTACTTTCCATCGTGGCGCCCGCTGCCCGCGCCTGCGCTGGCCGACGCGGACCCCTGGCAGGTGCTGCGCCAGCGCGACGTGCTGCTCCACCATCCCTTCGAGACGTTCGACCACGTCATCGGACTGCTGCAGGAGGCGGCAGGAGATGACGCAGTGCTCGCCATCAAGATGACCCTGTACCGTACCTCCGGCGATTCTCCGGTGGTGCACGCACTGGAGCGTGCCGCCGCCAACGGCAAACAGGTCACGGCACTGGTCGAGCTCAAGGCGCGCTTCGACGAACAGCAGAACATCGACTGGGCGACGCGCCTGGAGCGCGCCGGTGCCATCGTGGTGTACGGCATCGCAAAGTTGAAGGTGCATGCCAAGGCGCTGCTCATCGTGCGCCGCGAGGCGGCGGGAGTGCGCACCTACACACACCTCGGCACCGGCAACTACAACGACACCACCGCGCGGCTGTACACCGACCTCGGCCTGCTCACCGCCCGTGACGCGATCGGCCACGAAGCCACCCTGTTCTTCAACGCCATCACCGGGTACTCCTCGACAACCCGCTTCCAGCGCCTGACCATGGCCCCGACCGCGTTGAAGCGCACGCTGCTCGCCCACATCGAGCGCGAGGCGGCCGGCTCGGAGAACGGCGGTCTGATCATGGCAAAGATGAATTCGCTCTCCGATCCGGAGGTGATCGCCGCGCTGTACGCCGCTTCTCAGGCCGGAGTCTCGGTACTCCTGAACGTGCGCGGCGTATGTCTGCTGCGCCCGCGGGTGCCGGGCCTGAGCGACAACATCCGCGTGGTGAGCGTCGTAGGCCGCTTCCTGGAGCACAGCCGCATCACCTACTTTCGCAATGGTGGCGCCGAGCAGGTGTACCTGGCGAGCGCCGACTGGATGCCGCGCAATCTGGAGCGACGCGTGGAGCTGATGTTCCCCGTGGAGCAGCCCGACCTGCGCCGCCGTCTGGTGAAGATCCTGGAGTTGTACTTCGCCGACAACTGCCACTCCTACGAACTGCAATCCGACGGTCAGTACCGGAAGCGGCACCCGCCGCTGCCGGCGGCAGGGATGCAGCGTGTCCAGGTTCACGCCCAGGAGCGGCTGCAGCAGCAGGCGCGGGCCGCGGAGCGGCGCCGGGTGCGGCCGGAAGAACGCGAGTTCACCGTCCGCCGCCGCCCCCCCGGCTGACCCGGGGATCGCGACCGGACAGCGTCGTCCTGCCGGTGCTCGAACACACGCCAGCGCTCGACTCGGACCGCTACTGCCGCTCATCGAGAAATGCTGTCGTGCGGATGTCCAGCTTGACAGGACAGCAAGTGACCGGCGACCCTTGCGCCTGATGGGGTTACGCAGCCCGTCGAGGGCTGCGACCCTTGGCGGGTGCCGCCGTCGTACTGGAGCAGACGAGGGGGCCGGCAGCCAAGTCAGTGCTCCAACAGAATGATCACGGGAGATTCATCCATGGGAATGAAAATGTTCGGGGCCGGCGTCGCGGTATTGTGCGGCCTGACCCTTGCTGCGGCCGGCCTGTGGGCCGCCGGCGGCGATGAACAGGAAGAAGAAGCGGCAGCCGCGCCCAGCGCGGCAGAAGGCCCGGTGAGAACCGGGGAGTTCATCACCGGCGACTATCTCTGGGCAACGCTTGGCGATTACGAACGAGCCACCGGCAGCACGATCTCCCAGTTCGACGATGCTCCCATGCTGAAAGAGCTCGTGAATGCCGGGGAGTTGCCTCCCGTCGAGGAACGGCTGCCCACAGGCGGCGATATCATGGTCGTCAAGCCGTACGAGCAGGTCGGCCGGTACGGCGGCATACTGAGGACCGTGACCACCTGTCAGGCATGCGCGAACGACCCCTACTTCTTCAAGAAGGCATCCATATTCAGGTTGAATACCGAGGCATCGGAGGTGCTGCCAAACATCGCGAAGGGGTACGAGTTCTCCGCTGATTACCAGACCCTCACGATCATGCTGAGAGAGGGTATGAAGTGGTCCGACGGCGCACCTTTTACGGCGGACGACGTCCTCTTCACCTGGGAAGATATAGTACTGAACGAGACTCTGAATCCGAACACGCCGAGCTTCTGGGCGCCAGCCGGTGAGGCCGCCAGGATGACGAAATTGGATGACTACAGCATCCAACTGAGCTTCACGGTCCCGTATCAGCTCATGATCATTGGGCTCGCTCATCACGAGGGATCACAGAAAAAGTGGTCCTCGGGATTCTACAATCCCAAGCATTATTTGCAGAAGTGGCATCCCACGTACAACAAGGATGCCGAGGAAGTGGCCAAGCAGGAAGGGTACGACAACTGGACGCAGGCGTTCAACTTTCATGCCAACAGCCATGCCGCCCAAGGGGACCCGGACCTGCCCCATGCGGGACCGTGGTTGCTCGGCGAGATCAACCCGGATCATGGGCTGTATGTGCGCAATCCGTACTACTACGCTGTCGATACGGCAGGCAATCAGTTGCCATACATCGACCGGATCATGAGAATCATCATTGCAGATTCCGAAGTTCGGAAGCTGAAGACGATCGCCGGTGAGATCGACTTCAACTCGTACACGAGCCTGGAAGATTACCCACTGTTCAAGAACAATGCGGAAGCTGGAGGGTACCGGGTCGTACTACTGAAAGATACACAGGGCACGGACGCTGTTTTTACCTTCAACCTGAATCAGGTAGACTCGATAAAGCGCCAGGTATTCCAGGATGTCCGGTTCCGT
>CAYFXT010000083.1:0-11502 GCA_964346995.1 uncultured Spirochaetaceae bacterium | reverse complement strand
GGTCGTCGACAAGCCGGCCGGGCTGGCGGTGCACGGCAGTGCCGACTCGGTAATGGCCAGACTGGCGGCGGTCCTTCCGAAGCGACCGGCGGCGCTGAGCTTCGCACCGGCGCCGGTGCATCAGCTCGACCGCATTACCAGCGGCGCGCTGGTGGTCGCCCGCACGCTGGCGGCAGCCAGACGATGGGCGACCGCTCTGCGCATCGGCGCGACCGTGAAGTTGTACCTGGCCGTGGTCGCCGGCGAGCTGCACGCGCCGGCCGGCGGTGTGCTGTGGGAGGATACGCTGCGCTACGACCGGCGGCGACGGTGCGCGGTCGCCGACCCGGCGGGGGCGTACGCCGGGGCGCGGGTGTGGGCGCTGGCCGCAGCCGCCGGCGCGCCGCCCTGCACCCTTCTGCTGGTGCACCTGCACACCGGGCGCCGCCACCAGATCCGCGCCCAGGCGGCGCTGCGCGGCCACCCGCTGCTCGGCGACGCGCGGTACGGGCTGCGGTGGTCGGTTGCGGACCTGACCGAGCTGGCACGACGACCCGGGTCCCGGTCGGGGGACGCGGCGGGCCGGCCACTCCTGCACGCCGCCGCCATTCGCAACGACCTGCCGGATCGTCACGACCTGCGGCACCGTGACGCCTTGCCGGATAGCGACGACCTGCAGGGCCACGCGCCGCCGATCCTGGCGCCGCTGCCGGCACCCGCGCGGCGCTCCCTGGAGCAGCGCTTCGGTCGCGGTACGGCGCAGCGCGCCGCCGCGGCGGTGGCGGCGCGGATTCGAGCGACTCCCCGGCGCGACGTTCCGGTCCTCCCGGCGCTGGTGGCGGAACGTCCATCCGACGCCCCGCCGGATGGCTGCGCACCACGCCGCACCGCCAGACCGGGACTCCCGGGTCGTGAGCCGCGTGGCTAGCGCCCGGAGTCCGTCGCCCGGAGGGCGTCGCGTGCGGCCCATCCCCACCCACCACCAGGAGTCTGTCGCAATCCGACAGACGCTCAGCGTGCGCCGCCTGCTACGCAGCCTGCTGTGGACCCTGCGCGGCGTGCAGGTCACGGCGCTGGTGGGCAAGAGCGGCACGGGGAAGAGCTTCCGCGCCCAACTGATTGCCCGGAAGTACAGCATGGACGCGATCATCGACGACGGGCTGCTCATTCAGGGCCAGAAGATCCTGGCCGGGCGCTCCGCCAAGCGTGAACGCGGCGCCATCGAAGCGGTGAAGGCGGCGGTGTTCCACGACCAGACGCATGCCCGCGAGGTGCAGCGCGTTCTGGAACGCATTCGTGCGCAGCGCATTCTCATCCTCGCGACTTCCGAGAAGATGGTCCTGCGCATCGCCGCGCGGCTCGATCTGCCGCGCCCGCAGCGCGTCATCAGCATCGAGGACGTGGCGACCGAGGAGGAGATCGACACGGCCTTGCGCTCGCGGCGCGTGCAGGGCAGACACATCATCCCGGTGCCGCCGATCGAGGTGAGGCGCGACCACGCGAACATCGTGATCGACTCGATCACGATCTTCCTGCGCAACAAGATCCTGCGTCGGCGCGGACGGGTGTTCGAGAAGACCGTGGTCAGTCCGCAGTTCGAGCGACGCGGCAGCGTCACCGTGTCCGAGGCGGCGTTGACCCAGATGGTGCTGCACTGCGTACAGGAGTTTGCGCCGGAATTCGCCGTCGAGCGGCTGGTGGTGGTGGGAGACCTGCGCCAGCCGGGGCTGGAGGTGGTGCTCCGGGTGCCGTTCGACGTACCGGTGGCGGGACGTCTGCACCAACTGCGCGACTACATCATCTCCAGCGTGGAGCGGTTCTCCGGGCTGTTGGTCGATCAGGTCGACATTACCGTGGATCAGATCGGCAGCCGTGACCGTTCGCCCGATGAGGCGGCGCCGGAACCACGCACGGCGGAGCAGCCGCGCCGGCCCGGCCGCCGCCGACCGTGACGCGAGCGCTCCGCCAGCACCGCGGCGCGCATGAAGCAGCCGCCGACCGACGACGTCGCCCGCCCTTCCGCCCCGATCGAGCACCGCCGGGGGCCGGGCTATCGCCTGAGTGCTCCACAGAATATTTACGCCAACCGAGAAGTCCTGGACACCGCGTCGCAGAATACCATCTCCCAGCCGTGGAACACCACCGCCAAGCCCACGAACCGCACCGCAGGAAACTGCCGCGCCAAGCGCTCATCCGCCAGATACCGCTGTAGCTGCACCGTCGCTGTACCGACGGCCGCCGTGACGGCAGCCTCGTCCACCGACTCGCGGCGCCGGAGGTACTTCAGCTCGATCAGATAGCCGCAGCGCAGGTGCGGATAGCGCATCACCAGCGGCTCCAGGCTGATGTCGGCGTGGCCCTTGCCCAACTCCGCTTCCGAGCGGAACACGAAGTAGTCGGTCACGCTCAGATAGGCAGCCAGAAACCCCTGCACGACCTTCTCGCCGGCGATGTAGTCCCGTATCCCCGTCTGCCGAGCGATCGCCTCGCTCAGGAAGTCGAACGCCGGCCGCCACTCGCCTTCGTTGGCCATCCGCATCAGCAACTGCTCGAACCGGAACAGGTTGACCGCAAACACCCCCACGTCGCGGTAGCCGTCGCGCAGATAGCCGTACATCAGCCGCTTCACGGTCTGGTTGGGGATCGCCAGCCGCGGCACGCCGTGCACCACCTCACGGATGCTCAGCAGCCCGAAGTAGTGCAGCAGGGAGAGGAAGTTCTCGGGCTCGGCGAGCCGCCCGAGCGGAAAGCCGGGCTGGAGGCGGGTATCCACCTTCTCTTCGCCGATGAGGTCGCGCAGCAGGTCGAAGTTGCCGTTGGGCTGACGGCCCACCATCAGCAGGTGGCGCAGCTTGCCGTAGTCGATGCGCACGTTGGTGTCGATCAGGTAGTTCGGCACGGGCCGGTTCGGC
This sequence comes from uncultured Spirochaetaceae bacterium, assembly GCA_964346995.1. Classification (GTDB taxonomy): domain Bacteria; phylum Spirochaetota; class Spirochaetia; order SZUA-6; family Bin103; genus Bin103. The sequence continues at coordinate 8,611 of CAYFXT010000083.1, read as the reverse complement.
ATCGATTCGTCCAGATAGTAGAGCACCATGTCGGTGTTGTAGAGATCGGTCTCGGCTTCCTCGGCGAACCGGTAGCCGTTGTACCACTCGCCCATGAGCGCCAGGGCGGTATCGACGTCCTGATCGAACACTCCGAGGTCCCGGTAGCTTTCGAGCAGGCCCCGCACCTCCGCCTGCGTGAAGCCCAGCATCTCGTTGAAGTCAGGCTTCAGGCTGAGGTTCTTGCCGATGTTGAAGCCGCTCGTGACGTCGTCCATGGTGACCGGCGAGACGCCGGTGATGAACAGCCGCTCCAGACCGCCGCCAGTGCGCTCGGTGCCGCCCTTGAGGGTAGCGAAGAAGTTGCGGTAGAAGCCGCCGCCGTGAGTGAACGAGTGGTACGCCTCCGCGCCGTGGTGCGCCAGCACGGTGTTGGCGAAGTTGTCGTACTCGTCGACCAGCACGTACAACGGGATGGCGTGGCGTTTGGTATGCAGGAACAGCTCGACGAGCTTGGCGGAGGCCGACGGAGGGGCCAGGATGCGCTGCAGCGCCGCATCAGGGAACAGGTCCGGATACCGCTCCACCGCGTCGCGGATCTCCGCGTGGCAGTAGGTCTCGAACTCCCGCTCCAAGGTAGGGAGCGCATCGTTGACCATCGAGAAGTTGAAGCGCAGCACGACGTAGCGGCTGCGCTCCTGCGTCGGGTTGCGCCCGATGTCCGTGCCGGCGAACACGGCGTCGAACTCGTCGCCCCAGTAGCGGTCGTAGTAGTTCTCCAGGATCGACACCCACAGCGACTTGCCGAAGCGCCGCGGGCGGATCAGGAAGGCGTAGCGCTCCTGCTCCAGACGGCGCAGGAAGCGCGTCTTGTCGACGTAGAGCCACCCGTTGACGCGGATGCGCCTGATGTCAGCCTCGCCATAGGGAATGCGCGGGTGTACGGGGGCCACGTCCACAGTCAGGGACCCTGCCGCCCGACTATCGCTTCAGGGGCGGACATTCAACGTCCGCGGCCCCCGGGTGAGTGCTCCTGGTGCCGGCTGCTCTCCGGCGCGTTCAGGAACCCGGCCGCGACGCGCAGCGCGTCGACCTGCGGCAGCACCAACGGCTCCATCGCCTGCCGGAGCACTTGTGCCAACGCCTTCTCCGGGCGCTCCTGGGCCTGCCACGACAGGTTGGCGAGCGCGACGTCGGTCAGCAGAGCAGCGAACATCAGAGTACGCAGCCGGCGGCCTGTGGTCTCGCCGTCATCGACGTCGGCGTCCAACGCCGCCAGGCGCTGCCCGATCGCCGAACCCGCGAGCCGTGCGCCCACCTGCAGCGCCAGACGCGGCAACAACACCGCGAACAAGCCCAGTCGATGCGCGAAGTCCAGTATCGCAGTGGCCCGGCCGCTGGCCAGGATCTTGACCAGCTCCTCGGTCAGGCGCTCCGCCGAGCAATCGCCGAGCTTCCCGGCGTGACGGCTGATCAGATCGCGGTAGCTCCCGTCCACGGCAAAGTCGGCCAGACGGGCATACTTGACCGCTCTGATCATGCGCACCGGGTCCTCCAGGAACGACTCCTCGGGAGGCGCGACGGTGCGCAGCGTGCGCCGCTGGATGTCGTCGAACCCACCCACGTAGTCGATGAGCCGCTCGCTGCGCGGTGCGTAGTACAGGGCGTTGAAGCTGAAGTCGCGGCGGAACGCGTCCTCATCGACGGTTCCGTATCGGTTGGCGGTGGTGGTGCCGGCGCTGCGAAAGGTGGCCACTTCGTAGGTCCGCGGCCCGGACGGCACGTGCACCAGCTTGAAGCGGCGGCCGATGATCCGGGAACCGCGGAACAACGCGGTGATCTGCCGCGGGCGGGCGCCGGTGGCGACGTCGAAGTCCTTGGGCTGGCGGCCGGTGAGCAGATCGCGCAGGGCGCCGCCGACGACGTACGCTTCATGACCACGGCGGATCAACCGCTGACAGATGGCGGCAGCGCCGGGATCGATCGCCGCGTGGTGGATGCCGTGTTCGCTCGGCAGGTAGACGTTGGCGGTGGCGCGCGTGCCGCGTGCGGTTCTTCGATAACGCTTGAGCAATGGTGCGAACGGCGAGCAGCGTCGCCGGGACCGTATCGTAGGACACCGCCCCGCCGCATGGCAACTGCTCGCCGGCGAGCAGTTGCCCGAGCGGTGGCCGGCGGCGCTCGGAAAAAATACAGGTTGAAGGTCGCAGCGTTCGATCAGTCGAGCGCGAAGCCTACCTCTGCGCCGCGCAACTGCAGCCGCACCTGCTTCACGCCCTCCTCGGAGTACGCCTCGAACGCGGCGTCCTCCAGATGGCGGGCAAACACCGACTCCAGACCGCGCGCGCCGCTCTCCTTGCGCAGCGCCTGGCGCACCATGAGCTGCACCACCGCGTCGTCCACCTCCAGCTCGATCTCCTCGAACAGGAACTCGTTGCGGTACTGGCCGATGATGTTCTCCTTGAGGATGCCGGTGAGCTGGTCGGGGGACAGTGACTGGAACGGCACGATGCGCTTGAAGCGACCGATCAGCTCGGGCAGGAAACCGAAGCGCTGGAAGTAGCGCACCGCGGCCACGTCCTCCTCGCTGTAGGAGACGGCGATGCGCTCCGGTTCGTCGCCGGTGGCGCGGCGGCCGAAGCCGATACCGGTCCCGGGTGCCGCCTCGGTCATGCCCTTGAAACCGGAGAACGCGCCACAGGCGATGAACGAGATGTCGGCCGTGGAGAGCACGGTGCGCGCGCCATACTCGGAGTGGGACAGGTCGTTGGGCACCGAAATCTCGGCCGCCTCCAGCATCTTGAGCAGTTCCCGCTGCACCCCCAGCCCCGACACGTCCTTGGTGCTAGCGACGCCGGCAGACACCGCGTGGTGACTCCCGGACGCCACCTTGTCGAACTCGTCGAGACACACCACTCCCACGCTGGTGGCGTGCTGGTTCAGGTCCGCGGCGTACAGCAGGCGGGTCAGAATCGAGGTCACCTCCTGGCCGACGTAGCCGGTCTCCGAGTAGCCGGTGAGGTCGACGATCAGGGTGGGCAGGTGGAGGATGTGCTGGAACAACAGCTCGACCAGATGCGTCTTGCCGCAGCCGGTCGGACCCACGAACAGCAGATTGGTCTTGGCCGGCAGCAGATCGCGACTCACCCCCTCCAGGTGAATCTTGCGCAACCGCGAAACGTGACGATAGGCCATCAGCGACGCCGCCGTGACCGCCCGCTCCTGACCGACGTAACCCATCTCGCGGATCGTGGCCGCGGTCTCGCGCGGGGTAAGGAACGGGATGCTGCGTACGTACAGCACGATCTCCTGATCGTTGCGCTGCGGACGCAGGTTGCGGGGCTGCCGGGCCAGTGCCATTTGCCGCACCTAACCCTACCATCTCCCTGCCCGTCGCCGCCAGCCGTGCTGCGCCGTTGCACACTGTTGCCGACGAGGAGATGCGACGCAGCCGCCGCCGCGGTAGACTAATCGCACGTGCAGCCCACCCCGCAGTCGATCGGCGAGCTGGCGGCATCGCTGCCGGTTGCCCGCCACCGCCAGGAAATCATCGCGCAACTCGGCGCCCACCCCGTGATCGTGGTGGAGAGTCCCACCGGATCGGGCAAGACCACCCAGCTTCCGCGCATCCTGTACGACGCCGGCTACGCCGCACAGCGGCGCATCGGGGTCACGCAGCCACGCCGCATCGCCGCGGTGTCGGTGACCGACTTCATTCGCGCCCAGCTCGCGTTCGCCGCCGCCGCCGACGACGCCGCCGACCGCGCTCTGGCCGCCTACAAGATGCGGTTCGAAGACACCACCACCAGGGACACGCGGATCAAGATCATGACCGACGGGGTGCTGCTGCAGGAGATCAAACACGCCCGCCTGCTCGACGAATACTCCGTGATCATGGTCGATGAGGCGCACGAACGGTCACTCAACATCGACTTCGTCCTCGGTCTCCTGAAGGGGGTGCTGGCTGCGCGTCCCGATTTCAAGGTGATCATCTCGTCTGCCACCATCAACGCGGAGGTGTTCTCCGAGTACTTCGACTCCTGCCCCATCGTGCGCATCGACACTCCCGTACACCCGGTGCGGATCCGCTACCGGCCGTTTCAGCCGGCAGGCGACCCGGAGCAGCTCCTGGCCACGATCGAGGAGACCGTGCTGGAGATCGAGCGCGCCCGGAAGCCCGGCGACATCCTGATCTTCCTGTCCGGCGAGCGCGACATCCGCGCCTGCATCGCTGCCTTGGCGGCACGGCGCGAGAGCCGGCACTGGCAGCTCCTGCCACTCTACGCCCGGCTGTCGCGGGCCGAGCAGGAGCGGGTGTTCGAGACCTTCGCAGGTCGCCGCAAGATCGTGGTCGCCACCAACATCGCCGAGACCAGCGTCACCATCCCCGGTATCGGCTTCGTGATCGACTCCGGCCTGGCCAAGGTCAACTCGTTCAACACGCGCACGCTCACCGCCGCCCTCACCGAGCAGCCGATCGCACACGCCTCGTGCAACCAGCGCCGCGGCCGCGCCGGACGCACCGGCCCCGGCACCTGCTACCGCCTCTACTCCGAGAGCTCCTATCAGCGGCGCCCGCTGTTCGAGGTGGAGGAGATCCATCGCACCGACCTGTCCGAGGTGGTGCTGCGCATGGCCGAGCTGGGGATCACCGAGTTCGAGGAGTTCGACTTCCTTTCCTCGCCGGGGCGCGACCGCATTGCCAGCGCCGTGCAACTGCTGGGGCTGCTCGACGCGCTCGACGACGAACGCGCCCTGACCGAGGCGGGCCGCATCATGGTTCGGTTCCCGATCCTGCCACGCCACGCGCGCATCATCGTCGAGGCGATCCGGCGCTATCCGGAAGTGCTGGAGGAAGCGATCATCGCCGCCGCGTTCCTCTCGGTGCCGACCCCGTTCGTGATGCCCGAGGGCCACGAACTGGAGGCACGCCACGCGCACCACGCGTGGCGCCATCCCCTCGGCGACCTGGTCGCCTACCTGACCCTGTTCGCCCAGTTTCGCGACAGCAACGACCGCGACCGCTTCTGTGCCCGCCACTACCTGGAACCGCGGAACATGTACGAAATCCTCAATGTCAAGGAGCAGCTCCAGGAGATCGTGCACGGACTCGGCGTGCCGGTCGGCAGTGGCGGTCCGCCGAGCCACTACCTGCGCGCCGTCGGGCGCGGGCTGATCCAGTTCATCTGCGTCGCCGCAGGCCCGGGGCGCTATCGCAGCCCGACCGCGGGCAACATCTTCATCCATCCCGGCTCGGGCATGTATCGGCAGCCGGCCCGCTATCTGGTGGCGGGCGAAATCGTGCGCACGTCGCGCACCTATGCGCGCGCGGTGTCGCCGCTCACCCGCGAAGAGGTACGCGCCATCTCGCCCGATCTGCTTGCCGACCTGATTGCGGTATCGCGGGACAGCGGGCGCGCGGCGCGCCGCGCGCGGAAGGGCGGGCGGCGCGGCACCGAGGAGGTCGCCGGCGAGCGACCACGCGGCGGGACGACGGCGGACGCGACCGGACAACTGCACCTGTTCGGGCAGACCTTTGCCGTCACCAAGCCGCGCCGCAAACGGCCCCTGGTTACCCTGCCGTGGCAGCAGGCCGCTCCGATTGCCCGCCGCGTCGAGCGCCGTTCGCTGGCAGCTTTTCAGGCGTGGCGCGGGCGCATCACCCTGGACGGCGCCGAAATCATGGCCGGCGCGCGCCTCGGCGCGCTGTTCGAGGTGCTCGCCAAGATCGATCCCGCGCACAACAGCGACGCCGGCTGGCCGCGCGACACGATGCATCTCCCGCAGGACACCGGCCGCCTGCTCGAGTGCCTGGATCAGGTGCTGGCGCTGAGCCCGCGCCGCCCGGGCGGGAGCAAGCTGGGCTTCGTAGCACTGCAGACCGACGCCAACGGCGCGTACTGGCTGTCGCTGCGGCGCAACCTGCAGAACGCCCTCGCCGACAGCCTGGCTGCCCTCGAAGCGCTTGCGGATGCCCCGCAGCGGGTGCTCGATACGGAACAGCAAGCCAAGCTGAGCGCAGTCTACCGGCGAGTCGCCAATCTCCTGTAGGAGTCGGCGCCCGTCACTGCCACCCCATCGCCTGCCGGCCGGCACCCTGGACCGGGATCGGGTCCCCGGCTGATGGTGCCGGTTCAGTCGGCGACGCGCAGGGCGGCGCGCACGGCTGACATCGGCACCGCGCGCAATTCGGTCTGCTCCAGATCACGCTGCACCACGAAGCGCAGCTCGCCACCGCTGCGCTTCTTGTCCGCCTGCATCGCTTCGAGCAACCGCTCCGGGTCGATTTCGGCGACGCTCAAGCGGTAGCCGTAGCCGCGCAGGAGCCGTCCCACCCGCTGCGCGTAGCACTGATCGACGATGCCGAGCACGCAGCCGAGGCGCATTGCGCGCCCCAGTCCCCACGCCACGGCGGCGCCATGGCTCCAGGTGAAGCCGGACGCGGATTCCAACGCGTGTCCGAACGTATGCCCGAGATTGAGAAACGCCCGCGAAGTGCCGTCCGGCCGCACCGCGGTCCCCAGCTCCTCGCGCAGGTCGTGAGCCACGAACCGCGCCTTCACCGCCAGACAGCGGCGCACGTATTCCTCCACCAGCGCCGGGTCGCGCGCCAGCACGTCGCGGCGACGGCTCTCGAGCAGGATGAACAGTTCGTGGTCGCCAAGCATGGCGGTCTTGATCACCTCCGCCAACCCGTCCAGGTAGTCGGTGGTGGAGAGATGCATCACCGCACGCGGCACGATGATGAGGCGGTGCGCGGGGTAGAAGGTGCCGACGAGATTCTTGCCCTGGCGGAGATTGATGCCGGTCTTGCCGCCCAGCGCAGCATCCACCATCGCGGTCACCGTGGTCGGCACCAGGGTCAGGCGGATGCCGCGCAGGTAGATCGACGCGGCGAACGCCGCCACGTCACACACCGCCCCGCCACCGACCGCCACGATCTCGCCGCCGCGGTCCAGCCCGCGCTCCAGCGCCGCCAGCAGCACCCGCTCCACGGAGGGCCAGTTCTTGGCGCCGTCGCGCTCCTCCAGGAGCACCGGGGCAGGTACACCGGCACCGAACAGGCGCAGCGTGTTGCGATCGAACACGACGACGCGATTGGTGGCGCTCTGCAGCCCCTCCGCGAGCTGATCCGCGAACCGAACCTCGGTAACCGGATCGGAAGCGGAAAATCGGAAGCTTGTCACGTGAGCACTCCTACACCCGTGGCGCCTGCCACGGGTCGGTCGGCATCCCATCCTTGAATACCAGAAAATAGAGATTGGGCTTCTGATCATGGGGGTTCAAACCCAGGCGACCGATTTCGGTGCCGATTTCGACCCGGTCGCCTACCGATACGAAGGTCTCCGCGCTGCCGAGGTAGCCGAAGATGTACCCCAGCGGATTCTCCACCAGCACGACCTGCCCGAATCCGCGGCTCGGGCTGGCCCAGCGCACGGTGCCGGACGACACCGAGCGCACCGCCGCTCCTTCGGTGCCGCTGATCTTCAGTCCTGTCAGCTTGCCGGTGATGCGGGTTTGTGGCCCGGCAATCGGCCACAGCCGGTTCTCGCCGTCCGGCAGGCGCGCAGCAGTGGCGCTCGGCGGAGGCGCCTGGACCAGGCGCTGCTTCGATGGCCGCTCCGACTCGGCGCGATCGGAATCGGGGATGAGCAGCACCTGGCCGATCCGTACCGCGGTCGGATCGACAATCTCGTTGGCGGCAAGCATCACCCCCGGGTCGACGCCATACTTGCGACTCACCGAGTAGATGGTCTCGCCCTTGCGCATGACGTGCCCGCGCGGGATCGTCAGCGTCTGTCCGGTCCGCAACCGGGTCGGATCGGTTATGCCGTTGGCGCTCTGCAGCAACCGGACGGAAACGCCGTACTTTCTGGCGATGCTGTACAGCGTTTCACCGGTTGCGATACGGTGCTTGGGAGCCGCCGAGTCGGCCGCAGCGACGGCGGCGGTCACCAGGAGGACGGTCACCTGGAGGAGCAGTGCGGCCGACACGCCTGCACGGCAGCGAAACCCCGGCCGGCGGCGGTTCGGGCCGGGGGCTTGGAAGTTTCCGCATCTGGTTGCGAAGGAGACACCAGTGGGCGTACCGGGGACGCTGCACCCGGGGCGAGACAGAAACCCCATAGCCCTAGTTTCGGAGCCGCGGGGCAGAAACTGGAGAAACTGGAATGTCGCCCGGCGATAAAAACGCAGGTCCGGCAAGCGGGGTGCGGGCAGGACTATCCCACGCCAGGCAATCGTGGGCTATCGTTCGCCGTTCGAGCGATCCGGGGACCCGATCCGGGGACCGCTGTGCGGCACCGACGGGTGGCCGTCAGCATGGGATCGCCCTGGGGTGCGGGCGCACTCGGTTGCCGGCTGAGCACGACTGCTGGCTGAGTACGACTTCGGACGAGGCGGCACGGTCGAGAGGCGGGCACGGTCGATCCGCGACGCCAGCGGCCTACAAATGCCACATACGCCAACCGGGTGCGTGCGCGGTTGCGGGCTGAACACTGCCGCTGAACTGAACGAACTGAACACTGAACGAAGTGAACTCTGCCGGCTGAACACGGTTTTCGAGCAAGGTGGGAGTCGGGCTGGGGAGACTTGAACTCCCGACCTCTCGGTCCCGAACCGAGCGCGCTAG
>CAYFXT010000082.1:0-11528 GCA_964346995.1 uncultured Spirochaetaceae bacterium | reverse complement strand
CGCTGCGCGCGCCGTCAAACGACCAGGCATGCACGCAGCATTCTCGATGAACGGCAGTAGCGTCCGAGATAGAGCAGCGCCCCTACAACAAGCCCTGTGGGCCTCCTTGGATGGGCGATGACGGGCTCGAACCGCCGACCGCCTGGGTGTAAACCAGGTGCTCTACCAACTGAGCTAACCGCCCCGAACACGCCTGCCGCGGCGTAGCAGCAAGCTATCCAGCTACGCCGGTGATGTCAAACTCTGCAGCCAGCCATGGCGGCCTCCGCAGGACAGCGTCCATACGTCACCGGCCCACTGCCCACCGGCCCACTGCCCGGCACGATCCGGGCCGCTTCGCGGTTTGCGCCTGCACCGTCATGCGTGTGGCTGGGGTGGCTGGATCCTGGAAGCAGCGTTCGAAACGGAACGGAGTTGATGACAACACCTGGACGGACGACCGCGACCGTGTGCTTCCCTCCGCCGACTCCGGGTCCTGCCCGCACTGTGGCCAGCCACTCTTCGTGACTGCGGTCTGCATCGAGGTCGGCGCCGATTCGATTTCGAGGGAGGTTCGAGGACTGACCTGTCCCCGCGAGTCCGGGGCGTTGTCGATGTGCGCACCAGGACGTAAATTACCGGGCCATGGACAAGCTGAAGATGAGCCGTCCGGCTCGGGTTTCGGGCCTCGCGGCTCTGTTAGGATTGCTGGCCGGCGTACCGGCGTTCGCCCAGGAAGCGTCCGTGGCTACCCAGATCGCCGACATCATCACCGGCATCGACACTGTCTGGGTGCTGATGGCGGCCTTTCTCGTGTTCCTGATGCAGGCCGGATTCGGCATGCTGGAGGCGGGCCTGATCCGCGCCAAGAACACCGCCAACATCCTGATGAAGAACCTGATGGACTTCTGCATGGCCTCGCTCGGCTTCTTCATCTTCGGGTACGCCATCATGTTCGGCTCCGGCAACCCCCTGTTCGGCACCAGCGGATGGTTCCTGATCGGCGCCGAGTCCGCCGCCGACGTGCCGCTGTACGCGTTCTGGTTGTTCCAGGCCGTGTTCGTGGGCGCCGCCGCTACCATCGTCGCCGGCGGCATGGCGGAGCGCATGAAGTTCCCCGCCTACGTGCTGTACTCGTTTCTCATCTCCGCATTCGTCTATCCGGTCGTCGGCCACTGGATCTGGGGCGGCGGCTGGCTGGCCAACCTCGGTTTCGCCGACTTTGCCGGCTCCACGGTGGTGCACGCCGTGGGTGGCTGGGCGGCGTTCGTCGGCACGCGCGCCCTGGGGCCACGCATCGGCAAGTTCGGTCCGGACGGCAAGCCCAACGTCATCGGCGCCCACTCCCTGCCGCTGGCATCCCTGGGGATGTTCCTGCTGTGGTTCGGGTGGTTCGGCTTCAATCCCGGCTCGACCCTCGGCGTCGGCGACGGTTCGCTGATCGCCCGCGTCGCCATCAACACCAACCTCGCCGCCGCCGCAGGCGCGATAGCCGCCACCGCAACGGTGTGGATGGTGGTCGGCAAGCCCGACCTCACCATGGGCATGAACGGTGCGCTCGCCGGTCTGGTGGCGATCACCGCGCCGTGTGCCTTCGTGGAGCCGGGCCATGCGATCATCATCGGTCTGATCGGCGGCGTGATCGTGGTGTTCGGGGTGCTGTACCTGGACCGCCGCCGCGTCGACGACCCGGTGGGCGCCATCGCCGTGCACGGCATGAACGGCATCTGGGGCACGCTCGCGGTCGGCATCTGGGGACAATCCGCCCTCGGCGTGGCCAACGACGGATTGTGGTTCGGCGGCGGCTTCGCGCAGCTTGGCATCCAGCTCCTCGGCACCGTGACCGTGAGCGTGTTCATCATCGTCGTGATGGGGCTGATCTTCAAGCTGATCGACCTCGTCGTGGGACTGCGCGTGCCGCGCAACGAAGAGCTGAAGGGACTCGACGTCGCAGAGCACGGCACCGAGGCTTACGGCGGCTTTCAGGTTTTTACCACCGAGTAGTACGGCAACGTACGGCTGCCGCGAGCCGCCCGGAGCCGGGGCCGCCGTGTTCGTCAGTCGCGGTTCAGATCGACGTGCTTGCCGGAGGTGACGAAGATCACCGCTTCGCAGATGTTGGTGGAATGGTCCCCGACCCGCTCCAGTTGCTTGGCGACGAACAACAGCGACGAGGCCTGCGCGATGCTTCTGGCGTTCTCCATCATGCAGGAGAGCAGGTCGCGGAACAGGTTGGCATAGATGTCGTCCACCGTGCGGTCGCGGAGGCTCACCTGCTCCGCCATCGCGTCGTCCTGGGTCACGAAGCTGTGTAGCGAATCATGCAGCATGCCGCAGGTCTCGTCGGCCATCTGCAGAATGGCGCTCAGCCCGCGCGTGAACTGCTCCGGGGCCAGCCGCTGCGCCACGCTCGCAACGTGCACCGCCAGATCGCCGATGCGCTCCAATTGCCCGATGACGTTGAGCGTGCCGACGATCGCGCGCAGGTCGGTGGCCACCGGTTGCTCGGTCGCCAGCAGGCGCAGGCAGGAGTCGTCTATGTCGTGGTGCATCCGATTGACTTCGCTCTCCTGCCGCAGCACCACTTCGGCGGCGTCCACGTCATGCTGCGAGAGCGCATTCACCGAGCCGCGGATGGAGCGCCCCACCTGCTGTCCCATGACCAGCAACGCTTCACGGAGCTGCTCCATGGAGAGATCGAACTGGCCGCGCAGCGGGGAAGATTCTCCGTTAACCAAAACGTCCCGAGATGTAGTCTTCGGTGCGCTTCTCGTCCGGATTGGTAAAGATCCTGCCAGTAGGCCCATACTCGACCAGATAACCGGAGCGATCCTCGTCCATCATCAAGAACGCGGTATAATCGGAAACCCGCGCCGCCTGCTGCATGTTGTGGGTCACGATGATGATCGTATACTGCGCCGCCAGTTCCCGCATCAGATCTTCGATGCGCAGGGTGGCGATCGGATCGAGCGCCGAACACGGCTCGTCCATCAGGATGATCTCCGGATGCACGGCGATCGCCCGCGCGATGCACAGCCGCTGCTGCTGGCCGCCGGACAGCCCGAGGCCGCTGTCGGCCAGCTTGTCCTTCACTTCATCCCACAGTGCCGCCCGACGGAGCGACTTCTCCACCAACTCATCCATGCTGCCGGTGAAGCCATTGATGCGCGCACCCCAGGCGATGTTGTCGTAGATCGACTTCGGAAACGGGTTGGGCTTCTGAAACACCATGCCGATGCGGCGCCGCACCTCCACCGGATCGACGTCGGGGTCGTAGATGTTGCGCCCCTGGAAGGTCACCACGCCCTCGGTGCGCGCCGTCGGCACCAGCTCGTTCATACGGTTCATGGAACGCAGCACCGTCGACTTGCCGCAGCCGGAAGGGCCGATGAGCGCGGTGACACGCCGCGTGCCGAAGTTCATCGAGATGTCGCGCACCGCCTGGAACAATCCGTAGTAGACGCTCAGGCCGGTCACCGAGAGCGCACTCGATTCGGCGGACGGGGCCGGCAGATCCGCCCCATGCGTATGCATCATCCGGGTCGCCACGGGCCGGTTATTCCTCGCCCCTCATGGGCCGCGGGCTCATGCGCTGATCTGCTTCCTGGCATGGTAGTTGCGTAACAGGATCGCGGTCGCGTTCAGGGTCAGCAACAGTACCAGCAGCACCAGGATCGCGGCCGCCGCCGCGTTGCGAAACTCGGCCTGCGGGCGCGCCGTCCACTGATAGATCTGAATCGGCAGCGTGGTGAATTTCGAGAACGGACCAGACGGGTCGAGCGTTACCAGGGTCGAGGCCCCCACCACAACCATGGGCGCGGTCTCGCCGATCGCCCGCGAGGTGGCCAGAATCGTACCGGTCAGAATGCGATCGATGGAGCTGGGCAGCACGTGATGGCGAATGGTCTGCCATTTGGTGGCGCCAAGCCCGTAACTCGACTGGCGCAGGCTGTCCGGCACCGCCTTGATCGCCTCCTGGGCGTTGATGATGATTACCGGCAGGATCAGCAGGCCGAGGGTGAGGCCAGCGGACAGTATCGTCCTGCCGTTGGCCGAGGAATCGCTGGACATACCGAATAGCGCGCCGCTGGTGATCGGCTCCATGGCGCGCACGAACACGGTCAGCCCCAGCATCCCGTAGATGATCGACGGCACCCCCGACAGGTTGTTGATGTTGGTCTGGATGATCCGGTTGAGCCGGTTGTCGTGGGCGAATTCTTCCAGGTAGATGGCGGCCCCGACGCCGACCGGGAACGCGAACAGAATGGTAATCAGAATGGTGCCCAACGAACCCTTGATCGCCGCGCGCACGCCCGCATCCTCGGGGATGCTCGACTGTGCGTCCGCGATGAACGATCCGGTGAGCCAGGAGCGGAACACCAGACGTGCTCCGGGGTACCTGGTCGTCGCCTCCTCGACTACCGCGCGGCGACGGAACAGCGAGTCCCATAAAGGCCACGCATGGACCACCGACGGGTCTACCACCCGCTCCATGACCAGCCCGTAGATTTCCTCACGGCTGCGCTCCGCCATCGGCTGCTCGCGTTCGAAGCGGCGCAGCAAGCCGCGCGACACGTTGTCGGCGAGCACCGCGGTCAACGTCGCCTGGTCCATCTGCTCCAGCGGTACGCCGTCGCGCGCCAACGCCGCGGGATCGATCGCGTTTTCGATTGCCACCAGCCCGAAGGCACGGTTGAGGATCGTCAGCAGCAGAGCCGTCAGCATGACGATGGCCACCGCCGTGGCCAAGTGAAAGATCAGCCGCCAGACCAGGCCGGCACGGCGGCGGGCCGGCAGGTTGGCAGACATGCTGTTCAATCGTAGACCTCGCGGAAGCGCCGCACAATTCGCCGGCTCAACATGTTCAGCGCGAGGGTGATGAAGAACAGCATCAGACCGATCGCATAGATGCTGTTGTAATCGATCGACTGGTAGCTCAGGTCACCGCCGCTGATGCGCACGATGTGGCCGGTCATGGTCTCGGCGGCACGGAACGGGTTGAACGTGAAGGCGGAGCCCGCACCGGCGGCCAGGGCAACAACCATCGTTTCGCCGACGGCGCGCGACAGACCGATGATGAATGCGGCCGCGATACCGGAGAACGCCGCCGGCACCACGATCCGGACCGTGGTCTCCAACCGGGTGGCGCCCAGCCCCAGCGCCGCGTGCCGCAGCGAATCGGGCACTGCCGAGAGGGCGTCCTCGGCCATCGACGATATCAGCGGCAGAATGAGAATGCCGATCACGATACCGGCGGAAGCGGTGTTGTAGATCTGCACCACGTTGGCGCCGAATATGCCGCGTAGCAACGGAGTCATGAAGGTGAGCGCGAAATAGCCGTATACGACCGTGGGTATCCCCGCGAGTACCTCGAGGATCGGCTTGAGCAGCGCGCGCGTTCCGGGCGAAGCGTATTCGCTGAGATAGATCGCCACGCTCATCCCTACCGGGACCGCCACCAGCATCGCCATCAGGCTGGTCATCAGGGTGGCGTTGACGAGCGGAAGAATCCCGAACTTGCCGATCGCCGGCTGCCACTCGGTGGTGGTGAAGAACATCACGAGGTTCACCGCGTCGTTGCGGAAGAACAGGATCGATTCGCGGCCGAGCACTACGACGATGCCGACGGTAACCAGGATCGACACCGCGCCGCAGATGAACAACAATCCTTGAATCACGCTCTCGCCGGGCCGGGGACGGCGGGTCAAGGCGCGATTGTCCTTGCGGACATACGCCCCGGCCGCCGGGAGTTCGGAAGGCGACGGCACGCTCTCGATGGTAGACAAACTATTATCCTTAGGTTCATGGGAACAATCCCGCGCGATTGTTAGGATCGTGTGAGCACGGGGCCAGGAAACCGTGAATTACCGGCCACGCAGCGCTTCGCGGTACAGGGCCTCGCGCCGCTTGAGGAAGTCGAACGGCACGTCGTAGGCGCGTTCGAGCTGCTCGCGGTTGTGCAAATCGCCGGTGCGTCCGATCAACGGCGGCAGCTCCGGACGGAACAGCGCCACATAGTCGGAGAACTGTGCCGACAGCTCCAATTCGTGCACCGAGTAGTACCAGCTCAGGCGCTCCCGATGGACGTATTCGTGCAGGTAGCCCATCACGATGCGCTTCTGATGCTCTTCGAGGGCGAACACCGGCTCATCCATCATCAGCACGCGCGATCCGTACAGCAGACAGAAGGCCAGCAGGGTGCGCTGCAGCTCACCCTTGCTCACCTCCTGGGTGCGCTTGTGCAGCACGCCGCGCAGCTCGAACACCGCTACCAGCTCGCGCATGAACTCCTCGCTGTGCTGCTCGTGGTAGCCGGTACGGTAGACGTAGGCGATCAGGTCGCCGATGCACTGCTCGGTCTCGAACTCCATGTTCTGGTGGATCAGCGAGACGTGCCGCTGGCGGGTACGCGGGTCGCGGAGCTGGAGCGTGTCGACGCCGCGCAGCAGCACCGTGCCGTCGGTGGGAACTGCGATGCCGCTGGCCAGCAGCATGAGCGTCGACTTGCCGGTGCCGTTCTGGCCCACCAACGCCACCACCCCCTCCGGCAGGTTCAGGGTGAGGTTGCGGAATACCAGTTCCCTACCCTCCGGGTAGGCGTAGCTGACGCCGCGCATTTCGACCGTGGGCATCGCACCGCCATTCTCGCGTGCCGCGGCTCGGTTTGACCAGCGCCTGGGCGCGGGGGGTGCATTCCCGTTCTGTGGTAGCAGTACGGGCAGACGCCGCCACGGGACGACCCGCGTGTGAGCGCTCCGCCATCTGGCGGGAATGAGCCGAGCAGCGGTTGCACTGGCGCCCGCGACGCCGGTATGGTGCCGGCGTGTCGGGCCGCGGCGTCGCCCTCAATCCGGAGCAGGAACGGGCGGTGAACGCGATCGAAGGGCCGGTCATGGTGTTGGCCGGGGCCGGCTCCGGCAAGACGCGGGTGATCACGGCGCGCCTCGCCCGCATGCTGGCCGCTGGCATCGACCCGCTCACCATCGTCGCCCTCACCTTTACCAACAAGGCGGCCGCCGAGATGCGCGAGCGCGCCGGCATCTCCGAGCGCGGGCGGCGGGCGGCCCCTACGGTATGTACCTTCCACGCCTTCGGCCTGCAACTGGTGCGCCGTTACAGCGCCGAGCTGGGTTTTCACGGCGCCGCCGCGGGGCCGGTGACGGTGTACGATCAGCAGGACAGCACGCAGCTCCTGCGCGAGGTGGCCGGCGACCTGCGCCTGGACGCCGACCTGGTGGAGGCCGATCCGGCTCTGTTGCGGCGCCTGGTGTCGGGGCTGCGCATGGGCGGCGAGGCCGGCGCCCCCGCACTGGAGGAGGCGGCGAGCGAACAACTGCGCAGGCTCGTAGCCGCGTACCGGCGCCGGCTGCGCCTCTATCATGCGGTCGACTTCGACGACCTGATCCTGCTGCCGCTGGAGCTGCTGGCCGGCGTCGCTGGCGACGAGACCCGGAAGCGCTACCGCTACGTGCTGGTGGACGAGTTCCAGGACACCTCGCGGCGGCAGTACCAGCTTCTGCATGGCCTGACCTCCGCGGCGCGCAATGTGTGCGTGGTGGGCGACGATGATCAGTCGATCTACTCCTGGCGCGGTGCGGAGGCGGCGAACTTCGACCACTTCAGCCGCGACTTCCCGGAGCGGCTGGAGATCAAGCTGGAGCAGAACTACCGCTCCACCGGATCGATTCTGGCGTTCGCCAACGCCGTCATCAGCCGGAACAGCGCGCGTCGGCCGAAACGGCTGTGGAGCCGCGGTGGCGCCGGCGCGCGCGTGGTGGCCGCCTACCCGGAGAGCGACGCCGACGAGGCGGAGTGGATCGTGCGGCAGATCCGCAGCCTGGCGCTGAGCAGGGGGCTGCGCTACGCCGACTGCGCCGTGCTGGTGCGCGCCAACAACCTCACCCGTTCCGTGGAGGAGGTGCTCCTGCGCGAGAACATCGCCTACCAGGTGTCCGGGGGCATGAGCTTCTTCGCCCGCCGTGAGGTGCGTGACCTGATCGCCTACCTGCGCGTGTTGGCCAACCCGGATGACAACGTGAGCATGCGCCGCATCGTCAACACGCCGCGCCGCGGCCTCGGCGCCGCCGCCTTCGAACGCATCGCCGCCACCGCCGCGACGCACGACTGCTCGCTGTTCTCGGCCATGGCGTTGATCGGCGGCGCAGGCGCGCCGGCCGCCGGCGACGCGGCGACCGGCCGCGAGCCCACGCGCCTGCGTACCCTCACCGGCGAGCTGGTGGCGCTGCTGGAGCGCTACGCGGCGCGCATCCGCAGCGGCGAGCGGCACCGCGCGATGGCGCCGGTGCTGGCGGAGCTGGTCGACGAGCTGGGCTACCGCAACCATCTGCTGGACGGCACGCGTCTCGACGTCGGCCGGTGGAAGCTGGCCAACGTCGACGCGGTGATCGGCTCGCTGGCCGACTTCGAGCAGCACCCGGACCGCATCGAGCCTACCCTCGCCGACTACCTGACGCGCACCGCCCTGGTGAGCCGCGACGACGACTCCCCCGATCGCGGCGGCGACCCACGCGGGCGCGTGCAGATCATGACCATCCACGCCGCCAAGGGACTGGAGTTCGACACCGTGTTCATCGCCGGCGCCGACGACGGGTCGATCCCGCACGCCCGTTCCCTGGCGGACAGCGACGCCAACCTCGAGGAGGAGCGACGCCTGTTCTACGTGGCTGCCACCCGCGCCCGCCACCGCCTGTTCATCACCTGTCCCGCCGTGCGCCGGCGGCGCGGCCCCGGCGGACCACCCGAAGAGCACGCCACCGAGCCGTCGCGCTTCCTTCAGGAAATTCCGTCACACCTGGTCGACGGTGCCCCCGACGAGCAGGAACTGGCCCCCGAGCAGGCCCGCGCCCTGTTCGCCGACCTCAAACGCCTCCTCGCCTCCCGCTGACATCTCGCCTCCGCAGACATCTCGACGGTATGGACCTCGATCTCCCTAATCCATCTCGACCACCCTGCACGTCACCGATGACGCAAGCAGCCGGACGAGCGCGGTACGGGGGCGTAACGCCGCGCGTCCGAACTCACCTCGGTCCACGTCTGATCCGCACCCCGCGTGCGTGCCCCCCGTATGCGACCCCCATACGCCGGCCGTCTGCTGCGCCATCGTTATTTGACGGCACGGCGGGGGCCACCTTAGAGTGGAAGAATTCCACGCAGTTGCCCTTGAGGAGGTCCATCCAATCGCCCTGATCCTGTGCTACAGCTTCACCAACGGGGACGGCCTGTTTCCGCAGGCCGACTTCGTTGGATTGATCGTCGGCGCCATCAGGGGTTGAGCATGCGTGCCTACATCGTCAGACGGCTTCTCCTGACCTTTCCGACACTGTTCATCGTCAGTTTCGTGATCTTTGCCGTGATTCGGTTCATGCCCGGCGACATCGTGGACGCCGAACTTGCGCAGATGGAGGAAATTGGCGTCGCCCGGGAGTCTCTCGAAGAGGCCCGCGATGCGATCATGAAGAGGTATGGGCTCGATGTCCCGATCCATGCCCAGTATGGACGCTGGATCGGGATCTACCCGCAAGCGGACGGCACCGTCAGCGGACTCCTGCAAGGTGACTTCGGAACATCGTTCCGGCGCCATACTCCGGTCCTGCGGGACATCGCCATCAGGTGGCCGGTCACCCTGGAGCTCGGTCTGATCGCGTTCGTCATCGCCAACCTGATCGCGCTGCCGATCGGCGTGTATTCCGCTCTGCGACAGGATACCGTCAGCGACTACGTAGTGCGCAGCTTTGCCATCATGTGCATGGCCGTTCCCAGCTTCTGGCTGGGCACGATGATCGTCGTGTTCCCGTCATTGTGGTGGGGCTATTCGCCGCCCATCATGTTCACCAGATTGTTGGACGATCCGTTCGAGAACCTGAAGATGTTCGTCATTCCGGCGGTCGTTCTGGGTCTGGCCATGACCGGAGGCACCATGCGCATGACCCGCACCATGATGCTGGAGGTACTGCGCCAGGACTACGTGCGAACCGCATGGGCAAAGGGACTGAAGGAACGCGCGGTGGTGCTGCGGCATGCCCTCAAGAATGCGTTCATCCCGGTGATCACCCTGATCGGGTATACGTTGCCGGTCATGATCGGAGGCGCGGTCATCATTGAGCAGATCTTCAGTCTTCCCGGGATGGGCCGCCTCCTGGTGGACGCCACGCTCACCCGGGATTACACGGTGGTGAGCGGCATCATGCTCATGTTCGGCGTCGGCATGGTACTCATCAACCTGGTCGTCGACCTTACCTACGGCATACTGAACCCGAAGGTCAGATTGTGAGCGCATCGAGCGGGCCGGTTCGTACGGATAGCCTGGTCGATCAGGTGCAGGAACGCGCCACCGACAGCACCGGCGGCGCACGCGACGGGACCCGGTTTCTCCGGCGGCTGGTAACGGAGAAGCCACTCGGTACGGTGGGTGCGGTCATCACGCTGCTGTTGCTCCTTACCGGCGTTTTTGCCGACCTTTTGGCGCCCTATGGATTCAACGAGACGGAGGTTGGCGACTTCCTGGAGCCGCCGTCGCGGCAATTCTGGCTGGGCACCGACAATCTGGGCCGCGACGTTCTCAGTCGCGTGATCTACGGTGCCCGGATATCGATGATCGTCGGGATTTCGGCAACGACGGTGAGCACCCTGATCGCAACGGCCATTGGCTTACTATGCGGCTATCTGGGCGGCAAGTTCGACCTGATCGTACAGCGGTTCGTCGATGGCTGGATGTGTCTGCCGTATCTGCCGATTCTCATGGTCGTGATGGCGATTGTCGGTCCAGGCCTTCTCGGTCTCATCATCGTGATGGGTGTATCCGGCGGCATTGGCGGCTCACGCTTCTCGAGAAGCGTGGTCATCAATATCAAGGAGAATTCGTACCTGGAGGCTTCGATAGCAATCGGCGGTTCGACTTCGAGAGTGCTGCTGAGGCACATCCTGCCGAACATTCTGGCTCCTATCATCATCAGTTTTTCGCTGGCCGTGCCCGGGGTCATTCTGGGCGAAGCCTCGCTCAGCTTCCTTGGCTTCGGCATACCGCCGCCGGCACCCAGTTGGGGGGGCATGCTGAGCGGCAGCGGGCGACGGTTCATGTTCAACGCGCCATGGATGGTCATCTGGCCGGGCCTGGCGTTGAGCATCGTCGTGTACGGCGTGAACATGTTCGGCGACGCGGTGCGGGATCTGCTCGATCCCCGTCTGCGCGGGGGTGCGGGAAGCTATCGTATGCAAGGCCTGAAGCTGGGCCGCAGCGATCAGCTTGACAGGACCTGACGATTCCTCCATTGCTATGGTGAAGGAGATCTACTGATGAACGATTTACTGATGAACAGAGTCGTGATGCTTGCGTTGGCACTTGCGATCATCGGGCTGCCCGTCTTTGCCGCGGGCGAGGCCGAGACCATCGAAGCGGCGGCCGAGCACGCCACCGGACCGCAGTATGGCGGCACCCTTACCCTGGGATACGCTGACCTGGATCCACCAACGGCGGACGTCGTCGAGGGCAGATGGCCAACCACCAAATTCACCAGCTTCGTACTGGATTA
>CAYFXT010000081.1:0-11533 GCA_964346995.1 uncultured Spirochaetaceae bacterium | reverse complement strand
GCCTTGCCGGCTGGACGCGGGTCCGGGCAGGAGGCGCGGTCACTCCGTGACAAGGAGGGCGATGAAACCGGCACCTGTATCGGCGGTTGGCCGTCGTTTTCGGTGCGGCAGGCACGGTCGCTCTGCGGACGCCAAAGAGCGGGCGATAACCGAGGAACAGGCATCGCAATTTGCGGCCGTCACTTTCGGAGCAGTCCGTAGGAGCGCAGGGTGAGGGTTTCGGCGAGGCGGTCGGGCAGCAGTCGGCGCAGCAGGCGCAGCAACGGCGCCGCGGCGCCGCAGGCGACGATCGGAGGCGGCCGGCGCTGGCCGAGCACCTGCAGCACCCGGCGCGCCACCGCTTCCGGAGGTGGCGCGGCCGCCATCTTGGCGGCGCGCGCCGCGCTCACGCGCTCGAAGGCGGCGCCGTAGGGGGAGTCGGACGCGCAGTGCACGAGCGGCGTGGTGCCGGTGGCGATGTCGCCCGGTTCGATCAGCACCACCGCGACGTGGTGTGCGGTCAGCTCGCCGCGCAACGCCAGCGTGTAGGTGCGCAGCGCCCCCTTGGAGGAGGCATAGAGGGCATGGAACGGAACCGGGTACTCGGCGATCAGCGAGCCGACATTCACCAGGAAGGTGGGCTGCTCCGGCGCGGCCCCGGCGCGCAGCAGCGGCAGCAGCAGCCGGTTGAGCCGCACGGCGCCCCACAAGTTGATCTCGAACATCTCGCGGGCGCGCTCGACCGGGAACTCCTCCGCCGCGCCGAGCGCCCCGACTCCGGCGTTGTTGATCACCGCCAGCAGGCGCCCGCCGGCCGCAGCGGTGTCCACCGTGTCGGCGAACTGCTCGATCGAGCCCGGATCGGTCAGATCGAGGCGTACGCCTTGCACCGCCACGCCAATCCGGGCGGCGGTGAGGGCGCTCGAATCGCGCGCTCCCGCCACCACGGTGTACCCGGCCGCGCACAACGCTCGCGTCGTTGCCAAGCCGATGCCGCGGGTGGGGCCGGTGATGGCCACCACACACCGTCGGTCGACACTCCCTACCATCGCGTCCTGCGGTCACCTTAGGCAAACGATGTTCTCGCCCATAGCTGCAGGTGCATCATGAGCTTCCTGGCCGACCTCGGCGATCTCCCCGCGCAGCTTGCCGAAAGGATGAGCGATAGCAACCGCCAAGCCGGGAACGGCCAGTATACTGGAGGCTATCGCCACTACCACTGTCCGACAGCAATACTATCCATGATCCCAGGACACTCTTTCCCATGAGGTAGCGATCATGACCGTTCCCGTCAATTACGAGCCGCATTTTTCCGAACTACGCGCCCGCGCGGAGGAGATTCGCGTTGCTCTGCGCCGGGAATATCCCGACACGCCGTGCCCGCTGCATCACCACAACGCCTTCGAGCTGCTGGTGGCTACCATCCTCTCCGCGCAGTGCACCGACGAACGGGTCAACGCCGTCACGCCGCGGCTGTTCCGGCGCTATCCCGAACCCGCCGCGTTGGCCGGCGCCGAGCAGGAGGAGCTGCAGCAGGAGATCTATACCACCGGCTTCTTTCGCAACAAGGCGCGCAACCTGATCGCGTGCGCGCGTGCACTGCTGGACCGCCACGGCGGAGTGTTGCCCGACACGATCGAGGAGCTTGCCGCGCTGCCCGGCGTGGGCCGCAAGACTGCCAACGTGATGTTCGCGCACTGGTTCGGCAAGCCGGCGGTGGTAGTGGATACCCACTTTCGCCGCGTCGCCACCCGGCTCGGGCTCACCGACGCCACCGATCCCGACCGCGTGGAGGCGCAGATCCGCGCTCTGGTGCCGGAGCGCCAGCAGAGCGAGCTCTCCGCCACGGTCAACTATCACGGCCGCCGCTGCTGCAGCGCCCGCCGTCCGGCCTGCGAGCGCTGCGTCGTGGCGCACCTGTGTCCCTATCTGCGGCAGCCTGCCCCTGGCTGACTCATTCGCTCCGTTGATTGTTACCCGCCGGCAGGGGAGAGGGAGGGGATAGTCACTTCCGGGTCGGCGTCGGCGGTGTAGTCGACACCCGGCAGGCCGAAGCCGAACAGGCGCAGAAAGTCACCGCGGTAGCCCTCCAGGTCGGCCAGTTCCGCCACGCGGTCGGCGCCGCTGCCATCGGCGAACGCCGCAAAGCGCTGTTCCACCTCCTGTTGCACCGCCGGATCCATTTCCCGGTCGTCGATGCGCACCCTCCCCTCGGCGTCGGTGGGAAGTTCCACGCCGGTGTAGAGGCGGCGGGAGAACAGGCGGTAGATCTGCTCGATGGCGCCCTCGTGCAAGCCGCGCTCCTTCATCACCCGGAACAGCAGCATCAGGTAGAGCGGGATCACCGGGATGGCAGCGCTCGCCTGGGTGACCAACGCCTTGTTGACCGAGACCAGCGAGCGCGCCGGCAGTTCGCGGTCCAGCTCCCGGGCGGTGCGCTCCAGGTGCTGTTTGGCGCGGCCGATGGTGCCGGCACGGTAGATTGCGTGCGTGTAGGTGGGACCGGCGTAAGTGTAGGCGATGTTGCGGCAGCCGGGCGCCAGCAGTCCGGCTTCGTGCAGGGCGGTAGACCAGCGGCGCCAGTCGTCGCCGCCCATCACCTGCACCGTGGCGGCGATCTCGGCTTCGTTCGCCGGGTCGATCCGCACTGGGCTGACGGCGCCGCGGTGGGGGTCGATCGTAGTGCCGGCGTAGGGAGCTCCGATCGGCTTGAGGACGCTGTCGATGATCTCTCCCGAGTCGGGGTGGACGCGGCGCGGTGACGCCAAGCTGTAGATCACCAGATCGACCTGAACGAGTCGCTGCGCCACCAGATCGATTGTCTGTTGGCGGATCTGGTCGGAGAAGGCGTCGCCGTTGATGCTCCACGCGCCGCGCCTGGCGGCCGTGGCCGCGCGTTCGAATGCGGCGCTATTGTACCAGCCGGCCGACGCGGTGCGGCGTCCGCTCGCGGGGCGCTCGAAGAATACCCCCACGGTGTCGGCGCCGCAGCCGAACGCGGCCACGATGCGCGAGGCCAGGCCGTAGCCGGTCGACGCGCCGATCACCAGCACGCGGCGCGGGCCGTCGACCGCGCCCTGGCGCTCCACGTAGTCGATCTGCTGCGCGACGTGGGCGGCGCAGCCGTCGGGATGCGCGGTGAGGCAGATGAAGCCGCGAACTCTTGGTTCTATGATCATTTCCGTGCGTTCCGCGCCGCGCACTGTAGGAGATGGCGTCCGCCGCTGTCAAATCGAGCCGTCGAAGCTGCGGGGCGAGTCCGAGCCGACCTGCGCTCAGCTAGCGCTCGCTTGCCCGTCGCAGCCGGTCAGTCCGACCCGATCACGACCAGCACCCCCGGAAGGTCGAACCGTCCGCGCGTGGAGGGCGCTGGTTCAGCGGCCGGCAGCAGCCGTATCGGACGGGGGCGGCTCTGCGCCGAGTACGCCGCTGCGCCGCAGCAGGCTCGCCGCGTGCGGCTGTGAGGCGAGGTAGTAGTGGGCGGTGAGGAGCAGCCGTTGCGTCGCGGTGGGCTGCCAGTTCGGTGCCTCGCGCGGCAGGCGGTCGCGCAGATGGGCGAGCACCACCGCCGCGGCAACGCTGACGTTGAAGCTGCGGCTGAACCCGTACATCGGTACGGTGATCAGTTGGTCGGCGGTGTCGGCCAGGAATTCGCTGACGCCGCGGTACTCGTTCCCGAAAGCGATGGCCACCGGCGTGCACAGGTCGATTGCCGCGAGCGGGATGCTGCGGCCGCCCGGCATGGTGGCGGCGATCCGGTAGCCGGCGGCACGCAGGCCGGCCACGCACGCAGCCGCGCTCTTCCACGAGCGCGTGAGCAGCCACTTCTCCGCGCCCTGGGTCACCCGGTTGGGCGGGCGCTCCAGACCCGTGGGGGCTGCGGGCACCCAGTGGACGCCGCCGAACCCCAACCCCTCCGCACTGCGCAGCACCGCGGCGACGTTGCCGACATCCACGACCTGCTCAAGGATCGGCGCTACCGCAAAGGTGCGCGCCGCCACCACTTCGGCGATCCGTTGCCGGCGCGCCGCGGTCAGGGTGGGGCCTATGGTCGCCACCACCTGTACAGCGGGCACCGCCTTGCCATCTATCGGCAGCGGGTCGCGGAGTGGAAAGGGCCACGGGGCGGCGTTGGCCATGAGCTACGATGGCTCGGAGCCGCCGGACGGCCCGGGATGGCGCGGTTCGGCGGCCGGCTGGTGGTCACCGAGGCGGGTGATCTCGTCCTGCGGGAAGGCGGGCAGGGGCCTGCTCACGCTGCCGGTGCGCAGGGTGACGCCGCGGCCTGCGCTGGCGGTGCCTATCACGGCCGCAGGAATCCCGCTGTCGCGCAGTGCCTGCACCGCCCGACCCGCCTCGTCGGAAGCGGTGCTGAACAGGAGCGCGCCGGACGCCAGCAGGCCGAGCGGATCGAGGCCGAGCGCACGGCACAGTCGCCGCGTGACGTCCTTGATTGGCAGCGCGACGGCGGTGACCTCGATGGCGACCCCGGAGCAGTGCGCCAACTCGTGCAATCCCTGGGCGACTCCGCCCTCGGTCGGATCATGAGCGCCGTGGATCGCAAACGCGCGCAGCACCCGGCCCTCCGGTACCACGCTGATGCCGGGTTGGTCGAGCCAGCCCACGGCGGCAGCGTAATCGGCGCCGAGCATGGCTTGCGCGTCGGACCGCTCACGGGCGAGCAGCGTGGTGCCCTCCAGCGCCACCCACTTGGTGAGCACGATGGCGTCATCGGGCCGCACGCGCGCGCTCGACCACGGCTCTCCGGTGAGCACGCCGACCGCGGCGCCCATCACCACCGGCCGCGTCACCGCGCCGGTCACCTCGGTATGACCACCCACCCAGGCGATTTCGGCGTGGGTTGCGGCGGCGGCAAGCTCCCTGAACAGTTCCTCCAGGGTGCCGCGAGTGGTGCCGGGCGGCAGCAGCAGGGTGGTAGTGAGATAGCGGGGTGTGGCGCCCATGGCCACGAGGTCGTTGCAGTTGACCGCCACCGCATAGCGGCCGATGGCGCTGCCGGCCAGGGTGATCGGATCGCTGGTCACCACCAGGCGCGGTGCACCGGTAACGACCGCCGCATCCTCGCCGACGGCGGCGCCGATCAGCACGCCCGGCTGGGTGGCGGTACTGGCCGGGAGCAGCCCGGCCAGTACCGCGGCGTCTATCTTGCCTTCCGGTAGCTGCTCCGACGACCGCCGGCGGCCGCGCCACCTCTCCATGGCCCCATTGATGGCACAAACGGCAGGCGACGCAACCCGGCGCGACCCGTGGCGGCGCGGGTCGGATCGCGGGAGCGGCAGGCGCGCGCGCCCTACCGGTCAGGCCAGCCGCTCCGTACCGTCTTCCGTTGAAGCACCTGGCGTGTTGCCGTTGTCATGTCAGGTATGGATCCGATCGCGCCCGAACCGGTCGCATGCGAGGCACCCGAACCCCAGGTGATCGCATCCGATCCGCTCAACGCTCTGGCCAAGCGCCACTTGGGGATCAACTACCTGTTCCCCTATCAGCGGCTGGTCATTGCCAACCTGCTCGACGGGCGCCATCAGATCGTGGTGCTGCCGACCGGCGCCGGCAAGTCGGTGTGCTTCATGTTTCCGGCGGTGGTCCTGGAGGGGGTCACCCTGGTGGTACTGCCGCTGCTCGCCCTGCTAGAGGATCTGTATCGCCGCATGACCGCGGCGGGTCTGCCGGTGGTGGTGCTGCGCGGCGGGCAGAGCGGGGAGGAACGCGACGCCATCATGCGGCAGGTGGCCGACCGCAGCGCCCGCCTGGTGCTCACCACGCCGGAAGCAGCGCTCGGCGAGCGGCTGCTGGCCCGACTGCAGGACAAAGCGACCGTCGAGCATCTGGTGGTGGACGAAGCGCACTGCATCAGTCAGTGGGGGGACAGCTTCCGGCCCACCTATCTACGCCTGGACGAACTGGTGGCGGCACTGCAGCCGCGGGTGATCAGCGCCTTTACCGCCACCGCCACGCCCGCGGTCCTGGGCCGCATCCGCGAGGTGCTGTACCCCGTTGCCGGCGCCCATCTGGTCGCCGGCAACCCGGACCGCCCCAACATCCGCTACGCGGTGGCGCCGACCGTCGCGCCGCTGCACTGCCTCGCGGAGCTGGTAACGACCTGCCCGCGGCCGCTGATCGTGTTCGCGCGCAGCCGTCGCGGGGTGGAGGATATCTGCTGGGAGCTGCGGCGCGGCCATCCGGGGCTGAGTTGCCGCTTCTACCACGCCGGGCTGAACGCCGCCGAACGCAAGCGGCTGGAGGCGTGGTTTCTGACCAGCGACGACGGCGTGCTCATCGCCACCTCGGCCTACGGCATGGGCGTGGACAAGCCCGACATCCGCACCGTCGTGCATCGGGAGATGCCGGAATCGGTCGAGGCGTACCTGCAGGAGACCGGTCGCGCCGGCCGCGACGGCAACCCCGCGCACGCGGTTCTGCTCCACTACCAGCGGGACGCCGCCCAACCTGCGGCACTCCCGGCGCCGCCGGTACCGGCGGCCCTCGAGCAACGCCCTGAGAGCCTGCGCAGCTATGCGGCCAATGGCACGACCTGCCGGCGCGTGCAGCTCCTGCGCTTTTTCGAGCGCGAGAAGGTGGAGTGCAGCGGCTGCGACGTATGCGATCGCCAGGTAATGGCGCTGCCGGCTGCCGAGCACGCCCTGCTGCGCGCCGTGCGGCGCGGGTCGCGACGCTACACCGTGCGGCAGTGGCGACACATCCTGGCCGGCGGACGGTCGCTGGTGATCAAGTGCGACCGGCTGCGCCGCGCGCCCGGTTTCGGCCTGCTCGCCGACTGGCACGATGAGGAGATCCGCGACGTCTGCGCCGCCCTGATCGCTGCCGGACGCGCCCGGGTACCGGCGAGCGGACCGTGGCGCGGCACGCTGGTGGTGGTGCGCAGCCGGGCGCGGCGCCAGCGTGCACCCGCGTAGTACGAGCAGCCGCCGCCACGGGGACGAGCCGACCCGCGTGTGGACGCTCTCCACGGCGGGAAGCACCCCCGGCGCCCAGCAGATTCTCGGTGAGCGGCAGTAGCGGTCCGAGATAGAGCAGTCTGGGGGGTAGCCACGGCCCAGTGGTGGCCGGTGGGGCACACTTCGGCGGCGCCAGCTCTGTCACCGCACCACTTCAGTCACCGTAGAGCCGGACAGCGCGCCGCTCACAGCCCTGGCGCCGCTGGCGCCGCATCGGTTTGACAGCCGGCTCCGAGCATCGCTACAATCGCTTCGCTTTGGCTCCGGTCATCAGGACGTACTTGCTTATGGCATATCGGTTTGTATGCTCCACTTCCAGCCTGGACGCAGGCCGGCGGGGAGCGTCCGGTGGGTGAAGCTCTCGAACGGCGCCACAAGACGCGGCAGAAGATGCTGGAGGCAGGCGGCCAGGCACGCATCGACGCCCAGCACGCCAAGGGCAAGCTGTCCGCCCGCGAACGGCTCGATCTGCTGCTCGACGATTACTCCTTCATCGAACAGCAGCCGTACGTGACGGTGCGCGCCACCGACTTCGGCCTCGATCGCCGCCGCACGCTCGGCGACGGCGTAGTGACCGGCAGCGGCATGATAGACGGGCGGCAGGTGTTCGCGGCCGCTCAGGACTTTACCGTCAACGGCGGCTCACTCGGCGAGATGCACGCCGGGCGCGTCGTCGCCGCCCAGAACGACGCGCTCACCAACCGTGTTCCCTTCATCCAGATCAACGACTCCGGAGGCGCTCGTATCCAGGAGGGCGTGCTTTCCCTGAACGGGTACGCACAGATCTTCCGTGCCAATACGGCGTCCTCCGGCGTCATTCCGCAGATCTCCGTAATCCTCGGACCGTGCGCCGGCGGCGCGGTCTACTCGCCGGCGATCACCGACTTCATATTCATGGTGGACGGGGTGAGCAACATGTTCATCACCGGGCCGCAGGTGATCGCCACCGTGACCGGCGAGAAGATCAGCTCGGAAGATCTGGGCGGCTCGGCGGCACACTGCAGTCGCAGCGGCGTGGCCCACTTCCGCTACGCCACCGAGCCGGAGTGCCTGCAGGGAGTGCGCACCCTGCTCGGCTATCTGCCCGCGTACAACGGCGAGGATCCCCCACTGGTGGCGGGGGGTGACGACGTGGACCGCGCGACCCCCGAGTTGCTCGACGTGGTGCCCGAGGATACGCGGCGCGGCTACGACGTGAAGCAGGTGATCACGACGCTCGCCGACCGGGGCACGTTCTTCGAGGTGCACGCGGAGTATGCGCCCAACGTGGTGGTCGGCTTCGCCCGCCTGGCGGGTCGCACCGTGGGGTTCTTCGCCAACCAGCCGAAAGTGTACGCGGCCTCGCTCGACATCGACTCGTCGGACAAGGGGGCGCGGTTCCTGCGCTTCTGCGATGCCTTCAACGTGCCGATCATCTCACTGGTCGACGTGCCCGGCTTCCTGCCGGGGGTGGCGCAAGAGCACGGCGGCATCATCCGCCACGGCGCCAAGATCCTGTTCGCCATCGCCGAGGCGACGGTGCCCAAGGTGGCGCTGATCCTGCGCAAGGCGTACGGTGGTGCGTTCATCGCCATGGCGTCCAAGTCGCTCGGCTACGACCGCACGCTCGCCCTGCCGGGCGCCGAGGTGGCGGTGATGGGCGCCGAGGGAGCAGCCAACATCATATTCTCGCGCGACATCAAGGCCGCCGGCGATCCGGCCGAGATGCGCCGGCAGAAGATCGCCGAGTTTCAGGAGAGCGTGATGAATCCCTACATCGCCGCCGGTCTCGGGTTCGTCGATGACGTGATCGATCCGGCGGCGGCGCGCGCCGAGCTGGTGCGCTCGATCGAGATGTATTCCCGCAAGCGGGAGTCGCGGCCGTCCAGGAAGCATGGCAACATCCCACTGTAGCGCGTACTGATGGAGCAGACGCCAATCGCCTTCGCGGGCACGGTGACCATCCTCGGGATGGGGGTGGTGGTCTTCTTCCTCGCTCTGTTGAGCCTGGGCATGGTCGGACTGCGCCGCGCGTACGGCGGTACCGAACCGTCGAACGCACCCGCTCCGGCGGAGGACGCCGCGAGCACCGCGTCGTCACGGCGCGACGTCCGCTGGGTGGCCGCGGCGGTGGCCACTTGGCTGGCCGAGCAGGGACAGTTCGACGAGGTAAGCGCGGCGCCCTGGGATCCGATGCGGAGGCGCCGGTGAAGCAGCAGATTACGTTCCAGTACGAGGGCTGCTCCTACACCGTCGAGGTGGAGCGCAACGGCGACACCCTGGTGATCGAGAACGAGGGCCAGCGCTACGAGGTCACGCTCAGCGGTGCCGCGCGGCCGCGATCCGGATCGCCGCAAGGTCCGGCAGCCGCGCCTGCCTCCGTCGCCCGTCGCCCGCCGCCTGCGCCCGCTCCCGCGCCCACGGCAGCGGCGCCGACGGCTGCCCCGCGTCCCGCCGGCAGCGCGGCGCCCGGCGACGTGGTGGCGCCGATGACCGGCACCCTCCGCGAGATCCGCACCTCGGTGGGCGCTACGGTGACGGAAGGGCAGGTGCTGTTCGTCATGGAGGCGATGAAGATGGATCTGGAGGTACCGGTAGCGATCGCCGGCACCGTCTCCGAGATTGCCGTGGCCGTGGGTGACAGCGTGGTCGAGGCGCAACTCCTCGCGCGCGTATCCGACTAGTACCGGAATGGGGGTGACCAGCCGGCATCGGGTTACCTGGACTTCGGCGTCGTGCAATGATCCGCTCACTGACCGGAAATGGCGCTGTTCGGTCTGATCGGCGAGTTCCTCGCCAACACCGGCGTCGCCGGCTTCATCGCCCTCGGGGCCGACTGGTGGCGCCCGCTGGTGATGCTGGGCGTCGGCGGCCTGCTCATCTACCTGGCGATCGCCAAGGAATACGAGCCGCTGCTCCTGATCCCGATCGGATTCGCCGCGATCCTGGTCAACCTGCCGCTCACCGAACTGTTCCACACCAGGGAGCAGCTCCTGGGTGGAGCCGAGCGCGGCCTGCTGGACTACATATTCACCGGCCTCGCCACCGGCGTGTTCCCGCCCCTGATTTTTCTGGGCCTGGGCGCGATGACCGACTTCAGCCCGCTCTTGGCCAAGCCGCAGACCTTCCTGCTCGGCGCAGCCGCGCAGTTCGGCATCTTCGGTACTCTGCTGGCCGCACAGGCGCTGGGTTTCGACTTTCCCGAAGCAGCGTCGATCGCCATCATCGGCGGCGCCGACGGGCCGACGGCGATCTATCTCACGTCGCGGCTCGCCGACCACCTGCTCGGCGCCGTGGCGGTGGCCGCCTACTCCTACATGGCGCTGGTGCCGATCATCCAGCCGCCGATCATCCGCCTGCTGACGACCCGCCGCGAACGCTTGGTCCGCATGGCCGACCTGCGGCCCGTATCCACCCGGGTGAAGATCCTCTTCCCGATCATCACCACCGTGACCGCAGCGCTGGTGGTGCCGGCCGCCGCCCCGCTGATCGGCATGCTGATGCTGGGCAACCTCCTCAAGGAGGCCAGCGCGCTGGTCCCCAAGCTGGAGCGCCTGTCGCAGTGCGCGCAGAACGAGATGATCAACATCGTCACCATCCTGCTGGGCCTGTCGGTCGGGTCGCGCATGAGCGCCGGCGCGTTCCTGAACCCCAGGACGCTGCAGATCATCGCCCTGGGCCTGATCGCCTTCGCCATCGGCACCGCCGCCGGCGTGCTGATGGGCAAGCTGATGTGCGTGCTCACCGGCCGCCGCGTGAACCCCATGATCGGCGCGGCCGGCGTCTCCGCAGTACCGATGGCGGCACGGGTGGTACAGAAGGTCGGGCAGGATGAGGATCCCGGCAACTTCCTGCTGATGAACGCGATGGGCCCGAACGTGGCCGGCGTCATCGGATCGGCGGTCGCCGCCGGCGTGCTGATCGCGATCTTTCAATGAGCCGCTTCATCGAGCTGCTGGACCGTGTCCGCGAGCATACGCCGCGGCCGGCCGGCTTTGCTTCCACCGGCAGGAGCGTGGACGAGTTCGCGCTGATCGCGCAGGCGACGCCGGCCGCGCTGGCCGACGATCCGCGGCTGGCCGCCATCGACGCGGACGGCTTCCTGCTGCGGCTCGCCAGCGTCGACGATCCCGCCCTGCCCGACGCCGCCAAGGCGCTCTCCGGCCGCATCTGGGGCGTGCGCCTGCCGCTGTTCACCCTGGAACAGACCAGGGCCCTGGTCGGCATCGGCTGCGACTACGTCATCTTCGACGCCGCCGGTACCGAGGCGGCGTTGCTGACCCTGCCCGACCTCGGCATCGTCATCACCGTCGATCACCGGTCCGACGAGGGGATCATCCGCTCCCTCGGCGAACTGGCAGTCAACGGCCTGCTGTTCCGCCCGGCGATTCGCGAGTCGCCGCTTTCGTTCCACACGCTGGCGAACATCCAGCGCGTCTGCGGCGTCATCGACCGGCCGCTGCTGCTGGAACTGCCGGAGGGTACGTGCGGCACCGACCTGGAGGTGCTGCGTAGCGTCGAGACCACCGGCCTGATCGTCGACGTGCCGCCCGCCGACCGGCCGGCCGCTGTCAGGCGCTGCATGGGCGAGCTGCCGC
>CAYFXT010000080.1:0-11647 GCA_964346995.1 uncultured Spirochaetaceae bacterium | reverse complement strand
GCGCCGCAGGGCGATGTCGAGATAACTGTAGGTGCCGGTGCCGGGCAGCCCGAGAAGATCCACAACCGCCGGATCATCTACCTGGAAGTCGCGATGCGGGTAGGTGAACGCGAACGAGGAAAGCAGGTTCGCGTACAGACCGACGTTGTTCCAGAGCCTGAGGATCTCGCGCTCGACGATGGTCCGGCTGTCCTCGCCGATGGCGGCCGCGTCCTCCGCCAACCGCTCCAGCTCCGGCAGACCGGGCAGCAGAAACGAGAGGCTGTAACGGTCGCGGCCGCGCGACGGGAGCCCCATGGCGTCGATCACTTCCGGATTGTCCACCAGAAATATCTCGTCGTCGTGGGTCTCGTTGGGCGTGAACAGCACGCGCGCCAACCACTCGATGGCCGGAGCACGCGCATGGCTGCGGCGCCCGGAGAACCGCAGCAGGGTGAAGCGCGCGTAGCTGTCCAGAGGCATCGTCCGGCCCCCCTCCACCACCGCTATGCGTTGCAGCGCGCCGAGGTCGGCAACGCGCAGCTCTCCCGGAGCGAACGGGGCCGCCTCGTCGAGGCCGGCACCGGCCCTCTCCTGAGCGGCGCCGGCCATGGCAACCAGGAACGTCATCGCCGCGGCGATGGCGCTCCGCAGCGGAAAGCGGCGCCCGGCGGACGACGGTCCCGGATCGCGAACGCCCCGCAATCGCTGCCTTTCGGAGCCGCCTGTGGTCGACCCCGTCCGTTTGCCTGGCACCCCGAACCCGTCGCCTACGGCGTCGCTTTCGGCCCAGCCCCGCCTATCCGTACGGAGCCCTGTCGGACCTGCCGCTGACGCGCCGATCCGCCAAGCTCCCAGGAGGCTGTCGCAATCCGACAGCCTCCTAGGCATGACTGCGCTCCCCTCGAGTTGCGGACCGCCGGCGCCCGCGCAGCACCAGGGTCTGAATGAAGTGCACGGCAAGCCCGACCCCCACTACGAGGGTACCAACGTAGGGCACCACGCGGCTGCGATTGTGGACCACCGCGAGCGTCGAGGTCTCGCGGCCGGTGGCGTCGATCGCATAGGAAGCCTGATAGAACGTGTATCCGCCATGGCGCAAAGGGTGGTTCATCGAGATGCGCGCACGGCGCGTGAACTGCGGCGTACGCAGGGTCACGTCGCTCTCGAAGCTGCGCGGCGTGTCGGTGTTGGGGTGGAACTCGGCGCGGAAGTCATCGAGCGAGAGAATCAGCGGCATCACGTAGTGCCGGCGCCGCAGCGACACCGCCAGCCGCCCACCGGCGACCGGCAACGATGCCGGAGCCACGTCACCGCCGTACAACAACACCTCCGCGCTGCCGCTGGCGTGCCGGACCGTCAGCAACACGCCGGGAAAGTTCTCTTGAGGATCGGGCGAGACTCGTGTCTCCTCCAGAGAATCGATCCCCGAGCCGTTGATCCACCGCGCCGGTGCGCCGCCGGCGCGGCTGAACGCCTGCGCGCTGGCGAAATAGCGCTGCGGGTGCAGCGCCACTCCGTAGCGCGGGATCTCCACGCTAGCGCCGGCGGCGAGTTCGCGCGCATCGACGGCCGCCACGTGGCGCGTCTCGCTGCCCGGATCCCACACCGCCACTTCCCAATCGAAGTAGTCGGTGGTGACGTTGCCCCCCTCGCCCTCGAGCAGCGACAGGAACGACTCCTGCGCGAAGTACTGGGTGAAGAACATGCCGAAGAACAGGGCGAACAGGCCGCCGTGGATGATCAGGATGCCGACCCGCCGCACCTTGTAGACGAACCGATAGATGGTCGCCGCAACCAGGTTTACGAACAGCACCCACAGCACGAGCTGAGCGCCGGGCAGCGGCAGGAACCCGCCCGCCAGGATGAAGAACGACTCGAAGTAGTTTTTCTGCGCCGAGTAGATGCCGTTGTCGATCTGGTGGATCGTTCCCACGAAGGTGAGTACGAACAACAGCAGCAGGCACGCCACCGTGATCCGCAGATCGATCAGCAGGCGTACTACCGGGGAGCGCCTGATCGCCGCCGCTAACACGCCGCCATGCCTGGCCACGGCCGCCGGAGACCGGAGGTCACGAGGTGTCTCCAGCCGCGATTCCCAGACTGGCGATCAGACTCAGAAAGTCTGCGCGCGCGGCTGCAATCAGGGCGCCGTCACCGGACATCTTCACGAACAGCGTCTGGTCGAGCATCGGGCCTACCGCGGCCAGTATCGAATCGCCTTCGGGAGCGGTCAGACGGGTGAAGTCGAACACGGTGAGGCGCATCCCGTCACGGGTGACCACCGGCTCACCGGTGGCCAGGAACTGCGCCAACTCCTCGGCGGTGAGCTGCGTTCCGAGCTGATCGAGCCAGCGCACGACGTTCGCCTCCACGCCGCCCGCTGCCCCGCCCAGCATCACTACCGTGGTCTCGACACGCCGGCTACCCTGTTCGTGGCGGAACGCCGCCAAGCGAATCCCGTCACCGGGCAGTTCCTGCCACGCGGGGGGCGTCTGCCACACCAGTGGTGCCGCCGGCATGCCGGTCGCGACGCTGCCATCGAACGCCGCCTCCACCGGCGATGGCTTGATCACCACTTCGTCATATTCCCGCACCCGCGGTTCACGCGCACAGGTAGCAACGGTGACGATCGCCGCGCCGAGGAGCACACATCGCACGCGCAACAGCCGCGCGCCGGTGTGTGCCGGAATCTCAGGTGGCGGCATCGGCCAGGCGGGTCACCGAACGCACTTCGGGCAACGGTATCACCACCTGGTCATGCTCCTTCCACTGGCCGTAGCGAGCCGCGGTCTGCACGTATTTTTGCTTCGACACGCCGCCTGATCCATCGCTGTGGCGCGCCACATCGAGCAGCACGATACCGTCGCTGCGCTGCTCGAAGAAGCGGCCGATGTACAACTCCGCACCGGTGGTGTCCACCACCACGGTGATACCGTGCAACTCGCCCTTGTCGGCGTGCCGAGAGTTCCCGACGCGAGAGTTGCGGCCGACGGAGGAGGCCGGGTGATCGCGTGTCATGGTCTTCCGGGTCGCGGGACGACCGTGCTGCGACATGGCAACACGGTGTGGAGATTGTCCGAACTCAGGCGGCGAGGTGCTCGTCGAACGCTGCCACCAGATCGGCGGCGATTATCTGCGGAGGTCGCCCCTCGATCAGGTGGCGCGGATACATGAACACCAGCTCGCCATCCCGGAACAGCGCGACCGACGGGCTGCTCGGAGGAATATGCGACAAGTAGCTGCGCGCCTTGGCGGTGGCGTCCAGATCCTGTCCGGCGAACACCGTGGCGACGCGATCCGGGGTCACCTCGTGGCGCAGGGCCATCCTGATTCCGGGACGCGCGCTGCCGGCGGCACAGCCGCATACGGAGTTGATTACGATCATGGCGGACCCGCTCTTGTCAGCCATGAACCGGTCCACGGCGTCGGCAGTTGCCAACTCTTCGATGCCCACCGCGGTGAGCTCGTCGCGCATCGGTTGCACGAGCACGGGGTCGTAAGGCATACGGCTAACATAGTTGCCCCCACGAAGCCCGTCAAGCGATTCATTCCTGCTTATGAGAGACTGCTTGATATACCCCACCCCCGTGGGGCACCCTGCTGTCATCAGAACGATTCGTCAGGGAGGGAAGAGGTGACCAAACCGAACGGCCGTTCAGGCCACACCGGGACACCGCGCGGCCCGCATCCGGCCGACGAGACTGCGCTGCGCCGCCTGCGCAGCATCGCGGGACAGCTTGCCGGAATACGCCGTATGGTCGAGGAGGAACGCTACTGTATCGACATTCTGACTCAGGTCTCGGCGGTGCGGGCGGCCCTCAATGCGCTGGGGCTGCATGTCCTGAAGCGCCACCTCGACCATTGCGTCGCCGATGCGGCGCACGACGACGGCGGCACGGAGTTGCCGCGCGTGGTCGATGAGTTGATGGTGGTTCTGGCACGCACCAGCATCTGACCATGACGAACATCGACCCGGTCTGCGGCATGACCGTGGTGCCGGACGGCACGCATCAGGTCCGCCACCGCGGCAAGATCTACCTGTTCTGCTCGGCGGGATGCCGGACCCGGTTCGCCGACTGTCCGGAGCGCTTCCTGGCCGCGCCGGACGGCACGCACGGCGATCACGATCACCACGGCCATGACGGTGACGCGGGGCATCACGAGCGCACGAGCATGAGCGAGCACGAACCCGGTAGCACGAGCACTACCCATCAGCAGCACGAGCCCCACCCGGGAGCCGGGCACCACGAACATTGCGCTCACCATCACGACGAGCCGCGGCACGGGCACCATGGAGCGCACACCTACGCCCGGCACCACCGTCCGCCCGAGCCGCGACGAGCCATGATTCGCGGCGGCGGGGGCGCGCGGTATACCTGCCCGATGCACCCGGAGGTGGACGAGCGTCGTCCCGGCGCCTGCCCGGCATGCGGCATGGCGTTGGAGCCGCGCACGCCCTCCGCCGCCCCGGAAGACGACGGCGAGCTCCGCGCCATGACCCTCCGCCTGATGGTGTGCGCCCTCCTGACGGTGCCACTGATCGCCCTGCCCTTCTCCGCC
Organism: uncultured Spirochaetaceae bacterium; assembly: GCA_964346995.1. Classification (GTDB taxonomy): domain Bacteria; phylum Spirochaetota; class Spirochaetia; order SZUA-6; family Bin103; genus Bin103. The sequence continues at coordinate 7,105 of CAYFXT010000080.1, read as the reverse complement.
ATGGCCGCCCTGCCGGCGTTCGGCTGGGTGCAGTTGGCGATCGCCGGTCCGGTGGTGCTGTGGGGCGCCGCGCCCTTCTTCCAGCGCGCCGGAGCCTCCCTGGTCAACCGCAACCTGAACATGTTCACCCTGGTCGGCCTCGGGATCGCCGTCGCCTTTCTGTACAGCGTGGTGGCGACCATCGCACCCGGTGTATTCCGTACTGCGGCCACCGGCGCCGGTGCTGCCGTGGCCCTCTACTACTACGAGAGCGCCGCCGCGATCACTACGCTGGTGCTGCTGGGACAGGTGCTGGAGCTGCGCGCCCGGCGGCGCACCGGAGCGGCACTGCGCCTGCTGCTGGAGTTGGCGCCGCCGACCGCGCATCGGCTCGAAGCGAACGGAACCGAACAGGAGGTACCGCTCGAAGCGATCGCGGTCGGCGACCGGTTGCGCGTGCGCCCCGGCGAGAAAGTGCCGGTGGACGGGACCGTTGCGGCCGGCGCCGGCACGGTCGACGAGGGGATGGTCACCGGGGAGGCGACGCCGGTGGCGAAGCAACCGGGGGCGGCGGTGATCGCCGGCACGATGAACGGCACCGGAGCGCTGGAGATCGTGGCCGACAAGGTAGGCGCGGCAACGCTGCTCGCCCGCATCGTGCAGATGGTCGCGCAGGCACAGCGCAGCCGGGCGCCGATTCAGCGCATCGCGGACGCGGTCGCTGCCGTTTTCGTTCCCGCCGTCATCGCCGTCGCCGCGGCTACCTTCGTCGTATGGGCGGTATGGGGACCGGAGCCCAGCCTGACCCTGGCGCTGCTCAACGCCGTGGCAGTGCTGATCATCGCCTGCCCCTGCGCGCTCGGATTGGCAACCCCGATGTCGATCATGATGGCCACCGGTCGCGGTGCCACGCTTGGCGTGCTGTTCAGGGACGCCACTGCCATCGAGGTGCTGGGCACCGTGGACACGCTGGTGGTAGACAAGACCGGCACCCTCACCGAGGGCCGCCCGCGCGTGCAGCGGGTCATCCCCGCATCCGGCATGACCGAGCACGACCTTATCGCGGCGGCCGCCGCCGTGGCGCTACCGAGCGAACACCCGCTCGCCGCAGCCATCGTGGCGGCGGCGCGGCAGCGCGGCGATCCGGTGGCGGCCGTGACCGCGTTCGAGTCGGTCACCAGCCGGGGCGTGGCGGGCACCGTTGCCGGCCGCGAGGTTGTGCTGGGCAGCTCCGCATTCCTGACCGACTACGGAGTAACCACCGACGGCGCGTTGGACGCGACCGCCGCGGCGCTGCGTTCGTCCGGTCAGACCGTGGTGCAGGTGGCGATCGCCGGCCGAATGGCAGGCGCGATCGCGATTGCGGACACGGTCAAGAGCACTACGCCGGAAGCGATCGCCCAGCTTCGTGCCGCCGGCGTCGACCTGGTGATGGCCACCGGCGACAACCGTACCACGGCCGACTCGGTAGCCCGGGGCCTTGGCATTCCCACGGTGATCGCCGAGGTACCGCCGGAACAGAAGGCGGCCGAGATCCGGCGACTGCAACGCGCGGGCCGGGTAGTGGCAATGGCCGGCGACGGCATCAACGACGCGCCGGCCCTGGCTCAAGCCCAGGTCGGTATCGCCATGGGGACCGGCACCGACGTGGCGATGGAGAGCTCCGACCTGACCCTGGTCCGCGGCGACCTGCGTGCCATCGTCCGCGCGCGGACACTGAGTGTCGCGGCGCGGCGCAACATCCGCCAGAACCTGTTCCTGGCGTTCCTCTACAACAGCCTCGCCATCCCGGTGGCCGCAGGCGTCCTGTTCCCGCTGTTCGGTGAATTGCTGAGCCCCATGCTGGCGGCGGCGGCCATGAGCCTGAGTTCGGTTTCGGTAATCGGCAACGCGCTGCGGCTGCGCCGCGTTCCGATCTGACCGCGTTCCGATCTGACATGGGCCGCTGATCGAGCGGCTGTATATGTGTGGCGGAGTACGAATCGGGTGCTCATGCCGGTCTCCTGCTGGCGGAAATTACCGGCGGCGCGAGCATCACCGTCACACGGCAATCACAGGCCGGCAGCAACGGTGGCTGCAGGATCTGCGGCCACCGGGACCGCCTGCGGGCCCATAGCCGTGGCGGACGTCACCGGCACAGCCGGCGCAGGCTTCGATACGGCCGGTTGGGCAGGTAAACTGCCGAAGCGGCGCTCGCGCCGGCGAAACTCGGCGATCGCCGCCTGAAACTCGCTGCGCCCGAAGTCGGGCCACATCACCTCGGTGAAATAGAGTTCGGCGTACGCGCCTTCCCACAGCAGGAAGTCGCTCAGTCGGTACTCCCCGCCCGTGCGAATGATCAGGTCCACGTCCTGGACCGGCTGGCACTCACACGGCTGACTCGATACCAACCGACCGAATGCGGCCTGACGATCGGCAGCAGAGGCGGGCAGTTCCCGGATCCGGTCCGCCGCGGCGAGAATGGCGTCGCGCGCGGAGTAGTCGATGGCCAGGCGCAGCAGCAGGCGCTCGCCGCCGTGGGTAGCCTCCTCGGCTGCGTCGATGGCTGCACACAGTCCCGCACCGAGCCGGTCGCGGCGCCCGATTACCTGGATGCGCACGCCATTGGCGACGCACTCGTCGATCTCACCGTACAGGCGGCGCTCGAACAGGCGCAGCAACAACCGCACCTCCCCGGCCGGACGGTTCCAATTGCTGGTCGAGAACGCGTAAAGCGTGAGGACGCGCACGCCGCAGTCGGGCGAGGCGCGCACGCACGCGCGCACCGTCTGCGCTCCGGCGCGATGTCCGAGATAGCGGCGCTTGCCCTGACGCTCGGCCCAGCGGCCGTTGCCGTCCATGATGATGCCGACGTGCAGTCCTTCCGGTGCAGTGACGCGAAAGTGACGGCCGACCTCAGATGCCGGTGTATCGATCGTCGTTGCGTTGGGCGTCACCGAGTGACCGCGCCGAATCATCGACTATCTCCCTTCATTGCGGTGATCAGGCTCTCCATGTAGGCCAGGTAACCCTGCAGCGCGCTGCGGCCGGCCGCGGTCAGCCGGTACGTAGTACGCGGTACGCGCCCGTCGAACGACTTGGTAGTGGTTACGTAGCGGGCGTTCTCCAGCTTGCGCGCATGTACGCTCAGGTTGCCGTCGGTCGCGCTCAGCAGCCGTTTGAGCTGACTGAAAGTAATACTGTCGACCACGGCCAGCGTGCTCATGATCGCCAGCCGCGTCCGTTCGTGAATGAGCCGATCGAGGCACGGCTCCACGGGCATGGTCAATCTCTGGATCGCCTCGCGAAGCTGACGCTTCAGCGGCGGGCCACCGACCATCTGGTCAGCCGCCATGGCGGCGAGCGATGTAGGCGCCGAAGGCGAGGTGCAGCACGCCGAATCCTGCGGCCATGAACAGATTTCCCCATTGCGCCGGGACCAGCAATGCGATCCCGCCCAACAGCAGAAAGCCGCCGCCCATCACCGAGACCGCACGCACCGAGAATGCCCCTCCGGTTATCGACGCCAGACCATAGAGGATCAGCCACGTTCCCGGCAGCAACTCCGTTACCCCGTTGACCGCAAAGGCGACGGTGATGACGATGCCGGCGGCGATCGGCGGCGCGAAGCTCAACAGGAACGCCTGTCCCGACGGCGATGCCACCGGAAGTTTGACCGAGCGCGCCTTTCGATACATGGTTAAGAGGCCCACTGCCATAGCGAGTACCGCGTCGGCGACCCATACCGCCAGCCATCGTGTTTCGGGTGCCGTACTTGCCAAGCCAGCAGCGACCAGAGCCGTGGTTCCCATGATGACCAGCCCAATCCCCGGCACGGCGTAAAAACGGTTGGCTCGCTCCATGGTGTGGCGAATGAACTGCAGATCCTCTGCCGCCCGATGCGGCGGCATCTGCGTCGGCATACTCAACATCTATTTCCCCGATAACATAGCACCGGATTCGCTAAACGAACAAGTTCTTTACGCCACAAAGCACAGATCTCCTACCGGCGGCATACCGGTCACGATTTCGCGTATCAACCTGGTGGCCGTTTTTTGGGCACGGCCCTACAGATCGCCGAGGTTCTCCGGTGTCGCTGCCGCCACAAGTCAGCGCGCCGCTCATCGAGCGCCCCCTTGGCCAGGCATGGTGCCGACTACCGCGTCTGCGCCAACTTCAGACGCTCGTACGGCTCATTTCAGGAACGCTCGCCGCCCTCTGCCGGCTGCTCGGACTGTGGGGCAGGCGCGAGCGCATCGGCGACCCCCATCTGGTGCGCCCGACGTTCCCACCGGCGACGCGCCAGCTTCTGCATGTCGATCTCGACATCCGACTCGTCGACGATCTCGCTGCCCAGGAGAGACTCCACCACGTCCTCCATGGTGACGATGCCCGCCATGCCGCCGTACTGGTCCACCAGCACTGCGATGTGCTTGCGCTCATCCAGGAACTGGCTGAACAACTCGCGCAACGGCTGGGTGTCCGGTACCAGACTGATGCTGCGCTTCACCTCGACCAGCTTGCGGTCGCTGCGTCCCTGGGCGGCGCTGAGCAGCAGATCGCTCTTGAGCACGTAACCGGTGACCGCGTCGATACTGTCGGCGTAGGTGGGAATGCGTGAGAACAACAGACCGGATCGGTCGGCGAGCACCTCCTGTACCGTCGTCTGCTCCGGAAACGCCACCACCACGGTACGAGGGGTCATGATCTCGCGCACGCGTAACGACCCGAACCGAATCACGTTGCGCAGAACCCGCGACTCGCTGTCCTGCACCACCCCCTCCTGCTGACCGAGGTCGGCGATCGCATGCAATTCCTCTTCATTCACTCGTGCCGGGCGACGCCCGCGCTGCACGACGATCCGCAATACTCCGCCCGCCCAGACGAACGGATACATGCCATAGATCAGCCACTGCGTGATCCGGGTGGCCAGAGGAGCCAGGCTACGCCAGTAGGTGGCACCGATCGTCTTGGGAATGATCTCGGAGAAGAACAGCACCAGCAGGGTGAGCAGTGCCGATACCAGCCCCACCGCGGTGCTCCCCAACAGCACCGTCGCCTGGGCGCCCACGCCCGTTGCGCCGGCCGTGTTGGCGATGGTATTGAGCGCCAGTATCGCCGCCAGAGGTCGCTCCGCGTCACGTTTGAAACTTGCCAGCAGCTTGCCGATGGAAGGACGTCTCTTGCCGATGGCAACCACGTAGCTCGGGGTCACGCTGAGGATCACCGCCTCCAGGACGGAACAGAGAAAGGAGAAGCCGAGGGTTCCTGCCAGCAGCAGAATGAGGAGCAGCATGGTACGTGCCGTCCTCAGACTCCAAACACGTGGTCGCGCAACGAACTCAGGTAGCGCTCCGCGATCAGCCGCAACGGCTTCACCGCCAACGAGAAGTTGTCGGCGATGGCGTACAGGGTGTCGCCGAGACCATGCTCGCTCGCGTCGCGGTGCGCCGCGGCGAGCGAGTAGAACAGGGTGCCCTGCTCTGTCCAGGTCGCTGCACTGTGTCCCCAGATGCGCTTTCCGGAGAACAACCCGGAGGAGAACAGACACAGGTCCGCAATGTGGCAGTACAGATCGAAGCGGTGCTCCTCCGCAATGGCGCTGCAGAAGCGGATCAGGCTGCGCAGGTCGAGGTCGTTCACCCGCATGCGGCGCGCTCTGGCATTGGGGCGGTGCAGCGTCACGGTACGCTGCTCGCTCTTCACGAAGCCGGCCAACACGCCGACCAGGTAGTCGCGGATTTCCTCCGGCTGCAGGAAGGCGCACACCTCCGCGCTGTCGAACACCGGCATGGTCACGTCGCCCTCCCGCTCCAGCGTGTAGCCCTGATTCCGGAGGTCACGGCGCGCGCGCAACAGCAGCACCGTAAAGAACAGATAGGCGGAGACATGGATGAATGCCTCCTCGTCGGCGAGCAACGTGCCGACCACGCGATCGTCGGAAAGGACCGCCTCGCGGATGTCGCGGTCTTCGCACACGGCACGGGCCAACATCGACCGGTCGCCGGGATCGGTGGCCAGCGAGTCCATGATGTACTCGAGGTCGCCCTCAGAAAACGTCGCCGCCTGCGGTTGTATCAATCCGTACCTGAGCGGCCATCGTCCAGCCGCTGTAACGACCATGATACGCCCGCACCGCAGGAAGCGCAACGACCTGCCGAGCGCGGACGCGCCCTGATCCGCGACCGCGCGCAACTCACCCACCATCGACCGAGGTAATCAGCTCCCGCGCACCGCCAGAGGATTGAAGCGAGTGTCGCGATCGTAGTGATCGACGCCTTCGCTGCGCTTCAGGAAACGTACGACGAGATAGGTCAGCGGCGTCGCCGCGGCTTCGTACAGCACCTTGGCCGTCCACTGCGAAGCCATGGCGACCAGCAGGGCATCCGCCGGCAGCACGCCGCCAAACGCCACCACCACGAACAACGCGGAGTCTACCGCCTGCCCCACTACCGTGGAGCCGATGGTGCGCAGCCACAGATGGCGGCCGGCGGTGTGCAGCTTGAGCTTGGCCAGCACGAAGGCGTTGAGAAACTCACCGCCCAGATAGGCGACGAACGATGCCACTAGCAGGCGCACCGAGTAGCCGAGAATGGCATCGTAGGCATCCTGATCCTGCCAGAAGGGGGCGGCCGGGATCAGCCCGCCGATCACGATCGCCACCACCGCAACCAGGTTGCACAGGAACCCGATCCAGATCACCCGCCGCGCCACCGCGTAGCCGTACACCTCGGTGAGCACGTCGGCGACGATGTAGGACACCGGGAACAGCACTACGGCGGCCGTCACCACCAGGGGCCCCACCATCACCAGCTTGACCGCGATGAGGTTGGAAATGATCAGCACGGTGACGAACAATCCGGTTACCAGCGAAAGCCAGTGACCAATCGCGGCGCCCGGCGCCCGGCTGCCGGCGGCTTCCCCGGCTATCGCCATTGGTCGCAAGCCGCGCTGCGCGTGTGTTTCCGAATCCGCCATCGGATCGCAATGTAGGCGATTCAGCGCGTATCCGTCGACGCGCGGTGCGGCGGCCATGTCGGTATCCCCAAAAAAATGCCTGGCAACGACCTACTCTCCCACCCCATCACAGCGCAGTACCATCGGCGCTGGAGGGCTTAACTTCCGTGTTCGGGATGGGAACGGGTGG
>CAYFXT010000079.1:0-11801 GCA_964346995.1 uncultured Spirochaetaceae bacterium | reverse complement strand
CAGCGTATTGCAGGTGCCCAGATCGATACCGATATCCATCGCGAGATTGCCGAATATGCCCACCCCTGGTCTCCTCGCTGAACCCTAACTGCGCAGGCGCAGATTGGCGCCATGATGCTGCCCATCGATGCTCCGCGCACGCCGCCACTCGGATCGTGCCTGGACGACGTCACCCAGACCGGCATGGGCATCGCCCAGAAACAGGTGCGCATCGGCCAGTCCCGGAGCGATCTCCAGGATCCGCTGATACTGATCCCGGGCAGCGGTGTACCGGTGATTTTCCAATAGTAGCGCACCCAGCATGAATCGCGCACGGATTTCTCCGGCCTGATCTTCCGTGCGCTCCAGCGCGGCCTCGAAGTGCTGCAACGCCTCCTCCGGCCGCTCCATGCGCCGCAGCAACTGGCCCACCGACAGGTAGAGCAGGGCGCTCGGGTTGCGCTCGAGGGCGGCAGAAAAGTGCTTCATACCGGTATCCAGGTTGCCGGTGCGAACGTGCGCCATACCCAGGTACTCGTGCACATCGGTGCGTCCGGTCCCATCCTGGAGCGCCTCCGTGAGGTAGCGGATGGCGGAATCGTAGTAGTAGCTGCCCTTGTGATAGTAGGCCTTGCCGAGCAGATACGCGGATTCGTTGCGGTAGCGCAGATTTTCGTCCAGACGCGCCCGCCGCAGCGCTACGATCGCCTCGTCCAGCTCCGGCCCGGAATCGCCACTATCGGCAGCCGCCAGCGCGGCGTAGAAGTGCGCGATACCGCGAAACAGCAGCGCTTCGGAGTCCAACGGCTTGTCGGACAGGATATCCGCGCTCCAGGCGAGCACCTCCCCGTAACGTCCCTCGTTGGAGAGCTCGCGCAACTCCGGTCGTCGCCCCGGACGCAATTCGGTGGGGATGCGCACCTGCTCGACGAAGCCCATGGTGAACAACACCACGACCAGGCCGCCGGCCGAGAGCACGAGCAGCGGTAGCAGCTTCAGCCACCGGGGACGCTGCCGAACGTAGTGGTACCTTCGAATATGAACACTTCTGCCCCGCACGAGCCGCGCGTCACGCTCCCTGATCCCCAACGCCCTCGAGCACTGATCCGAGAATGCCGGCCAGCGAACGATCCCGGTGGAGTGACCGCGCCCACTCTACCCGATCAGGGCGGAAAAAAAAAGAGGCGGACCTGTAAGCCGGGTTCTGTACCGCGAACGCCGCCGGCGCCCACGGGTCTTGCGGCGCTCCCAACTCGAGTCGAGCAGGATGGCACGCCGCCTCTCGCGAACGCCACGATGCCAAACGGTGCGCATCATCTATCTGGGCCGGCCGTCTCCGGCCGGCTCGTGCAGCCCACCCGCAGGCTGGAGCTGTGCTTTGGAACCGCTCCCGGACGGGCCGTCCACCTGCTGCTCGGCTTTGCTCCTGGCGAGGTTTACCCTGCCACCGCTGTTGCCAGCGGCGCGGTGGGCTCTTACCCCACCTTTTCACCCTCACCGACGGCACCCGCTGCACGAACGTCGCCGGCAGTATGTTTTCTGCGGCACTCTCTGTCCGCGGCGCCCACCTGAGCGCCGCGGCCCGGGGATTACCCGGCGCCATGCCCTTCCGGAGCCCGGACTTTCCTCCGCGCGATGCGGCCCTCGGCGCGATGCAGCACCGGCGGCCGCTCGGCGGCGATGCGCCGGTCCGCCTCTTGCTAATCTTCCTCGTCCTCGTCGTCAGGATCCGAATCTCCCGCCGCGGGCGCAACCGCGTCGACCGCATCTGCAATCTCCAGCGGCTCGTCGTCGAACATCAGGTCTTCATCGTCGAACTCCGCGCTGGAGGCATCGAACGGGTCGGCGTGGAACTCGTCGTCGCCGCCGTAGAAGACGATGCGGCTGCAGTTGGGGCAGAACATGATCTCCTCGCCGGCGCGCACGCGGTTGGCGAAGAACGGCGGCAGGATCATCTGGCAGCCGGTGCACACCCCGGCACGCAGGGCCACGATGCCGAGGCCCTCCTTGGTCCGGATGATGCGCTCGAACTTGAACAGCATCTCTTCATCGAGGCCGGGGGTGATCTTCTCCTCTTCGGCGAGCAGTTCCTGCAGGATGGTTTCGCGTTCGGCTATCTCGCTGTCGATGTGCTGCCGCTCGTCAGCCACCTCCTGGTCCTGCTGGGCGATGCGCTGCTCCTCCTGCTCCAGCACGGCGGCCATTTCGTCGAGACGAGCCTCCTCACGCTGCAGCTCGCGCCGCACCTCGGCTTCGCGCAGACTGGCGTCGCTGATCTCCTTGTCCAACGCCTCGTACTCGCGCTGGGTACGGATGGCGTCCATCTGTCCCTCGTAGCGCTCGCGTTCCCGCTCCGCCTCGATGGCGCGTTCGCGCAGCTCGTGGATGCGGTCGCGGGTGGCGTTGTACAAGTCGTTGCGGTCCAGGTAGTTCTGCTTGAGGCGGTTGAGCAGCTCGGTCTTGGTCGACAGCGCGCGCGGCAGGTCGCGGATCTCGTTTTCGGTGCCGAAGCGCTGGAACAGCACCTTCTGCAGGGCGCGCAGCTTCTGCAGCACGTCGTCCAGATTCACGCTCTCGGTGGCAGGGTAGTCCATAACGGGTGATTACTCGTCCAGATAGTCTTTCAGAGGACGGCTGCGCCTGGGATGGCGCAATCGTCGCAGAGCCTTGGCTTCGATCTGACGGATCCGCTCGCGCGTTACGTTGAAGTACAGGCCAACCTCCTCCAACGTCAGCGAGTATCCATCATCCAGTCCGAAACGCATCTTGAGCACTTCCTGTTCGCGCTTCGGCAACGTCCTGAGCACGTCGTCCAACTGCTCCTGGAGCAGTGTAAAGGCGGTCTGGCTGGCGGGATTCTCGACATCCTTGTCCTCGATGAAGTCGCCGAGAATCGAATCTTCCTCCTCACCGATGGGCGTTTCCAGTGAGATCGGCTCCCGCGCCACGCCCTTGACCGACTTGATGCGCGCCTCCGTCCAGCCGAGCCGTTCGGCGACCTCCTCGTCGGTGGGCTCGCGGCCGAGCACCTGCATGAGCTGTCGCGACTCCCGCACCACCTTGTTGATCTGCTCGATCATGTGCACCGGCACGCGAATGGTGCGCGCCTGATCGGAGATCGAACGCGTGATCGCCTGCCGGATCCACCAGGTGGCGTAGGTGGAAAACTTGTAGCCCTTGCGGTACTCGAATTTCTCTACCGCCTTGATCAGGCCGATGTTGCCCTCCTGCACCAGATCGAAGAAGTGCAGGCCGCGGTTGGTGTACTTCTTCGCGATGCTCACCACGAGCCGCAGGTTGGCCTGGATCAGCCGGTCCTTGGCCCCTTTCATCATCACCCTGCCATGCTCGATCTGCTCGGTCATCTCCAGGATTTCGTCGGTGGTCTGCTCGAAGTCGTTCTCCAGCCGGGCCAGCTTGCGCTCGTTGACCTGATAGGCGCGAATCAACTCCTTGATCTTCTCGGCCGGGATCTCCAGCGCTTCCTCGATGCGCTCCCGCCCGGCGTTCTGCGCCAAGCCGCGCCCCAGGATGCGCAACTCCTTCGCATTGGCGACTCTGAGCTTGCTCTCGAGGTCACGCTGTTCGGCGCAGATGGTGCGGATCCGGCGCGCGGCGTCGGCAAACCGGTCGGAAACCTCGTTGATCTCGTCCTGATGGAAGGCGATGCTCTTCAGGGCCTTGAGAATCGGCGTGCGCATTTCCTGCAGGCGGTCGTTGCCGAGCACGGTGCCGTCCTCGGCCGCGATCTGCTCCTTCGTTTGCACGTAGCCCCTCAGGTTTGCGTACAGCTCGCGGATGGTCTCCTTGTACCAGGCGTTGAGCCGGCGTCGGTCGGCGAGAAACTCCGACGCCTCCTTCTTGTTGAGGTTCAGCTCGCGCGGATCCTTGGCGGAACGGGCACGCTCGGCAATAGCGTAGAACTGCGGAATCAGGGCGCCGCTGGAAGTGAACACCTCCTTTATGATGTTCTCTCCCTGTTCCATTTCCTTGGAAAGGCGCACCTCGTCGGCGGCAGTGAGCAGGCTCTCGCGTCCGATCTCGCGCAGATACAGGCGGATCGGATCGTCCACGGCGGAGTCCTTGTCGCTGTATACCAGTTTACGGTTGGCGGCCGCCGGCCTGTCATTGTCGTCGGCGACATCCTCGTCTTCCAGCTTGATACCGTTCTTCTCCAGGATCGCGGCTACTTCGTCGATGCGATCGGAGTTGACGATCCAATCGGGCAGGAAGTCATTGACCTCGTCGTAGGTGACCGTCTTCTTGCGACGGGCGTAGTCCAACAATCGCTCCACCACCGGATCCTGTTGAAGATCGCTCACCAGCGGCGTACTCATCGAGACACGGCCTCCCCGCGTAGCTTGTTCAGCTCGCCATCCAAAAAGATCTTGTCTGTCAACAGGTCACTGATGACTCCGGTTGCACCTTCGTGCTCGGCACGTCGCATCTGCTCCAGCACGCGGTCGCGCTGCCGCTCCAAGGCGTGCGACTTCACCTGCCGCACTCCGTCGGCAACGTATGCCTCGACGTTGACAGAGAATTCGTCAACGGTGAGCTTCTGTGCCACCAGGGAGCGCAGCTCTTCCGACTCGATGCGCCGCAACAGAGTGTCAGGATCATGCTGATCGCGCCGGAAGCAGTCTTCCAGAACAATATACAGCGCCCGCGCGCGGTCGTCTTCCAAGTCATCGGCAACCAGCCGGGCGCGCACCACACCGAATTGTTCGCGATTCACGGCCACGGCAAGCATCAGCCGCAACTCCGCCCCGGCCAGCACCGCCCCCCCGGCCAGCACCGCCTCCCGCTGCACGGCGGTTTCCGTCCCCGCGCGCTCGGCCCTCCCCCGCGCGCGACGCGCACTGCCCGGAAGTGTGCTGCCCGGAAGTGTGCTGCCCCGGCCGGCGCGGCGCCGGAATTCCGCACGAACGGCATCGTAATCCAACCGCAACTGCTCGGCCACCTCCTGTAGCAACCCTTCTCGCGCAATCACCGAGTCGACGTCCTGGAGGTAGGGAAAGATGGCGTTGAACACCTGCTCCTTGCCCTCCGCGGTACCCAGGTCGATCCCGGTACACGCGTTCCGTATCGTGTACCGGGATGCTGTCATAGGCGATTCGAACGCGATATGCAAGTGTGCGGCAGCACCGGCCGCCACCAGATCGGCGGGGTCGCTGCCGGCCGGCAGGGGTGCAACCAGCGCCGGCACTTCGTGCCGGGCAAGCACGCGCAGCGCGCGCAGCGTGGCGGTGCGGCCAGCTTCGTCAGCGTCGAACATGACCACGGCGGCAAGCTGATGGCGCCGCAAGGCACGTGCGTGCGCCGCGCCGAAGGCGGTACCGAGGGTCGCCACTGCGGGTATGCGCGACACGGAGAGCGCGATCACGTCGGTGTAGCCCTCCACCACCGCCACGCGCGGCAGAGCAGCGTCGGCCGCGCCGCCGCCGGGCTTGTCGGCGCGCAGCAAAGCCAGGGCCCGGTCCAACCCGAACAACTGCTCGTTCTTGCGGAAGAAGGGTGTTTCGGCCGAGTTGACGTACTTCGGCACCCCGCCGTCGGCGAGGGCGCGGCCGCCGAACGCCACCACCTCCCCGCGGGCGCTGGCGATCGGGAACATCAAGCGCCCGCGGAACAGAGCGCGCAGTTCGGCGCCCGCTCCGTCCTCCCCCCCGCGCCGCGTAACGAACAGGCCCGACTGGCCCAGGAACCGGTCCGAATACTGCTTGCGGTGCAGGAACTTCAGCAGCCAGTCACGCGCCGCCGGCGCCCAGCCGAGCTGGAAATCAGCCACCGCCGCATTCCCGATGGCGCGCTTCTCCAGGTAGGCGCGCGCCGCGGCGGCCTCGGCGCTGTTGCACAGCAGGTGGTGGAAGGTGGCCGCGATCCGTTTGTTCAGCTCGACGTACTCGCGGCGGCCCATGGCGCCGGCAGGTGTGCGCTCGGCTGCCAGTTCGATACCCACCCGTTCGGCCAGCGTGCGCACTGCCTCCGGGAACGAAAGCTGCTCCACGTCCATCACGAACTGGATCAACCCGCCGCCCTTGCCGCAGCCGAAGCAGTAGAACGCCGCCTTGTCGGCGGACACGGTAAACGACGGCGTCTTTTCGGTGTGAAACGGGCACAGTCCCCAGAAACGGCCACTACGCGGACGCAGAGCGGTGTACTCTCCCACCACCTCGACAATGTCGACCCGGCCCAGAACCTGGGCGATCTGTACCTCAGGTATGCGCACGGTCGGGTGCGGCGGCAACGCCCTTCAGGTAGAGGAACCTGGCCTCGGAGTGCGCGTTCAGGTCGGTGGAGAACTGGTGCGCTCCGGTGACGGGATCCCGCACCACGAAGTACCAGTAGTCGGTCTGGGCCGGAAAGAACGCCGCCCGGAGGGCGGTCAGGCCGGGGTTGGCGATCGGCGCTGGCGGCAGTCCACGCCGCCGGTAGGTGTTGAACGGCGAGTCGATCTCCAGATCGGCATGGAGGATACGCTCCGGGTGCTCCTTGCCCTGCACCTCGGTGATGATGTATTGGATGGTCGCGCACGATTCCAGGCGCGCCTTGCCGTTCAGTCGGTTGTAGAACACGCTGGCGATGATCGCCGCCTCGGCCGGCAGGCGGTATTCGCGCTCCACGATGGAGGCAAGCGTTACGGTATCGTGCAGCGACGCGGCGTCCAGCGAGCGGTAGTCGGGGTAGATCTGGTGCAACCGCGTGAAGAAATTGTCGACCATGTGGCGTACCACCGCGTCGGCGTGATACTCGCGCGGGAAGAAGTAGGTGTCCGGAAACAGGTAACCTTCCGCACTGTCGGCCGCAATGCCGAAGTCGCGCAGCAACTCCGGTGAACGCATTGCGGCGAGGAATTCCGCCGCCCCGGTCACCTCGATCTCCTCCAGGTAGGTCGCAATCCTGCCGCTCGTCCACCCCTCGGGAATGGTCGCCCGAGTCAAGTGGTGGGGCCCGTCCACCAGCAAAGCGAGCACTTCGCTGGTCGAGGTGGCGACCGGCACCTGGAAATGACCGGCCTGAATGACAGGGGCGCTCGTCCTCGCCCGGGCCAGCGTACGAAACACCAGCGGCGAACGAATGATGCCCTCGCCGTGCAGCCTCTGCGCGACCGCGGCCAGAGTCTCCCCGGGACGAATCGCGAACGGGCGCGCCTCCCCGGATGCCGGGGCTCCGCGTGGCGGACGGTTCAGGTAGACGCCGGCGCCTGCGACCGCCGCCGCCATTGCGCAGATCAGTGCCCCGACCGCGAGCGCTGCCAAGCGCCCCGAACCCGCCACCCGGAGCGCCGCGTTTGGCCCATCCCGTCCCTGGTCAGGAGTCTGCCGCAACCCGACGGACTCTAGCCCCGGCCGGTGAGAATGAATTCGACTCGGCGATTCTTCCATCGGTTCTGCTGATCCGAGAACGGGACGACCGGATTCGAGCCGCCCACGCCGTCGGTGCTGATTCTCGTGCCGCTTACGCCCAGCGCCTCCAACTCGAGCCTGACCGCCTCGGCACGCGCCTTCGACAACGGCAGCAACGTCTGACGCTGCTCGCGCGCCGCCGCATCCGGATCCGAGTACAACACGCTGTTGGCGTGACCTTCGATCAGAATCGTGTAGGAGCGATTCCTGGTGAAGATTTCACCCAGGCGCAAGATGGTGCGCGCATTCAACTCGGCCGCGGCCCCGGTCACCTGCGACAAGTCGGCGGAGTCAGGAGGAAACGTAATGCTTGCGATGCGAATCTTCAACTTGTCGCCGTCGCGAATCACCAGCACGTCCACGGGAATGGTGGCATTCACGATGGAGGTATTCCCCAATACGTCGCTGACCGCCAGGGCGACCGGATAGTCGAGTGCCGACTGCACCAGCTCTCCGGTATCCGACAATCCATCCCAGATGATCCGGGAGCTTGGCGCCCCACGCCCGGAGAAGGTGGAGAACAGCGCGCCCTGCGGATCGGTGATGGTCATGCTCCATCCGGACAGCGCGCTGATGTCATCCAGGCCGACGATCATGGTCAACTCGTCGTCGACGCCATCGTTGTCCGGCGAGAACGGCTGAGGCATCAGCTCGAGCGTAATGCGCGGCGCCGTACGGTCGAGCTGAAACGGCGCCGTGCGCTCGCGCGGCTGGTTGCCCTTGAGATAGTCGACCGCCACCTCGGCCACGTAGCCACCCTCCGGAGCGGCCGCGCCGTCGTCGGTCAGGCCATCCCAGACGATGCGTTGCGGCACCGCTCCGCTGCCTCCCATGACGCGCTGCACCCCGTTCTCGGCGTGCGTGAACTGCGCTTGCCAGCTTCGAACTCCGTCCTGCACTCCCAGTACGATGCCGATAGCCTGGGTGTCGCGAACGTCGTCGCCGTTGGGCGAGAAGCCCTCGTCGTCGATGGTAACGAACAGGGTGGTGGCGCGGCCGTCGACCTCGATCCCGGGCAGCACCGCCGTGGCAGTGTTGCCGGCGCGGTCACGGCCGCTGACGCGGTAGTCGTACAAGCCGTCGGTTACGATGTTGCCGGCTTCATCAGTGGCGTCCCAGGAGAACCCGCTCAGCTCTCCCTTCCAGAAGAATGAGCGTACCACCTCGCCGGTCGACTGGCTGATGATCTCACCCTCCCATGAATCCTCGTCGCTCGAAGACTGGTCGATGAAGATTTCGTCGTTGCGCCCGTCACCGTCGGGGGACAGCAGCAGAAACTCGGCCGTCAGCTCCGCCTCCGGGTATCTGGTGTCGACCACGAACGGCGGGCTGCTGGTAACGGGATTGCTACCCTTGACGTAGAACACTTCGAGGGTGGCGAAGTAGTCGCCGTCGGCTACGCGGTCGCCGGCATCGTCGAGCCCATCCCAGATGATCTGTTCCGGCACGCTGCCGCGATCCGCAAGGGTGCGAATCACGCCGGCACGGGCGTCCTCGCCCCGTCCCGCCTTGACGGTCAGCACGTAGCTCTCGATGCCGTCCGCATCCTCCAACTTCGGTAGCAGCTTGATGTGGTCGGCGACGCCGTCGGCGTTGGGCGAGAAGTAAGGTGCGCTGGTAGCCAGGAACACCGGTGTCTCCGCGGTGTCGATCATTACCTCTATCGTGTTGGAGCGGCCGACGTTACCCGCCAAGTCGCGCGCCTCCAGCACGTAGCGGTAGGTGCCGTCCGCGGCCGGCAGGCCGTCGGACCGGCGTCCGTCCCACGTGTAGCTGTCCTCGGGAGTACCACGCCAGGTATCGGTGCGCACCACGTCGCCGCCCCGGCCGATAATGATTGCGGTCCACTGCGCCTCGTCGAAGGTCTCGTGGAAGATCGTGACCGTGTCCCTGTTGCCGTCGCCGTCGGGCGAGAACACCTCCAGCGACGCCTTGATGGTGGCGGTCGGGGCGGTCAGGTCGATCAGCACTTCCGGCGACTCGGCGCTGGGACGGTTGCCATTCTCGTAGACCAGCTCCAACCGCGCCTGGTAGACCCCCTCCGGCAACAGTCGCCCGGCATCGTCGCGGCCATCGAACGTCACGGCGCCGGGTACTTCCGTACTGCCCGCGTAGTTTCGCACCGCCTGGCCGGCGGCGTTGCGCACCGCCAATTCCCAACGCTCCACGCCGGCCAGCACCGGCACCTGCAGCCGGTAGCTGGTGCTGTCCTCCTCACCATCGTCGTTGGGCGAAATCGCGGCATCGGTGGCCCGAACCGCGATCGGTGTGGCCTGGGTATTGATAATGATGTTCGGCAGGCGCGCTTCCGCCCGATTGCCGGCCAGGTCGGAGCCGAACACCTGGTAGCTGTAGACGCCATCCGCCGCCAGCGCGCCGTCGCTGCGGCGCCCGTCCCAGGTAACGGTCGCGGGCGGATCCACTTTCCACTGGAAGGTGGTTACCGCGTTGCCGACGACATCGACGACCCGCGCCTCCCAACCGTCGTTCGAACTGAGCTGCTGCTCGATGGTGACGGTATCCTTGTAGCCGTCGTCGTTGGGCGAGAACAACAGTTCCCGGGCGCGCAGTTCCGCCTGTGGCGGTTGGTTGTCCACGACGACGGTGCGCATCGAACTGCGCGCACGATTGCCGCTGTCGTCCCACGCTTCCAGGTAGTACTGGTAGGCACCATCGTCGACGATCTGGCCGCCGGATGACCTGCCATCCCAGCGCAGGGTCTCGGGCACGTCGACCCCGTCCTTGGTGGCCAGCAATCGATCCAACGCGTTCTGAACACCGCTCGAGTCCGCGCGCCAGTCCTTGTTGCGGATGGTGCGCACCAGATTGCCGCCGTCGTCTTCGATCATCAGCGTGTAGCCGGCGATCAATCCGCCGTCGGCAATGGTGATCGGCAGGGTCAGATCGTCCTGAACGCCATCCAGGTTGGGCGAGCGATACTCGACTTCCTCGCTGTCGATGGTGATCTCCGGTGGGTCGCGGTCGATGATGCCCAGAGTAACGGTCGTCCCCAGGCCCAGTCCCCAGATCTGGTCGCGCAACGGCCCCGCCGCGGTGTGTGCCGCTATCTGGCCGTGTGACCATTGACGTTCGCCGTACCCGACAAGTTGCGTACCCTCCGGCAAGTCGAAGCCGAAACGCAGGCTGAACCCGAACCGGGGACCGAATTCCTCATCCTCGTGGAAACCGACCAGGGCAAACGGGTAGTAGGCGTTGATGCTCAGAAAGTCGAGAACATGCACCGCGGCGCCGACCTCCATGCGCAGTGCCTGAAACGTCGGCGCCCAGAAATCGACACTGGCGGCGAACGACAAGTCCTGGGTATGCAGAGGCGCGATCGAGATGCCGATGGCCGGGGTAAACGCCGGCGCGTAGACACGGTACTCGTCAGTGGGATCGCCGTACCCGACACCGATACCGCGCAGCGCGACGCCCCAGGCCAGATCGCCAATCGGGCCGACCCGGCCCGGGCGGTGCAGCAAGCCGAGGTCCAGACCGGCGCCAACGGCCCACTCTTCGGATGAGCTCGGATTCTCTCCCAACTGGAGCCCGACGCCGGCTCCGATGTAGAGCTTCGAGTATAGCTCCTTGGCGAACGACGCATGGAGGACACCCATCGGCCCGATCGGGAGATCCGGCAGCTCGGAGCCGAAATAGTGGGCGCTGAATCCCCACGTGCCGATGCGCGTCGGGACGATGGCGGCGAGATTGACCACATTGCCGAGCCCCGATTCGCCGCTTCGGGTCGGTACCAACGCGATGTAGCCGAGATCGAAGTGTACCCGCTCATCGGAACCGGCAAGCGCCGGATTGATGACGTGCGCGGATGGAATCCCGACCGCGGTAACGGAGCGTCCGCGCGCCAGGACCGCGGGGGCGTACAGCGACAGCAGGTCACCGCTACTCGGTATCGTGGTCTGGGCACCGGTGAGCGCACCCACGAACGCCAGCGCGGCTGCACAGCACCAGCGGAACCTGCCGGCGTTGGCAGTGGCGGCAAATGAGCGGAACGAGAGAGGGGCACGCTGCGTGCTCATCGTGCTCATTTTCGGCATTCAGGGGTCGCCCCGTGATGTTCGTCGCCCTCCGGTGCGCGGTCTACCGTAGCAACGGACAACAGCGGCTCCTGCTCCCGGCGCGCGAGCCAATAGCCGATTTCGATGGCGCTGTGCAACGGTCCGCTCCCGATGCCGGGGCAATCTTCGCCCGCCATGCGCCAGCTTTCCTCATCGGCCAACTGAGCCGGCCAGAACGGAAAGCTGCGACACTGCAACGGGCGCGCCGCATACACCGAGCAGCCGCCCTCCGCCCAGAACACGCAATCGAAATTGGCGTGCTCCCGGAGACTGAGCCGCGCCACGCCGCCCATGTCGACCGCGCGGCAGTAGCGCTCGCGAACCTCCTCGGCGGACAGGT
>CAYFXT010000078.1:0-11889 GCA_964346995.1 uncultured Spirochaetaceae bacterium | reverse complement strand
GATGCCGAAAGGCGTTGAGCACAGGTGGAGGAAGCCAAGAAAAAGCCGACGAAGGCTGACCAAAGTAATCCGTGATGCCGAAAGGCGTTGAGCACCTCCAGTTCGCCGGATGCCGAAGCCGGCTCTTCAGCCTGTCGCTGGGTCAACGCCACACCGCGAACAGGACGCCGGCAATGGTCAGCACCACGAGCTGGTAGGAACTGAACAGCAGCCACAGCCCAGCCGGTCGATCCTCGTACAGGATGGTATTGGCGGATGTCAGGGCGCCGATGGCGATCCACACCACGGTACCGGTTACCGCCCCTCCCCACCAAGTGGTTACCCCGGCGCTGCCGATGATCACGGCCAGCACGTAGGTGGTGACCAGGCCCATCACGAAATCCGAGCGGGTACACGAGCGGCGATGCTTCGATCTCGTCCTCGCGTTTCCCGATCAGGCGCAGGAACAGGCCCGAGAACAACGGTCCGTACCAGAGGAAGCCGACCACCATGTTGACGACGCCCGCCACCAACACCGCCAACCAGTTCACTGAGAGAAACTGCAACCCTACCCTCCAGCCGTGTGCGCGGTCGCCGCAGCACAACCATTATACGCCGAACGCATCCTCGCCGTGCCGGTCAGCCGACTTGATTGACAGCCCGGACATGGAAGCGTACCGTAGAGGAGCATCCCGTTGGGATGGTTTGCGTGCGGCCCCGTTGGGGTCATGTTTATCCGGGCCCCGTTTCGGGGTCCTTTTCTTGAGTCTGGGCTTTGACTGATTCGTATGCAGGGTTCATAGATGTCGGCTTCCTGCATGCCGAAGGTGCGAGGAAGATTCGCAAGAAGAGAACGTCCGTCCGACTCCAGGCAGCGGAAGTCGTACGCTGGCTCCAAGGCCTCACCCAAACGCAGTTCGTCGACGGATCGTTCCTCAGGGCCTATTGGTACGATGCTGCGTTTGGCCCTGAACATCCACGCTACCGCGACCAGCGAAAGTTCCTCGACGCGATCGCGCATACTCCGGGAGTCCAACTGCGGCTCGGTCACCTCGCGGAGCATCCCTCCAGATTGGAGAAGCCGATCAGGCAAGCCCTGGCCTCCACGGCCTATCGCCTTGGCATCGAGCCCGACCGTCTGACGGCCGAGTTCGATCGGCATTGGACCTTTCGGCCGGAGCGCCGACAGAAAGGCGTCGATACGCTGATCGCGCTGGATATGGTCCGCCTCGCTGGCCGTTCGGTTTTCTCCACAGCGGTGTTGATTGCCGGCGACCGGGATCTGGCAGAGGTAGTACGCACAACACAAGACTTCGGAGTGCGAACGCTTGTCGCAACCCCGGACGAGGACAGCCTCTCCAACGAGTTGGCCCAGCTTGCGGACGAAGTGATAGTCATGAACCAGGATGAGCTTGAGATGATGATGGCCGACCGCGCCTCATCGTAGCCGCCCGCCACCCTCCCCGCGCGTTACGACGCGAGGGCTTGAAAGCTCGTTCGCGCCGATGCCGCCGTCCCGGCGGCGTCGCGGCAGGTGACGCGTACCTGGTAGACCTCGCCGGGGTCAAGGTTGCTCAACACCAGGCGGTGATCGATCCGGGCCTCCGGATTGACCGTGCGCAGCCAGTTCCGGCCGCCGTGCCTGCGGTATTCCACCGAGGAGTCCGCCGGCGCCGAGGTCTCCCCAGCGAAGCAGGACCGAGCGTGGCGGCGTCGCCGAACGGCCGGCCCATACCGACTCCTTGCCGTCCGGCAGATGCGCCGGCGCGAAGGGCACACCCAGCGCCAAGCACAGCTCCAACGGATCCTCCGACACCGTGATCGGGTGCATCGCAAGCGTGCCGGCCGCGGGGATGGTGAGGGAGCAGGCGGCCGCCGATCTCCTCGATCGGTACCCGGGTGCCGTTCACGGACGCGCTGGTGGCCGAGCCCGGCGCCAGCGAGACGCGACCCGACCCTCGGCAGGAAACTTCGACGGCGTCCGATTAACCGGCAACGAACGATGCGACGTTTTGCCCGTCACATGCCCCAGGCGTCCACCGACACCCCGCGCCTACCGGGCCGCGAACGCGCCGGGCGGCGCCGGTGATGGAATATCTTCTCTTCCCAGCTCCGGTTCTCCCGCCGGTCGATCACGATCAGATGACCCGCCTCGGCCGCGCAGCGGTCCACGTACGCCGCCGTCTGCTCCACGCCATCGTTCACCACGCTCTCCAGGCCGTCCCGGTCGCGTACCACCTTGCACTCCACGACGAACTCCTGTACGCGGTTCGCCAGCGGCCACACGATCAGCAGGTCCACGCGCCCGCGTCCGATGGCGTATTCCCGCTCTATGCGGCCGCCGCCGTTCACCACGCGCTGCAAGTACGCCTGCAGGAGCAACTGCGGCCACGCCTCCTGGTAGGCGAAGCGGTTCCTCCAGTGCTCCGAGTGGCGGCGGAAGAAGGTCTGGTAGTCCGCCATGAGCCGCTCGGCGTCCAGACTGCCGTCCGCCTTCGCAAACGGCGCCGCATCGTGCGCCAGCTCTTCCTGCGCCACCCATGCCAGTTCGCGTGGAATCACCTCGGCGTAGATCGGGTTGGCGATGCGCACCGGCGCGTGTTGCGCCACCAAGCCCAGGTCGCGCGCGTATTCCAGGTCGCGCGCGACGGCGTGGCGTTCGCCGCCGCTCAGCATCGGCTCGATCACCTGCCGCACACGATTCTCACGCAGTTTGTCCGCCAGATAGTCCAGGTGCGTCACCCGGTTCACGATGAGGTCCTCGCGGACTGCGGCGACGTCGTCGGCGGTCACCGTGCGCGAACGGTCTTCGCGCAGCGCCCTGTTCTTGAAGCAGGCCCCGTGCGCCAGTGCGTTCACCAGCCACGGCTGGCCGCGCGTCTGGGTCCACACCGCCTCCAGCGCCTCCGGGGCGAACGCCTGGCCGGTCTCTTCGGTGTGCTGACTCAGTAGCGCCAGCGTCTCCTCGCGCGAGAAGTCGTCCAGCCGCAGCGACGCAGCGGCGATGTTGAACGGGCTGCCGGTGGCGCCCATGCGGTAGTCGCGCAGGTCACGCATGCCGCACAGGACCACGCTGTGCGGGAAGCGCTCCGGGCGGCCGGGGTAGCCGGCCCGGAGCTGCTGGAGCACCGACAGCAGCGAATCGCCCACCAGCGTGTCGATTTCGTCGATCAGCAGCAGCAGCAGCGGCCGCGGCGACGCCTCCGCCCAACGCTCCAGAGCTACGCTCAACGCCATGTCGGGCCCGAACTTGGCCAGCATGCCGGGCCAAGCCTCGTCGAGAAACCGGTCGCCCAACGCTGCATTCGCCGCGTTCGCCAGCGTGGCGAGCACCACGTGCATCGCCCGATGCACGTCGTCGCGGGCGGTGCGGGCAGTTTCGACCGTCACGTAAACGCAACCGTAGTCTCGCTCGGTCAGCAGCTCGGCCAGCGCCAGCAGCGCCGACGTCTTCCCGGTCTGCCGGGGCGCGTGCAGCATGAAGTACTTTTCTTCCTCGACGAGCCGGAGCACCTCGTCCAGATCGACTCGCGAAAGTGGCGGTATGCAATAGTGCTTGTCGGGCTTTATGGGACCGGCGGTGTTGAACCAACGCACGTCTTCCTCCATCGTCGCTTGACGGCCGTCCAGGTGAGCCGCGGCGCCTCCGCGCGGAAGGTAATCTCCGCACGAGCGAGTACATGTCCCCAGGCGTTCGCGTTACGAGCCGGCCGCACGGAGTGGCTCGAACGGCCGGACTCGATGGTAGGTGATCCGGTGCAGCCGGGTTCGTTCTGTCCCGGCCGCTACGGTCCGGCCGCGGCCGCTCGGTTGGGTGCCCCCGGGGTGGGGGTGAGCACGGTCCGGAAGGGGCCGGTGACGTCCGGCAGGCGGGCGAAACTGGTGCCGGCGTCGGCCTGCCCCTCCGCCCAGTCGACCTCTCCGACCAGGACGCCGTCCATCGTCCAGATACCGAACTCTTCATCCTTGCCCAACGCGAATCCCGGCCAGCCGTCCTGGTCCAGCTCGATCCACAGATACGCTCCCGGCGGGATCATCAGCTCGGGCGGGAACGGGGTGCGCTTGCCGGCGTCGGTCAGGTCGTCGGCCAGCACGAAGTTGGCCAGGGCCACCTCCGAATCGGAGGCGTTGTGGAGTTCCACCCAGTCCAGCGGGTCGCCCTGGGCTGCTATCTCGTTGATGACCAGGCCGGTCCGCGCCGCGTCGGTCGTTGCCGGGGCGGCCTCTGCGCCGGCGGCTTCGGTGTCGGGGGGCGGTGCAGGGAAGTCGACGGCGCCGGAGAAACGGCCCGCGATGGCTGCCCCCGGTGCGGTGCCCGCCGCGGCCAGTTCCAGCGTGCCTGCGGTGACGGGGACGAACCGCTGCGGCGCGGCCGCCCCGGCCGGCATCGTCCAGAAGACGCTGCCCACCCCGTCCTGACCGATCACCAGCGCCGCGCCGTCGGTGACCAGCTCCGGGGGCAGCCACACGGTGAATCCGGCCACGGAGAAGTCCGGCAGCAGCGTCATCAGGGTAATGAACGCGGCCTGCTCCAGGCCGACATCCGCGGCTTCGTCGGCGCCGGCCGGGCCGGCGCTCGATCCCGTAGTTTCGACGGCCTCCCCGGCCCCATCCAGTTCGAGGTGGGTTATCGTTCCCGTCTCGAAGGGGTTGGGGCTGTCCTTCGTGCCCCAGGTAGTCTCGAACGCTACCCGGAAGGTCGAGAACGACTCCCCGCCGTCTTCCTGCCAGCACACGCCGGCAGGGTCGGTGAGAGGCCAGGGCCAGTCCGGCGGCGCCGGTTCCAGGTCGGCGAGAATCTCCTCCCGCCGCGTGCTGATGAAGCTCCGCACCCGCGCTGCGTCTTCGGCAGCCGCAGCGCGTGCTTCCGGCGGGGCGTGCGCCTGCACGACGGCGGCCAGTTGGGCGGCACTGAGCAGCAGCTCGTCCTCCTGCCAGACCGTGTCCAGCAGTTCCCGGAGGCGGTCGGTATAGGCCGCGCGCCGGGCCGGGTCGCGGTAGAGGCGGTGGGCCAGGACGCCGTGTGCGTTTACCGACGGCGGCGACTCGAAGGCGTCGAAGGGAACGTCGGTGGTAGTGAACACCGCGTCCACGCCCCAGGGAATGAACACGAAGCGGCCCTCCGGTTCCCGGTAGAAGTGGTAGTTGTTGCGGTTGCCGGCGTACCCGTCCCAGTGGCCGACCAGCACCTCGGCGGCCCAGAAGGAGAGGAACCGGTCGTGGTCGACGATCGCATCCAGCGCCGCCAAGCCGGCCGGTGTGGGGTCCTGCAGCGCGGCGACCACGGCGTCGATGTCCGACCAGTCGCCGGCATCCTCGTTGCTCTTCTTCTCGAACGTACCGCGCCAGTCGGAGCGGAAGTCGCTCAACGTGCCTTCGTACAGGTTTCCGTCAGCGTCTGCGAAGTGGCGGGCCAGGAACGGGCGCTTGATCTCCTCGACGTGCACGTACAGTCCCAGGTCGGCGCCGTTTGCCGTTACCGAGGCGAGGTTGCAGCGTGGCGCCGGCAGCCCGGCCGCGGCGAATACCTCGTAGGCCAGACAGGTGTTGATCATCGACACGTCCTGCTGGCTGTTGTTGAGGGTGATGCGATCGATCACGCCGCCGAGCAGTTGGCCGTCGACGTACTTGTCGAAGCGCACCTTGAGCGACGGTTTCTCGGTGCTCAGCGAGCCGAAGAACCCCTTCTTGCGTACGCCGACCTCACCGTAGGCCACCCCGTCCACCGTCACCGCGGCGGGAAACCAGGAGAATATGTCGGCGACCGGCTGGGCGAAACAGTCGGCGCCGCCCAGGATGTCCGCCAGCGTGCGGGTCTGGACGCGCAAACGCTCCCAATCCTCCGGCGCCATCTCGATCGCGATGGCGAGCACACGTTCGCGCGCAAAGTAGGGGGCGCTCGGATCAGTCTCCCCGGCGGCCACCTGCGCCACCGCTCGTACGCCGGCAAAGAACAGGCAGACGCAGCACAGCGCTGCGCACGTCCGGGTCACTCGGTTCACCACGATCCTCCTGGTCGGTCCAAGGGCTGCTCGAAGGCGGCATCATAACCGCAAGCCAGACCGCACGTCTGCGACCGCGCGGTTTGCCGCACAGTTGCCTTGCCGCTGACCGCAGTTTCCTTCGGCGAGCCGTGATCCGCTCACGGCTGCCTGGAGAACTCCACCATGTCCATACCTCCGAGCCTCGAATCCCGGCTCGCGGTCCGCTCGGCTCCTGGGCTCGATAATACGGAATTGAAATCCGTATTTGCACGATCTTCGTCGGCGGTAGTAGGGTAGGGGCCATGGTCCCCCGAGAGGCGGAACAACTGGCCCGAACCCTGGCGCGCGAATTCAAGATCGTGGCCATCGTCGGCCCGCGCCAATCGGGCAAGACTACGCTGGCCAAGGCGGTGTTCACGGCCAAGCCGTACGCCAGCCTGGAGGATCCCGATCTGCTCCGGTTTGCTCAGGAGGATCCGCGCCGGTTCCTGGGTCAGTTTCCCGGCGGCGCGGTGATCGACGAAGCTCAGCGCTGCCCCGAGCTGTTTTCCTATCTGCAGGGCGTTGTCGACCGGCACCGCGAGGCGGGGCAGTTCGTGCTGACCGGTTCTCAGCACTTCGGGCTGGTGCACCGCATTACCCAGTCTCTGGCGGGACGGGTCGGCTTCGTCAATCTGCTCCCGTTTTCGGCCCGTGAGTTGCTGGAGGGGGGCTGTCTGCCGGCATCTCTCGATGCAGCACTGCTCCACGGCGGCTATCCACCGGTGTTCGACATGCGGGCGTCTCCCGAACGCTGGTACAATGCCTATCTCGGTACGTACGTCGAGCGCGACGTCCGGCAACTGCGCAACGTCCAGAATCTACCGACGTTTCAGCGCGTGGTGCGGCTGTGCGCGGCGGCCGTTGGTCAACTGGCCGACTCGACCCGGATCGGCAACGACGCGGGCGTCGATCAAAAGACGGTGCGCGCCTGGCTTGGTGTGCTGGAGGCTTCTTTCATCCTGTTCCGCCTGCAGCCACACCAGCGCAGCTTTCGCAAGCGGCTGGTCAAGACCCCGAAGCTCTACTTCTACGACGTCGGCTTGGCGGCGAGGCTGCTCGGTATCGAGTCGTGTGCGCAGATGAGCACCCATCCGTTGCGCGGCGCACTGTTCGAGAATTGGGTGATCACCGAGTATCTGAAGCGGCGCTGGAACGCCGGCAAGCAGGCGAACCTGTTCTTTTGGCGCAGCCACGGCGGCCTGGAGATCGACTTGGTGCTGGAGCAGGGGCAGTTACTGGCGCCGGTCGAGATCAAGTCCGGCGCTACGGTGTCCGCGGACTGGCTGCGGCCGCTGCGCCGCTGGCGCGAGCTGGCGGGCGACGCGGCCGGTCGCCCCGTCATCGTCTATGGCGGCGATCAGATACAGTACCGCGAAGTCGCCGACGTCGTTCCTTGGCGTCGGTTGGCGCAGAATGACGGTGAGCACGGCGGTTGAACTCGCAGGGTGACAACCGGATGATGGGCGCATGACGTCTATCCGATCGACAGGCCGGTGCTTGCGCTCCGGGGCGGCGGTGCTGTTCGCCGTGCTGAGCATGAGCCTCCCGCTCGCGGCCGAACAGCCGTTGACCGTGGTTTCCTTCGGCGGTTCCTACGCTCGGGCCAGTCAGCAGGCGTACCACGAACCGTTTACCGCCGTCACCGGGATCGAGGTGCGCATGGAGGACTACAATGGCGGCCTCGCCCAGATCCGCGCCCAGGTGGAGACCGGCAACGTGCACTGGGACGTGGTCGACCTGAACGTCGCCGACGCGGTGCTCGGCTGCGACGAGGGCCTGCTGGAGTTCATCGAGATTGAAGCCCTGCCGCCGGCCGCCGACGGCACCTCCGCGGCCGAGGACTTCTTCCCGGGGACGCTCACCGACTGCGGCATGGGGACGATTTTCTTCTCTTCCGTCTACGCCTACCATCCGCAACACTTCCCGGCCGCCAAGCCGGCCACGATCGAGGATTTCTTCGACCTCGAGCGGTTCCCGGGCCGGCGTGGCATGCGGCGCGTGCCGAGCGACAATCTGGAGATGGCGCTGCTCGCCGACGGCGTGCCGCTGAACGAGGTATACGCCGCGCTCGACACGCCCGAGGGGGTGGAGCGAGCGTTCCGCAAGCTCGCTACGATCAAGGACCAGGTCGTGTGGTGGGAAGCGGGTGCGCAGCCGCCGCAGATGTTGGCCGACGGCGAGGTGACGATGAGCACCGCCTACAACGGCCGCATCTTCAACGCCCAGGTGCTGGAGAACCAGCCGTTCGTGATCGTGTGGGACGGCCAGATCCTGGACAGCAGCCAGCTCGTGATCGTGGCGGGCACGCCCAACCTGGAGGCGGCGCGCAAGTTCATCGCCTTCGCCGCCAGGCCGGAGTCGATGGCGGCGGTGAGCCGCTACATCTCCTACGGTCCGGTGCGTCGCTCCGGTACGGCGCTGGTCGGCGCCCACCTGGAGACGGGCGTGGAGATGGCGCCGTACATGCCGACCACGCCCGCCAATCTGACCCGTGCCCTGCGCCACGACTGGCGCTGGTGGAGCGACCACGGCGACGAGATGACCGAACGCTTCGCTGCCTGGCTGGTGGCTGACTGACCGCGTCACCGCTGCCGCATCGTTGCGCGTCGGGGCGGCTGAGGAATCCGAACGGAAGGTAGTCGCCGGCGCGGTCCCGACGGGCCGGCTCGACCCGGAAAGCACTACGCACACGTCGACATCGCTGCCTGGCGCAGGAGTGCCGTTCACCCGTGAGCCGAACCCAGATGATCCGAGGGCTTGAGCCGGGTGGCCGAAGCTGAATACGCTGAGGCAATGGAGATGTGCGGGCCGCTCGACGAGCCGGAGCTGGCGCCCTGCGTCGCGCCGCCGCCATGGAGGCAGCAATGAGAGAGCGTGTCGAATACCCGCGCCTGGCGCCGTGCCGGAACGTCGCCTGGACCTTGCTCGGCGAGCTCGGCGAGCGCGTGACGGCGGCGATCGAACAGTCGATCCTGCCGCTGCCGTACGCCAACCCCGCCATTCTGGAGATGTTTCGCGAACGCGACCTGCAGCCCCCGAACCCCCGTTGTCCGTGGGAGGGCGAGTACGCGGGCAAGTATCTGACCCACTGCGTGTTGATCTACCGCCTGACGCGCAGCGGGAAGCTGAGCACGCACATCCGGTGGTTCGTCGATCAACTGCGGTCGCTCCAGGCCGCCGACGGCTACCTCGGCCCGTGGCCACCGGGCAGCCGGCTCACCGGCAGCGCCCCGAACTCCGTTCTCCGGAAGGATGGCACGGTGCGTCCGCTGCCGACCTGGGATGCCTGGGGTCACTACCACATCATGCTCGGCCTGCTGCTGTGGTACCGGGAAACCGCCGACGACGGGGCGCTCGACTGCGTGCGCCGCATCGCCGACCTGCTGTGCGCGACCTATCTCGGGGGCATCCGGCTGTACGCCACGTCGCCGGGTTGCGAAGAGATGAACATGGCGTGTCTGCACGGCCTGTGCCTGCTCTATCCGTACGTCCCGAAGCCCGAGTACCTGCAGCTCATACGGCAGATCGAAGCCGACCTGGAGCAGCCGCAGTGCGGGGGCTACATCCGCGTGGCGCTGGCCGGCAAGGAGTTCTACCAGGGGCGCAAGCCGCGCTGGGAGAGCCTGCACGTGATCCAGGGGATCGCCGAGCTGTACTACCTGACCGGCGACGACCGGTACCGCCGCGCGTTCGAGAGCGTCTGGTGGAGCATCGCCCGCACCGACCGGCACAACAACGGAGGGTTCTCCGCGGGCGAAATGGCGGTCGGCAACCCGTACGACAACGGCCCGATCGAGACCTGCTGCACCATCGCGTGGATGGCGGTCTCCATCGACATGCTCAAGCTCACCGGCAACTCGATCGTGGCCGACGAGATCGAGCTCAGCCTGCTCAACTCCGGCCTGGGTTCGCTCTCCCGATCCGGAAGATGGTGCACCTACGACACCCCGATGGAGGGCACTCGAGGGGCGTTCGTGGTCGACCACAACTGGCAGGCGAAACCGGGCGCCCCGGAGCTGAACTGCTGTGCCGTCAACGCCCCGCGCAGCCTCGGCATGATCAGCGAGTGGGGCGTGATGGAGTGTGCAGGCGGCCTGGTGATCAACTACTTCGGCCCGGGCGCAGCGCAGACGCGCACGCCCGCCGGCAATCGCGTCCAGCTCGTGCAGGACACCGACTATCCCGCATCTGGCCGGATCGTGTTCGCGCTGGTGGAGCTGGACGGCCCCGAACCGTTCACCCTGAAACTCCGCGTCCCGCAGTGGTCACGCACCACCGGCTTGGCGCTCAACGGCAGCTCCCTGCCCAGCCCGCAGCCGGGCACGTACGCCGAGATCACCCGCGAGTGGCGCACCGGCGACCGGATCGAGCTGGATCTGGACGTGGCGCTCCACTACTGGGTGGGGGAGCGCGACTACGAGGGCCGCAGCAGCATCTATCGCGGCCCGATCCTGCTGGCGTACGACCCGCGGCTGAGCGGTACGGGCGGTACCGGCGCTGCGGCGACCGTGCGGCCGCCGCTGTTCGACGCCGCCCGCATGCAGGAGACGAGCGGTCTCTTCGACGGTTGGCTCACACCCTGGCTGCAGTTCCGGTACCCGACCCGGGCCGGCGGGGCAGCAACGCTGTGCGACTTCGCCAGCGCCGGGGCGTCGGGGAACCGCTACCGGACCTGGTTCGACGTAGCGAATGTGGAGCGCACGGCGTTTTCCCCGACCAACACCGTGCGCAGTTCAACAGCGCGAGCGTTCGTTCAGTAGCCCATCTCCTGCTTCAGCGCCTGATCGATCCACAGAGTCTCGACCGGCGGCTGAATGATCGTGGCGTTCCGCTCGCCGTAGTAGTTCTTTACCCACGGCCACCAGTAGGTATACTGGGAGGCCATCGCCAGCGGAATGATCGCCACTTCGTTGAGCGCGATGATGAACATCTCCTGCAGCACCGGCTCCAGATCGGCCGGGTCGCTCAACACCGCCACCTGCTCGGCCAACTTGTCGATGCGCGGGTTGGAGTACATGCTGTAGTTGTTGAATGCACCAGTCTTGTAGTAGTCGATCACCGAAGAGGAAAGCAGCGGATAACCCTCCCACATGATGATGTTGCCGTAGGTTCGCTGCTCCCGCATCGCGCCGTAGGCGTTGTGATCGACGATGTTGATCTTCAGGGCGACGCCCAGGTCCTGCTCCCACAAGCCGGCGAGCATCTCCGCCAGATCGATCATCTCCAGCTCCACGGTCGGCACCGTAATCTCCAACTCGAACCCGTCCGGGTAACCGGCGTCGGCCAGCATCTGCCGGGCGAGTTCCGGGTTGTGGTCGAACAGCAACCGGGTCGATTCGGGAAGATCCTCCATCGGCACGTGGCCGGTGCTGCCCGGAAAGATGGGCCAGGAGTAGGAGACCCCGATGCCGGTTACCGCGTCGAAGATCGCGCCGCGATCGGTGCCGATCATCATGGCGCGCCGCACGGCGGCGTCGGTGAACGGCTCCTGGTCGGTGCGCAGCACGATGAAGTTGGCATCTCCGGACGGCTGCTCGATCTTCAGCAGATCGGGATTGGTGCGGTCCAGCGACTCCTGATGCGACACGTCGACGTTGAGGTGGGCATCGAGCGTTGCGGTCCTCAGCGCCGCGATCTGGGTCGACTCGTCGGCGATGAACGGCCACACCATCTCATCCACGAACGGTGTCTGGTACTCCTTGCCATCGATCACGGTGGTTTTCCAGTAGTCCGGGTTTCTCTTGTAGGCGATGTGCGAGCCCGAGACGTACTCCTTGACCACGAACGGACCGGTGCCGACCATGTTGTTCCAGTCCTTGGGACCGGCCGCGATCACTTCGGGCGCCATTTGCTCGAAGCTCAACAGGATGTTGGTCCACCATTC
>CAYFXT010000077.1:0-11999 GCA_964346995.1 uncultured Spirochaetaceae bacterium | reverse complement strand
AAGCCGGGCATGAACTTCAACACCCAGCTCACCATCGAGACCGCCTACCGCGACGACATCTCGATCCAGGAGGCGATGAAGAAGCATGGCCACGAATTCGGCGAGGTGGTCGATATGTACAACTTCGTGGTCAGCTACCTGGGCGGCACGCGCGAGGACTGGGGCTGGGCGCGCATCTTCATGCCGGGCGAGCCGGGCGAGGTTTCGCAGGCCGGCATGCACCAGCTCATCGAGCAAGGCCGGTTCCTGCCGGAGGCGTTCCTCGGCGTGCCGTCGGAGACCATGACCACCAAGTGGCCCACGCTCACGTCGATGCAGGAGGAGACCTTCATCAAGATCATCATCGGCGACCTGGAGCTGGACGCCTTCGACGAGTACGTGCAGCAGTGGCACGACCTCGGCGGCGCCGAGATCACCGAGTCGGTGAACGAGTGGTTCAGTAGCCAGTAGGCACCCCGCGCAGCTTGGAGACCCGGCGCGCCCCGGTGCGGCCAGCGGCGGGTCTCCGCGTCGTTCCATGAATCACCGCCTGAAGCGCGAGCTTCCGCTTCACCTGATGCTGATCGCCCCGCTGCTGGTGATCGTCATCTTTTCCTACGTGCCGATGGCCGGCATCGTGATCGCCTTCCAGCGCTTCATTCCGGCACGCGGGCTGTTCGGCGACCAGCAGTGGGTGGGCTTCGACAACTTCACCTACGTGTTTCAACTGCCGTCGGTATCGCGGGCGCTCAAGAACACCATCGTCATCGCCTTCCTCAAGATCGTGTTCGGGCAGCTCACCCCGATAGCGTTCGCCCTGCTGATCAACGAACTGGTCAATCTGAAGCTGAAGAAGGCGATCCAGACCAGCATCTATCTGCCCCACTTTCTGTCCTGGGTGATCCTGGCTGGAGTGCTGATCGACATCCTGTCGCCGCGCTATGGATTGCTGAACCGGCTGCTCGGCAGCTTCGGCGTCGAACCGATCTTCTTTCTCGGCGACAACGACTGGTTTCAATTCACCATGGTGGTGACCCACGTGTGGAAGGAGTTCGGCTTCGGCACCATCATCTACCTGGCCGCGATCACCACCATCGATCCGCAGCAGTACGAAGCGGCGCATATCGACGGTGCCAGCCGCTGGCGGCAGATGTGGCACATCACGCTGCCGGGAATGACGATGATCATCGTACTGATTGCGGTGCTCAACCTCGGCGACGTACTCAACGCCGGCTTCGAGCAGATCTTCAACCTGTACAGCCCGCAAACCTACGAGAGCGGGGATATCCTCGACACCCTGATCTACCGGCTCGGCCTGATCGAGGCGCAGTTCGGTCCGTCCACCGCCATCGGCCTGTTCAAGTCGGTGGTTTCGCTGCTGTTCATCTCCGTGTCCTACGTGCTGGCGTACCGCCTGGCCGATTACCGGGTGTTCTAGGGAACGCGGAGCGCGGCCGTGCTGGCGACGAAGCAACGTGACTGGTTCTCGGTCATCAACCCCATCTTTCTGGTGGTGGCCGCAATCCTGTGCCTGCTGCCGTTCATCCACGTGTTCGCCATCTCGCTCAGCAAGAGCACCATCGCCATGGCCGGCGAGGTGAGCTTCTGGCCGAAGGGGTTCAACCTGATCTCCTACAAGGTGGTGCTGCGCCGCCACGAGTTCTGGCGGGCGATGGTGGTGTCGCTGGAGCGGCTGCTGCTGGCCGTGCCGAGCAACATGGCGCTGACCATCCTGGCCGCCTACCCGCTTTCCAAGAGCATACGCACCTTCCGCAGCCGTACCGTGTACGTGTGGATCATCTTCTTCACCATGCTGTTCACCGGCGGCCTGATCCCCACCTACGTGCTGATCCAGGAACTGGGCATGCTGGACTCGATCTGGGCGCTGGTGCTGCCGCCGCCGTTCGGGGTGCCGGTGTTCAACGTGCTCATCCTGCTCAACTTCTTCCGCAACATCCCCACCGAGCTGGAGGAAGCGGCGTTCATGGATGGGGCGAGCCACTGGACCATCCTGGGGCGTATCTACATCCCCACCTCGATGGCGGCGCTGGCCACGCTGACGTTGTTCGTGGCGGTGCGGCACTGGAACTCCTGGTTCGACGGCATGGTGTTCATGAACACGCCGGAGAACTATCCGATGCAGACCTTCCTGCGCAGCATCGTGATCCTGCCCGACACCTCGATGCGCAGGAGCCTGACCATCGCCGAGGTGCAGGAACTGGCGCACATCTCGGAGCGCACCGTGAAGTCGGCGCAGATCTTCATCGGCGCGCTGCCGATCCTGGTCGTATACCCCTACCTGCAGCGCTACTTCGTCAAGGGCATGGTGCTCGGCAGCCTCAAGGGCTAACGCCGGCCGACTGACGGGCTGCCTTCGTAACAGGGATTCCGTCCACGTGCACGCTCACCGTACGGATGTGCGGATGTGCGGATGTCGAGCTTGACACGACGCCGCGTGCCGCGACCCTTTCGACTCGTGGCAACGCTGCCACCGAGGGCTGCGTCCGCTAGCGAGTGCAGCCCTCGTATTTGGAGCCAGGCGACGGGCCGGCAGCGAAGTCAGTGCTCTAAGAGAACGATCACGGGAGATTCATCCATGGCAACGAATAGGGGAACGAAAATGTTCAGGAATGGCCTCGCGGTACTGTGCGGCCTGGTGCTCGCCACGACGGGCCTGTGGGCCGCCGGCGGCGGAGAGCAGGAACAAGCGGCCGCCGCAGCCACGCCCAGCGAGACTGAAGGTCCGGTGAGAACCGGGGAGTTCATCACCGGCGATTATCTGTGGGCCACGCTCGGCGACTACGAGCAGGCCACCGGCAGCACCATCACCGAGTACCACGAAGCGCCCATGCTGACCGAGCTGGTGAACGCCGGCGAGCTGCCGCCTGTGGCCGAAAGGCTGCCCACCGGCGGGGACGTTATGGTCATCAAGCCGTACGAGCAGGTCGGCCAGTACGGCGGCATACTGAGAACCGTCACTACCTGCCAAGCGTGCGCAAATGATCCCTATTTCTTCAAGAAGGCTTCCATATTCAGGTTGAATACGGCTGCGTCGGAGGTACTGCCGAACATCGCGAAGGCGTATGAGTTCTCCGAAGACTACAAGACTCTCACGATCTGGCT
The DNA here is from genome assembly GCA_964346995.1 of uncultured Spirochaetaceae bacterium. Taxonomy (GTDB): domain Bacteria; phylum Spirochaetota; class Spirochaetia; order SZUA-6; family Bin103; genus Bin103. The sequence goes on along the minus strand of CAYFXT010000077.1, from coordinate 8,897 downwards.
CAGGGAGGGCATGAGGTGGTCCGACGGCGCGCCCCTTACGGCCGACGACCTCATCTTCACCTGGGACGATATCATACTGAACGAGACTCTGAACCCGAACACGCCGAGCTTCTGGTCGCCGGCGGCGTACCCGCCGAGATGACCAAGCTCGATGATTACAGTGTGCAAGTGGCCTTCACGGTTCCTTACGAGCTCATGATCATCGGACTCGCTCACCACGAGGGTTCCCAGAAGAAGTGGTCCTCGGGGTTCTACAATCCCAAGCACTACCTGAGGAAGTGGCATCTCACCTACAACGAGGATGCCGAGGAAGTTGCCAAGGAAGAGGGCTACGACAACTGGACGCAGGCGTTCAACTTCCATGCTCACAGCCATGCCGCTCAGGGTGACCCCGATCTGCCCCATGCGGGGCCGTGGTACCTGGGGGAAATAAACCCGGATCATGGCGTGTACGTGCGCAATCCCTACTTCTTCGCGGTCGACACGGCGGGCAATCAGTTGCCCTACATCGACCGCATCATGAGGCTCATCATTGCAGATTCCGAGGTTCGGAAGCTGAAGACGATCTCCGGCGAGATCGACTACAATTCCTACACCAGCCTGGAAGACTACCCGCTGTTCAAGAATAACGAAGAGGCTGGCGGATACCGGGTCGTGCTGCTCAAGGATACGCAGGGTTCGGACGCCATCTTCACGTTCAACATGAATCACGCCGACCCGGCAAAGCGCCAAGTATTCCAGGATGTCCGGTTTCGGCGGGCCATGTCACTGGCGGTAGATCGGGACGAAATCAACGAGATCGTGTTCCAGGATACCGGAACGCCACGTGCTGCGGCACTCCATCCTTCCGTCTCCTTCTACAAGCCCGAGTGGGGCGAAGAGCATCCATATGCACGATTCGCTCCGGATGAAGCGAACGCACTGCTCGACGAAATGGGTCTGGACAAGAGGGACTCCGACGGGTTTCGACTGGGGCCGGACGGCAACAAGTTCAGTGTCCTGATCCAGCACACCGGGGAGGTGCCTTCGTGGGAGGCGCAGGCCGAGCTGATCAAGGAGTACTGGGACGACGTCGGGGTGCGCACCGACATCAAGACCACGGAACGGAGTTTGTACATGACCATGATCGTGAACGGCGAGACCGACGTAGGGGTCTGGTCCTTCTCCGCTGCGGAGTTGGAGGCGACCGGGCGGATGCTCAGGTTCCATAATCTCCGCCTGGGAGCGATGGGTACCGGAGCCGCCCCGCTGTGGGAAAGGTGGTGGAATACCAAGGGCGAGAGTGGCGAGGAGCCGCCCGAGGAGATCAAGGAGTACTACCAGCGGCTCGACGAGATGATCTACCTCACTTCCGGGACGCCGGAGTACATCGAGCACATGCAGAAGATCTTCGACCTGCACAGCGAAAACGTGTACCACATCGGCACCGTCGGTATGATGGGGCGGGTCATTCCGCTCAGCAACAGGCTGGGGAACGTGCCGTTCGAAGATGGCCGGTTGTGGGGTATCTGGTCGAACATGTTCACCGCACCCTACCTGCACGAGCAGTGGTACTTCAAACAATAAGTACCGTTTGCAAACCGACATAGCCCGACCCCGAGGTGTCGAGAACGTGAGTTGCCGCCTTCACGGGTTCGTCCTCACGGTTCCTCTCGCTCACGTTCCCGCAGCAGGGCGTCGACCGCACTGCCCGGTCGGTTCCGATACCGCACCCCACGGCCGCGCAGGTCGGCGGCAACCTCGGCCACGCTCTTCAGCACCCGCACTTCCAGCACGTGCTCGCGCTCCGTGAAGCTCCATGCGAAGCGTGATCGTGGGTCCGTGATAGTCAGCGAGGGTTATTGGTCAAGGGAATCTCTACCTCCAAGGTGGCGGTGAGCGGCAGGTCGGCCGAGCTGCCGCCCACCATGACGGTGAAGGTGCCCGGTTCCACCACCCAGCGCTCGTCGGCGCCGTAGCAGCAGAGCTGGTCGGGGCCGAGGGACAGGCGCACGGTCTCCGTGGCGCCCGGTTGCAGGTGCACGCGCCGGAATCCCTTCAGTTCCCGGTCGGGCCGCACCACCGAGCACAGCTCGTCGCGCAGGTAGAGCTGCACCACTTCGTCGCCCGCCACCGCGCCGGTATTGGTCACCTCCACGACCACCTCGGTGCTCTCGCCGACGGCGATGGTCGCCGGCTCCAGGCGCACGCTGTGGTAGGCGAAGGTGGTGTAGCTCAGTCCCCAGCCGAACGGGTACAGCGGCTCGCCGTCCATCTCGACGTAGCGCAGGCGGGGGTGGCGGTGGTAGTAGTAGACCGGGAGCTGGCCCACGTGCCTGGGAAACGAGACGGCCAGCTTGCCGCCCGGGTTGTAGTCGCCGAACAGCACCTCGGCCACCGCCGTGCCGCCCTGATCGCCGGGATACCAGGCGTCCACCACCGCTGCGGCGTGCTGCGCGACCCAGTTGATCGACAGCGGCCGGCCGTGAACCAGCACCACCACCAGCGGCTTGCCGGTGGCGTGCAGCGCCTGCAGGAGCTGCTCCTGCACCCCCGATAGGTCCAGCGTGGCGCGCGCCACGTGCTCGCCGCAATCGGTGTCGTCGGAGCGGGCGCCGTTGGTCTCGCCGGCGTGCGGATAGCGGATGCGGCAGGAGTCGCCGACCACCGCCACGATCAGGTCGCTGGCCTGCGCCGCCGCCACGGCCGCCTCGAAGCCGGCCCGGGAGGGGTCGCGGATCGCGCAGCCCGGCGCGTACCGCACCGTGATCCCGTCCACCGCCGCGCGCGCCTGGATGCCGTCCAGGATGGTCACCACCTGCTCGCGCCGGTGGGTGGGCGCCTGGTCGCCGATCTGCGCCCAGTCGTCGTCGGCGTTGGGGCCGATCACCGCGATCGAGCGGACGCCGCCGACCAGCGGCAGAGTGCCGGGGTCGTTCTTGAGCAGCACGATGCTCTGCCGCGCCGCCTCCAGGGATACGGCGCGATGCTCCGCACAGCGCGCCACCTGCACCGCCCGCTCGGGATCGACGTAGGGGTTCTCGAACAGCCCGAGCAGGAACTTGAGCCGCAGCACGCGGCGCACGGACCGATCGATTTCCTCGCCGGTGATCAGCCCGCGTTCCAGCGCCTGCGGCAGGCCCTCGCCGTATGCCCGGTCGCCGGGAGCGTGGTCGACCACGCCCACGTCGGACAGGTTCTGGTCCAACCCGGCGCGCAGCGCGGCGGCCGCCGCTTGCGCCTTGTCCGCCACCACCCGCTGCGCGATAAGATAGCGCACGGCGCCGGCGTCGCCGATGGTGATGCCCTCGAAGCCCCACTCCTCGCGCAGCAGCTCGTTCAGGTAGTAGGTGCTGGCCGGCGCCGGGTCGCCGTCGTACTCGGCACGCTCCGCCATCACCCCCTGGGCACCCTCCTCGATCGCCTCGCGCCACGGCCGCAGCACCACCTCCTGCATCTCGCGCCGCCCCAGCCCCATGCGGGTGAAGTCGTGTCCGCCCTCCGCGTCGCCCATGCCGGGATAGGCGCGCAGCAGCGCCACCACGGTGTGATCGCTGTTCAGGTCGTTCAGGTCGGGGCCCTGCAGGCCGCGCACCATGGCGCGGCCCATCTGCCCCACCAGGTAGGGGTCCTCGCCGAAGTTCTCCTCGCAGCGGCCGTAGCGCGGGTCGCGGATCACGTCCAGGTCGGGGGCGTACAGCACGGTCAGACCCTGAGCGCGCATCTCGGTCGCCATGGCGCGCGCCATCCGTTCCTGCAGCTCGCGATTGAAGGTGCAGCCCATGCCGCACAGCGCCGGAAAGATGGTGCAGTCGACCCCGAGCTGGGCGTGCTGGCCGTCGTCGCCCACCAGCACCGGAATCCCCAGCCGGCTGTGCTCGCGGGCATGGCGTTGCACCGCGTTCACCAGCTCGGCCCCCTGGCGGCGGTCGAGCGCGCGCTGCACCGGAATCCCGAACCAGGGATCGGTGCGCAGCAGGGCGGCGCACTGGCCGACGGCGGCCGGCGCGAGGATCGCCTCCAGCTCCGGGGTCAAGGTCACCCCGCCGTCGCGTACGGCGTAGCCGTAGCACGTCGGCCAGCCGGCCTGGAGCTGGGCGATCTTCTCCGCCAGCGTCATCCGTTGCAGCAGGTCCTCGACGCGCCGCTGCAGCGGCTGCGCCGGATCGCGGTACGGTTCGGTGCGGGTGCATTCCCGCCCAGTGGCAGACCGCTCACGCGAGGCCTGGCTCGTCGCCGTGGCGTCTGATCCCGTTGGTACCACGGAACGCGAATGCGCCCGTTCGGTGCGATGCGTGTGGTCTGTGCTGTCTGGCATGGGGCTCGGCTCTCCTGGTTCTTCAGCGGTACGGGTCGGCGGCGTCGCGCAGACCGTCGCCCATGAAGTTGAACGAGATGACGAAGACGATCACGAACAGTCCCGGCATCAGCAGCCACGGGTACAGGGCGATGATGTTGAGGTCCTGCGCTTCCTTCAGCAGCACCCCCAGGCTGATCACCGGCGGCCGCAATCCGAGCCCGAGAAAGCTGAGCGCCGTCTCGCCCAGGATCATGCCGGGAATGGACAGCGTCAGATTGACGATGATGTAGCTCAGGAAGGAAGGCAGCAGGTGGCGGGCGATCACCGCGTCCGCCGACGCTCCGGCGATCACCGCAGCCATCACGAAGTCCTCCTCGCGAGTGCTGATCAGCTTGCCGCGCACCACGCGCGCCAGTCCGGTCCAACTGATCATCGAAAGGATCAGGGTGATGAAGAAGTAGACCCGCAGCGCCGGCCAGAACTGCGGCAGCGCGGCGCTCAGCGCCATCCAGAACGGGATCGTGGGAATCGCCATGAGGAACTCGATGATGCGCTGCACCACCACGTCCGCCGTGCCGCCGAAGTAGCCGGACAGCCCTCCCATGACGCAGCCCAGGACGAAGGTGATGGCGACGCCCACCAGCCCGATCGAGACCGAGATCCGCAGCCCGTACATGATCCGCGAGAAGAAGTCGCGGCCCAGGCGGTCGCTGCCCAGCAGCAGCAGCACGCCATCCCCCTGCACTCCCAACAGATGGATATCCGACTCGAACAAGCCCCACAGCTTGTACGGGTCGGTGCGGGCGAAGAGCTGCAGCGGGTAGCGTTGCGCGGTGTCGTCGGTGTAGGTCATCAGCAGGCTCTTGGGATCGATATGGCGCTGGTACGCGTAGACGAACGGCCGCAGGTGGAAGGCCCCCTCGTGGTCGACGAAACGGATCCGCTGCGGCGGCGCGTACAGGTACTGGGAGTGGCGCTTGTAGGGATCGGCGACGGCGAGGAACTCGCAGAACAGGGCCACGAAGTAGAATGCCGCGAGCACCGCCAAGCCGACCATGGCAAGCCGGTGCTTGCGCAGCTTGCGGTACATGATCTGCCACTGCGAGGCGATGAACTGGCGCTCGTCGGCGGCCGTGACCTCGGCCTCGGAGATGGCCGCTGCGCGCATCATGCGGCCGCGCTCTTCTCATAGCGGATGCGCGGATCCACCACCACCAGCAGGAGGTCGGAGATCAGGGTGCCGACGAAGGTCAGCAGGCCGAGCACCATGATGGTGCTGCCCGCCAGGTACATGTCCTGCGACTGCAGCGCACCGTACAGCAGCGGTCCCACGGTGGGCAGCGACAGCACGATGCTGGTGATGGTCTCGCCGGAGACGATGTAGGTCAGGCTCCAGCCGACCGTGCTCACTACCGGGTTGATCGACACCCGCACCGGGTACTTGAACAGAATGCGGCGCTCGATCAGGCCCTTGCTACGCGCCGTGATCACGTACTGCTTCTGCAGCTCGTCCAGCAGGCAGCCGCGCATGACCCGGATCAGCCCGGCGGTCCCGGCCGTGCCGATGACGATGATCGGGACCGGCAGATGCTTCAGCATGTCCAGGAACTTGGCCACGCTCCACGGAGCGTCCAGGTAGTGTGGCGAGAACAGGCCGATCACGCTGACGCCGAACACCTTGAACGCCAGGAACATCAGAATCAGCGCCAGAAAGAAGTTGGGCGTCGCCAAGCCGACGAACCCGATACCGGTGAACAGATAGTCGCCGAACGAGTACTGATGGGTGGCCGAGTAGATGCCCACCGGCACCGCGATGGCGTAGGTCACCACCAGGGAGAACAGCGAGATGGCGATGCTGATGGGAACCCGCTCGCGCAGCAACTGCGCCACCGTTTTGCGCCACTCGAAGGAGCGGCCGAGGTCGAACTTGAGGAAGTTCCCGAACCAGCGCAGGTACTGCCGGTAGAGGGGCAGATCGAAGCCATACTGGCGATTGAGCGCGTCCAGCGTCGCCTGGTCCACCGCGTTGCCGCTGGCTTGCAGCCGCTCGGCGTAGGTCGACACGTAGTTGCCCGGCGGCAGTTGGATGATCACGAACACCACCACCGAGAGCACCACCATGAGGGAGAGCATCAGCAGGCAGCGGCGCGCCAGGTACGCGGTCACGTCGCCCTTACCCGGCGGTGCCCGACGGTCGTGGTCACCGAGGCTCCGCCGTCCGACGAGGTAGCGGCGGAGGTCGAACCCGCCGTGTCGGAATCCGCCGTGGCGCCCGCCGTCCGCTGCGCCCCGAAGGAAACTTGCCGTTCAGCAGGCACGGTCGCTCCAGGACGCCGCTACGCCCGCCGTAGCCTGCACGTGGGCCGCTGATCCATCGGCCCACCGTGCCATGGACCCGGCGCACCGGTGGCGCTCGCGGGCCGGCGGTTTCGGACTATCCCGGTACCGGCTCCCGTGATCCGGTCGGCTTGCGACAGGCTCACGGGGAAGGCCGGTTGGGCCGGAAGCGGCGCCGTAGGCGGCGGTTCCGGGGCGCTATTCTTTCCAGTAGAACTGCCACAGTCGGTACAGGTAGCCCTTGCCGAAGTCCGAGGGGGCAGTGTGGTAGGTGTCCATGTCGACGTTGCCGAGCTTCACGTTGGCCGTCATCGGCGCCTGCTGATAGCCGAAGGTGCCGATGGTATAGAAGTTCTCCGCCCACCAGTCGAGGATCTCCTTGCCGGCCGCGCGCCACTCGTCGTCGGGAAAGCGGTACATGTTCTCGGCCAGGTCGAAGATGCGCGCCACCTCCGGCGGCGGCTCGATGCCCTCGGCGCCGTCGGTCTGCCACCACCGGTCCCACAGCGGCGCCGACCAGTTGATGCGCATCACGTTGCGCGGTCCGTTCCAGTAGCCCGGCGTACGCCACATGGTCTCGGCGCCGAAGTCGGTCAGCACGATGGTGACGTGGAAGGTGCCGGCGGGCACGCTGCCGCCGCGCCCGAACACGGTGCCGTAGGTGCCGGTCTTGATCGCGATCTTGATGCCGATCGCCTCCCAGTACTCCTTCACCAGCTCGGCGGTCTCGACGCTCCCCGCGAAGGTGGTGGTCGGCTCGATCAACAGCGACAGGGTGTTGCCGTTGGACAGCACCCGGAAGCCCTCGCCGTCGCGCTCGATCAGACCGAGCTCGTCGAGCATCCGGTTGGCCCGGTCCGGGTCGTACTCGATGTGCGCCGTAGCGTAGCGCTCCTCGAACAGGCTGTTGGTGGGATTGACGGTGGTCTGGGTGGGGGTCGCCATGCCGAGGGCTACCACGTCGACCAGTTCCTGGCGGTCGATGGCGTAGGACAGGGCGTGGCGAAATTTCTTGTCGCGCAGCAGGTCGCCGAGCACCGGCTCCTGCAGGTTCTGATTGATCAGCAGCGGCTGATCGTTGGGAGAGCCGCCCTTCCCCAGGAACGCCTCGTAGCCGCCCTGCTCGGCGTTGGATGCCAGCAGCGGCAGATCGGTGGTGTTGAGGGTGAACGGGGAGTAGTCGTAGTCGCCCGCAATGGTGCGCAGCTTGAGGGTCTGCATGTTGTCCTCGTGGGCGATGGTGCGTACCCGGTCGATGTAGGGAAGCTGGTTGCCGGCGGGATCGACGCCGTGGTAGTAAGGGTTGCGCACGTAGGTACGACCGTTCTCGAACTCCGACTCCAGGACGTACTGCGAAACCACGGGTATCCCTTCCACCACCTGGGTGCCGTAGGCGGTGCGGGCCTGCTCCCGGAACAACTGCCACCACTCTTCGAAGCCGGCCTCGGCCGCCAGCTTGCCGGCGTCGGCGTTGTACTTGATGTGGTACTGCTCCAGCGCGTGGCGAGGCAGGTAGCTGCGGCCCTGCTGGGCGGCGATGTGATCGTTCTGGGCGAAGTAGAACGGGGCGTTGAACTGCGCCGACTGGAACACGTACTGGACGGTCAGGTCGTCGACCTTGCTGATCGCCACCATCTGGTCGTCGGGCCGCCAGATCGACGGCACGCTGGGGGTGAGCTGCTCGTTGAGGGTGACGTCCTCCCACCAGAACAGAAAGTCGTCGGCGCCGTAGGGCGCGCCGTCGGACCACTTCATGCCTTCCCTGAGGTGCAGCGTGAAGGTCTTGCCATCGGCGGACACCTCGTAGCCGCTGGCCACCCCCGGCGCCACGATGCCCGGGTTGCGCAGGTCGAGGACGAACAGCATCTCGGTGATCATCTGGTTGCCTGGGAACGGATTGGAGAGATTGGCGATGGGCAGCGTGATGGTGCCGCCGTACCTGCCTGTCTCATGCAGCGGCACGCGCACCAGGATGTCCTGCGGCAACCGCTCCGCGACCGCCGGCAACTCCCCGGACGCAACCCGCTCGGCCAGCAGCGGAGACTCGCTGAACGCGGTGATGGCGTTGCCGGTCAGCCGCACGTAGTCGTCGAGGTTGTACTCGGCCTGGCCCGCGATTGGCAGCTCCATGAAGCCCGCCACTCCCTCGGCGGACGCCTCCGTGGCCGATTCGCTCTCGGCCCCGGCAAACCCGAGCGCGGCCACTGCCGCGGTCAGGATCGCTACGAAAATCGAAACTGGTTTCATGGTGTCTCCTTGTGGCGCGATCGGCCGGGAGGCC
>CAYFXT010000076.1:0-12052 GCA_964346995.1 uncultured Spirochaetaceae bacterium | reverse complement strand
GGTCCAGAAGCTCGCCTTCGATCGCGGAGGTCTCCGCCGCCTCGTCGCTCAGCCAAGCGATCCTCAGTTCCACCTGCTCGTCCTCGCCGAGGCGGCCCCATGAGCCGATCCGGCGACCGGCGTCGTCCCGAAAGCGGGCTTCGAGAGATTCCAGCTCGGCTTGCCTCCAGGTGAAGTCTGGCCAGCCTGACCGCTGCCAGATCCAGCTCATGGGCTATGGAACGCCATCCTATAGCCCACCGGACGGAACCTCGCCTTTCTGAGATGGGGAGTCATCTCTATACTTCCCCTGATGGTACAATATCAGTCCTGCGGCAACCGTGGCACCGCGGACAACGGTCGTACGATCCGCGCCCGCAAACGCGAGCGCCTGGGAAGTCTTGGAGCGTCTCAGCCAGCGTTTGCGGGCGGGACACGGACGGCAGGCGAACCGCTCCCCGCACCCATGCCCGGCCCGCGTACGAGACCGAGCGGCAGGCTACGGCCCGCCGCCGGCCCCGCACGAAACGGCGCGGTTAGTTGAAGTAGCCCGAGCTCTGCAGCGCCTCCTGCCACAGTTCGACGTAGCGCTCCACTCCGGCGCGCTGCAGCTCGTCCACGTAGGCGTTCCAGGCGTCGTCGTCGTGGACGTCGCGCCTGCCGGTGATGAACTCGGCGGCGCGCTGCATCACCAGGCCGGTGCGGCTGGTGATGGTCTCGCTCAGGTCGACCAGCTCGTCCTGCTTCATGCCCTGGAAGATCAGGTCGGGCGGGATGTGCTTCTCCACCCGGTACGGCACCATCAGGTCGCGGGTGGCAACCATCAGCCGCCATTCGACGCGGGTCGGGTCGCCTTCCCACTCCGGCGGCATGGCGCTGTGCGCGTTCCACTCCCAGCGCCCCGGCGTGGTACGCGACCAGCCATTGTCATCCAGGTCCAGAGAGTAGACGGCGCTCTCCAGACGCAGCGTCCTGGCCGGCCCGCCATCGCGGGTCACCCAACCGAGCTTCTTCTCGTCCTCGGTCAGGTAGCGCCATTCCGATCCTTCCTGCAGGAAGTTGCGCGCCAGCAGCGAATGGGCGATCGGATCCTCGTAGAACCAGTCCACCCACTTGGCGATCATCGCCGGATGCTCGGCAGCGCTGGTGATGACGCTCTGCACGCTGACGTTGGGGGGATGGTAGCGGGTCTGCTGCAGCCCGCCGGGACCGCGCAGCGGCGGAATCGGCTTGAACTCCCCGAACCGCCCGGTGGCGCCGCCGTGGATGGTGAAGCGGCCGAACCAGCCCGCCTGGAACGACCCTACCACGGGATGGTCGGGGTTCTCGGTGGTCTGCTTGGCCTCCTTCTCGGTCCACACGAACGACTCCTCGGCCAGTAGTTGCTCGTCGTGCAGCATGCGCAGGTACTTCAGTCCCTCACGCCACTCCGGCGTGTCGGCTACGAACCGCACGTCGCCCGGCGAGCGCTCCAGAAACGCGCCGTAGTTGGCGTCGTACGGATGCACGGTGTAGATCCAGGCGTTCATCAGAAACGAGATCGGATCGACGTTCCAGCCGCTGGTCGCCGACAGGAACGGGATCTCATCCTGCTTGCCGTTGCCGTTCGGATCCTGGTCGCGGAACGCGCGCAGCATGTCGGCGAACTCGTCGGGGGTCTCCGGCGGCCACTTCAGCCCGAGCTGATCCACCCACGGCTTGTAGACCCACATCTTGGTCGAGTACTGACAGTGGAAGCAGCCGGCAGCGACGATCGGAAAGTAGTAGATCTCCCCGTCCGGCATGGTGATGCGCTGCTCGACCGCCGGCACCTCCGCGAGCCGGGCGCTCAACCCCGGCATGTGTTCGGCGATCAGGCCCTTGAGGTCGACGAACGCGCCCGCCACGCCCTGGTCGAACGCCTGCTGCACGGTGATCCGCTGATGCGGAATCAGCACGTCGGGCAGATCGCCGGCGGCCAGGATCAAGTTGTACTTCTCGACCGCCTCCTCCCACTCGATCATCTCCACCCAGTCGACGTGGATGTTGGTGAGCTCCTCGAAGTACTCGGTGAACTGGGCGTCCTCCAGGGTACCCGAGGCCAGCCGCTGATCGTAGGTGCCGATCACCGTGATGGTCTGCTTCTCCTGCACGATGGGATACTCGCCGGGCGCGCTCAGTTCGATGGCGGCGGCGCTCTCCTCCTCTCCGCCGGCAACTGCCAGCAGGGCAACCAGCGCCGACAGCGGCACTGCCAATAGCGCTCTCTTCATGGATACGCTCCTTCCTTGACGATAGTGACGTCGGGCAACACCCGATCCGTAAATCTCATCCTTTGATCGCACCGATCATCACGCCGCGCACGAAGTACTTCTGCACGAACGGGTAGACGACCAGCACCGGCACCGTCGCGACGATGATCAGCGCAAACTGGATCAGCGCCTGCAGGTACTCGCGCTTGGTCATCTCCAGCAGCTCCTCTTCGGTAATGTCGGCCATCAGGTCGTCGATGGCGGCCGACGAGTTCATGATCAGGATTTCGCGCAGCACGATCTGCAGCGGCACCAGCTTTTCGTCGCGCAGGTAGATCAGCGCGTTGAAGAACTGGTTCCAGTGCATCACCGCGTAGAACAGGGTGATCACCGCGATGATGGGGCCCGACACCGGCACCACGATCGCCCACAGCATGCGGGTGTTGCTGGCGCCGTCCACCCACGCCGCCTCGTACAACTCGCCCGGCACGTTGGCCTCCAGGTAGGTGCGGGTGATGATTACGTTCCACACCACGATCGCCCACGGCACGATCATCACCGCGCGGGTGTCCAGCAGGCCCAGGCTGCGGATCAGCAGGTAGGTGGGGATCAGGCCGCCCTGGAAGAACATGGTGAAGGCGAACAGGAACATCAGCAGGCTGCGGCCGACGAAGTCGCGGCGCGACAGCGGGTAGGCGACCAGCATGGTCATCAGCAGGTTGTAGGTGGTGCCGAACACGGTGTAGAAGGCGGTGTTGCCGTAGCCGACCCAGAGCTGGTCGAACTCGAACACCGCCTGGTAACCCTCCAGGGAGGGCTTACGCGGCAGCAGCCACACGCGCCCCGCCAGCACCTCGTTGGCGTCGGAGAAGGAGGAGCTGACGATGTAGATCAGCGGGTAGATGACGATGATGAACAGCACCGTCATCAGCACCCCGTTGAGCAGGTAGAACAGCCGGTCCTCGCGCGCGTGGCGGATCGCCGATGCGCGGCCGCTCCGCGGAGCGCTCCGGCCGGGCTCCGGGCGGCGAGGCAGAGCCCCGTCCCGCATATGGCGGCCAATGGATGTTGCCAGTGCGTGACTCATGGTCTTCGCCGTCACGGCGTGACCGCGCCCCCTCACCACAGGCTGGTCTCGCTGAGTCGCCTGGAGATGCGGTTCACCGCCAGCAGCAACAGGAACGCCAGCAGGTTCTTGAACAGCCCGATGGCGGTGGCGTAGGAGAAGTTGGGGCTGCGCGACGCCAGCCCGACCTTGTAGACGTAGGTGTCCACCACTTCCGAGGCGCCGATGTTGAGCGGGTTCTGCATCAGGAACACCTTCTCGAAGCCGATGTTCAGGATCTGGCCAGAGCGCAGAATGAGCAGAATGATGATCACCGGCAGGATGCCGGGGATGTCGATGTGCCACATGCGCCGCCAGATGGTGGCGCCGTCCACCTTGGCCGACTCGTGCAGCTCCGGATCCACCGCCGCCAGCGCGGCCAGGAAGATGATCGCCCCCCAGCCCATGTTCTGCCAGATGCCGGTCCACACGTAGACGTGCGGGAACCAGGAGGCGTCGCCAAGGAAGTTGACCTCCTGCAGGCCGAGCTGCAGCAGACCGACGTTGAGCAGGCCGATGCGCTGCGAGAACAGCTTCATGATGATGCCCACCATCACCACGGTGGAGATGAAGTGCGGGGCGTAGGTCACCATCTGCACCGTCTTGCGGTAGCGCGGCCATGGGGCGTAGTGGAGGATCAGCGCCAGGACGATGGGAATGGGGAACCCGAACACCAGGTCGTAGGCGTTCAGGTAGAAGGTGTTCCACATGATCTCCCGGAACTTGAACGACTGGAAAAAGCGGATGAAGTGCTCGAACCCGATCCAGTCGCTACCCAGAATGCCGCGCGCCGGCACGAAACGCTTGAACGCGATCACGTTGCCGTACATCGGCAGGTACATGAACACGATCAGCCACGCCACGGGGAGCAGCACCATCAGGTACATCTCCCAGTTGCGGCTGACGTTGCGCCAAGTCCAGCGCCGGCTGGCGGGCAGCTCGGCGGAGCGGGGGGCCGATTGTACCAGTGGCTCAGACATACGGGCTTCGCTCCGGTGACGCGGCTGGCCTCGGTTCAGGCCGGCACCGGAGCGCCATTATCGGGGGCGCCTTTCAGCGCTGTCAACAAAGCCACGCCCTGGCGCCCTGGCGGCCGTGGCGGACCCGGGCCGGCCTGAGGTCATCGCGGGCGTTGGCACGTGTCCTACCGGATGCCGCGACCATCGAACCGGCGCGAATGTGCGCCTATGGAGAGTTGTTGGTCCACGGGGAGGAGCGGCCGATCGGCGCGGCAGCGGCGCTGGGACGCATCCTGGCGTGGGTGGGACGGGAAGGGACGTGCCGGGCGTGGGCTGGTATAATTGTTTGGTCCCCGGGCCTGAGCTCCGGGCCGTCGCTGCAAAGCGAGCGAAGGAGAACGCCATGGCAGGCACCAGGAAGAACACCGTGCAACAAGTCACCGTCCATCTGACGTCGGAAGAAGTGGAGTTCCTCAAGACCCAGGCGGGCATCGATGGAGTCTCCTTCAATGACGTGCTGCGGCGCTCGATCATCCTGGAGAAATTCTTCGTGGATCAGCAAAGGAAGAATCGCAAGATTTTCTTTGGCGTACCGGGACAGCCGCTCAGAGAAGTGATCCGACGGTAGACGGTCTCCATGAGCGAACGAGCGAGAGCCCCTGAAGAAGCGGACGCGGACCGGTCGCCGGAGCAGGAGATCCATGACGTTCCGGTCCCCCGGGGTGGCGAGATCTATGATCCGAGGCCGCTGGAGGACAAGGCGCGTCGGAGAATCGCGTATCTGCTCATTGCGTTGTTGGCACTCGTGGTCATCGCACTGCTGGCCATGGTGGTATTCGACGTCATCTCGGTCGAGGACATCAAGGAATTCGGCGTGATCCTTGGTCCACTCGTGGCGTTGGTATCGGCGGCCACGGGCTTCTACTACGGCACCAAGGGGTAGCCGATACCGCGGCAGGCAACACAGGTGATTCCTGAAGCCGCTTCCCTGGCGGACAGGACATTGCGCACGATGAGATAGCCGTCGTCATGGTAGTCGGCGATCTGTTGTCTGCTCAAGGATGGGGTGAACGTGCCGTCATTTCCGAAATTCTCCTTCCCGTCGGTGCGAAGGTGAGCTGCGCATTGCGGTCGCACGCGCCTCAGGCACCCAATCCCAGGATCGATATCATGGTGCCGAGCACGACGAACCCCACGATCACGATCCACTGTTGCGCCTTCATGGCCGATTGCTGTGCCTCGAGCCGCTTGTCGACGGCCGAGAATCTCTTGTCGACCGCATCGAAACCTGCCTTCATTACCGCCTGCTGCGCCTCGAACCGTTCGTCGACCGCCGCGAAGCGCGTCTCCGTCAGCTCCTGTTGAGCCGCAAAGCGAATCTCCATGGTCTCACGGAGACTCTTCAGCTCCTCCTCGACCCGCACCATGCGCTCAATGAGCTGTGGCCCGACGATTACCTGTGGTGCGACGTCATTCAGCCACGCGTACAGATTCCCGCGTACGTAGTCGCCGATGCGCTGTAGATCCGATTCTCCGAGCGTCATGATTGCGTCATCCATCTCAGCATAACACAACGAGATCGGATTCGGTGCTGCTTCAACCTACGCCGACGGCAACACGCCGAACCGGTGCAGGCCGGTGCGGATAGGGGAAGGCAAGCAACATTTCGGAGTGTCGACGATGCAGGTAAGGCGAGCCGGTTTGTCAAATGGGGCGGCGTGATGGACGCGGTTGGTCCGCTCGTAGGTCAACTCGGCGGCATGCCGTTCGACGTAGCGGATGAGGTCAAGACGGCACCCCGATCACCGGCAGGTCGCTCATAGCGCAGCGTCGAGGGCTTGGTCGAGATCGCTTCTGAACTGGACCGCATCGATTGCTGGCAACCGCTTCCACCGCTCGAGGAGGGTGGCCGCATCGAGCCCGCGCGGCGCCAGAGGACGCAACTCTGCGACCGGCCTGCCCAAGCGGGTTACGGTGAGCCTCTCGCCGCCCAACACACGGTTTATCACCTCGCGGCCATGGTTTCTGAGGTCCCGGATCGTCACGCTCGCCACGGTCCGAATCGTATCACGGGTCATACCTGAACGACAGATGAAGCTGGAGGTGCGAGGGCTGCGACGGTTCCACCGGAAGTTGCTGCGGAACGGGCGCATGCTGGCGCGGGAGTTGATCACCGGCTAAGGGATAGCGAGAACACGACCGCACCCCACAAAGGTAGCAAGCTGGAATCTCACCGCCGGTGCCGCGCAGGTGCATGACGGCTCGCGACTTGCTTATATTGGCTTCGCCGTGGGGGAGGTGCATCGGATGAGCCGGCACGCGAGCGAGGCGGACGCCCGCATCGCGATCGACGAGCTATTGCGGCAGGCCGGCTGGGACCCGGCCGACAACGAGATGGTCGACACGGAGGTCCAGGCCGCGCTCCCGCCGGCCGGACCCGGACCCGTCAACCGCTCACGCGCGCAGCCGTTCCGTACCCACGCTCCGGTCTACGACCTGACAGCCGCCGCTGGCGCGTTCGGCCCGGATCGCGACGTTGGAGCGAGTACCGAGGGAATGGGGTGGATGCCAGTGCCCGGCAACGTCCGGCTCACCCGCGACCACTTCGTGGCGCTCGTCGCCGGGCGCTCGATGGAGCCCACCATCCCCGACGGCGCACACTGCCTGTTCCGCGCCGACCGGGGCGGCAGCAGGGAGGGCAAGCTGGTGCTGGTCTGGCATCGCGGCGGTACCGACCCTGCGCTCGGCGGCGAATTCTCCGTCAAGAAATACACCAGAACGAAAGCAGAGGCCGCGGACGGAAGCTGGCGCCACGTCGAGATCCGGCTGCAGCCGCTCAACCCCGACCCGGCTTACGAAGACCTGATCTTCGACCCGAGCGCGGAGGGCGACCTGCGCGTCGTCGGCGAGTTCGTCTGCGTCCTCGAAGCCGCAGACCGCGCGGCCACCGGCGGGCGCGCCGACTACGTTCTCTACGACCGGAGCGGCCGCCCGCTGGCCGTGATCGAGGCCAAGAGGAACGCCATCGACCCCTACGTCGCCAAGCAGCAGGCGCTGCCCTACGCGCAGGCGCTCGGCGCGCCGTTCATCTTCCTGACCAACGGCGAGCTGACCTACTTCTGGGACTATCGGAACGACGACGCGCGCCCCATCGCCGGCTTCTTCTCCCAACGCGACCTGGAACGGATCGTGCAGACGCGGGCCGCCCGTGCGCCACTCGCCGGCGTAGCGATCCCCGAACACTACGTCCGCCAGGGCGAGACCCGCACCGTCCGGCCGTACCAGAGCCAAGCGATGCGCGCCCTCGACCATGCCCTGGAACTGGGTAAGCGGCGCTTTCTGATCGAGCTTCCCACCGGCACCGGCAAGACCGACCTGATCTGCCTGTACCTGCAGCGTCTCCTGCAGGCCGGCTGGGTGGAGCGGGTGCTGGTTCTGGTGGACCGCGACCAACTCGCCAGGCAGGCACTCGAGGCGATCCAGGACCTCCTCGCGGCGCATTCCAGCTACTGGCTGCGCCCCGGCATGGCGCGGCAGGAACAGCAGATCACCGTGGCGCTCCTGCAGACCATGATCGGGCGCGTCGGCGAGTACACCGCGGGCTACTTCGACATCGTCATCGCCGACGAGTGTCACCGCTCCATCTACGGTGCGTGGCAGGGTGCGCTGACCCGCTTCGACGCCCTCCACATCGGCCTCACCGCCACCCCGGCCGCCTACATCGAGCGCAACACCTACGACTTCTACCGGTGCGAGCCCGGCAAGCCCGACGTTTCCTACCCGATCACGGACGCCTTTCGCGACGGCTACCTGGCGCCCTACCGCTTCGCGACCGGCATCACCGAGCTGTTGGCCGAAGGAGCCGACGTCGACGACGAGCACTACGACCCCGCCGAGTTCGAGCGCCGCTGGACCAACGCCGACAGCAACCGCCTGATGATGGAGGAGTTCGACCGGCTTGCCGGGGAGGGCTATGCGGAGCTGGCGCCCGGCCAGAACCCGGGTCCCGGCAAGGCGATCGTGTTCGCCATCACCAAGCACCACGCGGCGCGGCTCGCGCAGTATCTGAACGAGCGGCACCCCGAACACCAGGGCCGTTACGCGGAGGTGATCACCTCCGACATCGCTGATCCGGACGCGCTGATCCGGCGATTCAAGGGCGAGACCTACCCCATGGTCGCCGTCAGCGTCGGCATGCTCGACACCGGCTTCGACTGCCGCGAGGTGCTGCATCTGGTGCTCTGCCGGCGAGTGCGCAGCCCCATCCTCTACCAGCAGATGCGCGGTCGCGGCACGCGCACCGCGCCGCACATCGGCAAACGGAAGTTCGTGATCTACGACTTCTTCCGCAACCATCAGTACTTCCACGACAGCGACGCCGACGTCTTCACCGGCACGACGGGCGGGCGCGCTCCGGCGGTCGATCCGGCGTCGTCCGCGCAGCCGGGAGATCTGGTCGAGCTGGGTCTGGAGGACGAGTGGCAGCAGGCGGTGACCTACGTCGAAGTCGGCCCGAACGGCGAACGTGTCGACAAGCGGGAGTACGTCAGCTACTGGGAGCGGACGGTCCGCTCTCGTGCCAGCGACGATCCGCTGCTGCGCAAGGTGCGTGACGAGGAGCCGCTGCAGCCGGCCGAGGAAGAAGAGCTGGCGCGGCGCCTCAACCAGCCCGAGCGCTACTTCAACGAGGACAACCTGCGCCGCGCCTACCGCGACCCCGGCGGCACCCTGATCGACTTCATCCGTGCCGCGCTCGGGCGGCTGCGCATCAAGAGCCGCGCCGAGAAGCTGGAGGAATCCTTCCGCGCCTGGCTGGTCGCGCGCCCCCTCACGCCGCAGCAGGCCGCGTACATCTGCCTGCTCAAGAACCGCGGCCTCGCCACCGGTCGCGTGCGCCTCGACGACCTGTTCGAGCCACCTCTGTCGATGCTCGACGCCGCCGGCAGGGGCGTCGAACTGTTCGGCGAGGAGGGTCTCAAGCAGGTGGTGGCGCGCCTCAACGACGACGTGTTCCAAGCGGCCGGCTGACGAGGAACGATGGACCAGACGCTGCGTCGCAAGCTCGATCACATCACCGACGTCCTGTGGGCCGGGGGCGTCACCAATCCCGTCACCTACATCGAGCAGATCTCCTACCTCATCTACCTGAAGCTCCTCGACGAGGAGGAGGCCACCCGCGAGCTTCGGGGCCGCCTCGGCGCCGGCAACGGCGCACGCCTGTTCCCTCAGCAGGCCGCACGCTTCCGTTGGTCCCGGTGGCGCTTCCGGAGCGGAGAAGCGCTGCGCAACTTCGTCCGCGACGAGGTGTTCCCCTACATGGCTTCGCTGGTGAAGGACGAGCCGCAGGTGGCCGAATACTTCCGCGGCGCAGTGCTGGAGGTGGTCGATCCGAACGTGCTGAAGCAGGTGATCGACGAGCTCGACGCGATCGACTTCCGCCGGCTCGGCCCCGACATCAAGGGCGAGATCTTCGAATACCTGCTCACCCACCTCGGCCAGTCCTCCCTGAACGGCCAGTTCCGTACCCCGCGCCAGATCCGCGCGTTCATGGTGGAGATGGTCGATCCCGATCTCGGCGACAGCGTCTACGATCCCGCCTGCGGCACCGCCGGGTTTCTCATCGACGTCGTGGACCACCTCCTGGCCCGTTACAGCGAGCAGCCCCAGGAGGTGCCGATCTACGGCGAGGATTGGCTCGAACGCCGCGCCCGTACCCTGGCGCAGGCGAAGCAGGAGAGCCCGAACCTGCAAACCTACCGCAAGGGTCCCGGCGAGCGGATTCCCGACTGGGGCCGGCTGGAAGCCGCCATCCACGGCACCGACGTGTCGCGTCAGATGATGCGCATCGCCATGATGAACCTGGTGCTGCACGGCATCCGCCGCGCGCGCCTCAAGCCCGCCAACGTCCTCTCCGAGATGAGCGGCCTCACCGAGGATGACCTGAACCGTCGCTACCGGGTGATCCTCTCCAATCCGCCCTTCGCCGGCCAGATTCCGCGGGAGTCGATCCGCCGCGACCTGCCGACGCGCTCGAAGAAGAGCGAACTGCTGTTCCTCGCCCTGATGCTGCGCGCACTGGCGCCGGGCGGGCGCTGCGCGGTGGTGGTGCCGGAGGGCGCGCTGTTCGGCTCGACCGCTGCGCACAAGGCGCTACGCGAAAAGCTGCTCCGGGAGTACGAGTTGCAGGCGGTGGTGTCGCTGCCGGCGGGTGTGTTCAAGCCCTACGCCGGCGTCAAGACTTCGGTGCTCGTGTTCCGTCGCCCCGCGACCGCGCCGGAAGACGGCGAAGCCGCCACGCGGCACGTGTGGTTCTACGACGTCCGCAACGACGGCTACGACCCCGACCGGATCCAGGGCGGCGGCCGCCCCGAGACGCCGGCGGCGAACGACATCCCCGGCCTGCTCACAGCGTGGGCCGACTACCGCGCTGCGCAGTTTCGCCAGCCACCGGGCGTCGAAGCCGGCGCCCTGCTGGAGGCCGGCAGCGACGAGCCGCGCTGCTGGTGGGCGTCGTTCGCGGCCATCGCCGAGAACGACTACAACCTCGCCGCCTCGCGCTACCAGCCGCGCATCGCTGAGCAGATACCCGACGAGGACCCGGCGCAACTGATCCGCGAGGTGCTGGCGATCGAGCGCGAGATCACGGCGGGATTGGAGAAGCTGCTGACCGACGTGGGCCGATGATAGAGCCGACCAAGGCAGTCCGGGTCCCGTTCCTTGCATCGAAGCATCGAACGACGACTTGACATCTGA
This sequence comes from uncultured Spirochaetaceae bacterium, assembly GCA_964346995.1. Lineage (GTDB taxonomy): Bacteria > Spirochaetota > Spirochaetia > SZUA-6 > Bin103 > Bin103. Next base: position 1,025 of record CAYFXT010000076.1, on the reverse strand, counting down.
CGCGCGTAATCCATCATCCTCATCGCATGAGGACGACACTCGACATCGACGCTCCGGTCCTCCGGGAATTGAAGCGGATCCAAAAGAAAGAGGGTACGTCCTTGGGCCGGCTCGTATCCAACCTTCTGGCGCAGGCTCTGAGTGCCGATGCGAAGCCGGCCGCCGCTTCTCCTCCGGTCTGGATCGCAAAACCGATGGGCGCCCGCGTCGATCTTTCGGACAAGGAAGCGGTATACCGCGCCCTGGACCGATCGCCAAGAATCTGAGCGCGGTACTCATCGACCGAATGGTCCGGGCCATCGTCGCCGAAGTCGATCCCGAGCAGGTGATTCTCTTTCGGTTCCCGCGCCCGCGGCGACGGCCGCGAGGACTCGGACGTCGGTCTGGTGGTCGTGGAAGCCGAACCGTTCGGACCCGAACGCAGCCGCCACCGGGAGCTGCTCAGGCTCTACCATGCGCTGGCCGGATTCCCGGTCGCCGCCGACGCCCTGGTCTACTCCCGTGCCGACGTGGACTGGTGATTCAGGTCCGGCGGCAGCTATGAGAGGCTGGGGAGACGTGATGGAGTGGCCTCTGGTGCCATTAGAGCACATATGCTTGATCAATCCCAAGGATAGCGAGGTTCGACGTCTGCCCGACGATACGCTTGTTTCATTTGTACCGATGCAAGCCATCTCCGAGGCTACTGCCACCATTGTCGACGACCCACCTGTTCGGCTTCTTAGGGACGTGAGGCGGGGATACACTCCTTTCAAGGACGGTGACATCTTGTTCGCGAAGATCACTCCATGCATGGAGAATGGCAAGTGTGCATTGGCTACGGAACTCGAAAATGGAATCGGTTTCGGCTCAACCGAGTTTCACGTTCTGCGCCCAGGTCCAAGGCTGTTACCCGAGTTTCTCCACTACTATGTTCGTGGCAAATCATTCCGTGCGACAGCAAAGCAACATATGCGAGGTGGCGTGGGTCAGCAGCGAGTCCCGGAAGACTTCATCCGCAAGGAACCGATCCCTCTCCCGCCAGT
>CAYFXT010000075.1:0-12055 GCA_964346995.1 uncultured Spirochaetaceae bacterium | reverse complement strand
ATCTCCTCGATCTCATGATCGTCGATCACACCGTCGTCGTCGGCTCTCGTGACACACGCTATGGTGTTCTTGTACAGCTCCAGCTTCTGCCGAAACAACTCGACTCGGTACTCCCGTTCGGTTTCCGAACGAACCTGAAAGTGAATCGTCACTCCGACCGAAGCCACGACCAGAACGACGGCGATGATCGCGGCGAGTAACTCGATCGTCAGATCGGTGACGTGTTTGGAGAACAGTACATGGACGAGAATGGACGCAGTAATGACCAACGCTACCGCGAGCACGACCACGGTAAACGTCGATGCTGATCTCTTTCTCAAAGACAATTTTGAACAATGCCTCCTGGCCCATCCGCTGCACGACATGGTACATGCCACGCAACTATATTCGGTGAAGGATGTTACGTAGGAACGAACCGTCGCAGCAACCAGCCCTCGTGTTAGGGGTGCGTTCCCGTTAGGGTCGTGTCGACTTTATGAACGGATCGTGGTGCACCGGCCCGCCGCGAAACTCACAGCGGCACGGTACACGCGGACCGGCGCCCCGCGTGTACCGTCATGCTCCGATACCGTAGCGGATCTTCATTTCCGTATAGCGCCGGTAGCTGCGGTCATCCAGCTCGGGGCTGAGACAGTCGTCGAGCAGCGGGACGATCCGCTCGCGCAGAAACGCGCCGCGCGCCATCCACTGATAGTAGTGGCGACCGCCGTGGCGATAGGGCCCGTACAGGCGACCTCCGAAGTGTGCCACGATCCAGTTGAACAGCGCTTCGTGATCCACGTGCATGCGTAGCGTGACGTGTGGCTGCCTGCCATCGCCCCCGAAGTGACCCTCACCGATCAGCACCCCCACGAGGATGCCTTCCTCCACGCCTGCGCCGTCGCTGTCAGTTTGTTTCACCGTCAGGTTTCCCGTGAAACCATCATACACCGGCGGGACGACCACCGCCTTTCCTCGTGCTAGCGTGGTACTCATGTGCAGTTTCTCCCGTTCTTTCGGCCTGGACATCCGCGGCCTGCACCGGGCGTCACTGCTCCTTGGCTACGCGCGCCACGCCGACTACGCTGTCGCCCTCGCGCAGACGTACGATCTTGACGCCAAGGGCGGCGCTCTTGCCCTTCACCGGCACGTCCTGCTGCCGGATCTTGACCACTTGGCCCTGGGTGGTGATGCACACCAGGTCGTCATCGGGATAGGTGCCGATCATGTCCACCACCGGCCCGTTCTTCTCTTGCTGACGGTAGCAGTACTGACCCATCGTGCCGCGGCTGTGGGGAGTGAGCTCGTCGAAGTCCATGCGCTTGCCGAACCCACCCTCGCTGATGATGAAGATGCGCCGGTGGGCGTCGTTGGTCACCGCGCCCACCACCCGGTCACCGGCTCGCAGGCGCATGCCGCGCACCCCGCGTGTAGCACGCCCCATCGGACGCACCTCCGACTCCGCAAAGCGCAGCGCCTTGCCGGACGCCGCGATCAGTATTACGTCGCGCTTGCCGTCGGTCAGCATCGCCGCTACCAGATGGTCACCAGGGCGGTCGCCGTTCTGTTCGGAGTCGAGATTGATCGCCACCACGCCGCGCCGCCTGGCGTTGCTGAATTCGCTGGTGCGTACCTTCTTCACTACCCCGTGCGCGGTCGCCATGAACAGGTATTCCTCGCGTGAGAACTTGCTCAGCGAGACGATGGCGGTGACATCCTCGTCATCCTCCATCTGCAGCAGCGCACGGATGTCCTGACCCGCGGTCTGGCGGGTACGTTCCGGCAGCTCGTGCACTTTCAGCCAGTAGCCGCGCCCTGCGCTGGTGATGAACAACACGTAGTCGTGGGTGGAGCCGATGAAGATCTGGGTGATGAAGTCGGTGCCGCGCAGGCGGCTGCCGGCGCCCTTGCCGCCGCGCATCTGGCGCCGGTAGCTGGAGGAGGGTATCCGCTTGATGATGCCGCGGTTGGAGATCACCACCACCACGTCCTCTTCCTCGATCAGATCCTCGTAGTTGAAGTCCCCGACCTCGGTTTCGACGATCTCGGTGCGGCGGTCGTCGCCGTAGCGCTTGGCGATCTCGCTGGTCTCCTTCTTTACCACGCCCAGGATCTTCTGTTCGCTGGCCAGCAGCTCGCGCAGCTCGGCGATCAGCTTGCGCACCTGGGCCAGCTCCTCCTCCACCCTGCGCGTTTCCAGGCTGGTGAGCCGCTGCAGGCGCATGTCCAGGATCGCCTGTGCCTGAGCAACCGACAACGCGAACCGCTGCCGCAGTCCGCTGCGTGCAATCTCCACCGTGCGGCTGGCGCGGATGATGCGCACTACCTCGTCGATGTTGTCCAGGGCGATCTTCAGCCCCTCCAGGATATGGGCCCGCTGCTCCGCCTTCTTGAGGTCGAACCGGGCACGGCGGATCACCACCTTCCGGCGGTGCTGGATGAACTCCCATACCATGTCGCGCAGGGTCAGCACCTGTGGCTTGCCGCCCACCAGAGCCAACGCGTTGACGTGGAACGCATCCTGGAGCTGGGTCAGGTTGAACAGCCGGTTGAGCACGATCTTGGCGTCGAAGCGGCGCCCGATCTCGATCACGATACGCATGCCGCGCCGGTCCGACTCGTCGCGCAGATCGGATATCCCCTCCAGCCGCCGTTCCTTGACCAAGCCGGCGATGCGCACGATCAGATTGGCCTTGTTCACTTGGTAAGGAAGCTCGCTGACGATAATCGCATCGCGGCCGCCGGTGATCGGCTCGATCGCCACCCGCGCGCGCACCACGATCTTGCCCTTGCCAGTCGTGTAGGCGTCGTCGATTCCCTTGCGCCCGAAGATGATGCCGCCGGTGGGAAAGTCTGGTCCCATGACGTGCCGCATCAGGTCGCGGTCGGTCAACTTGGGGTCGGCGATCAGCGCCAGCGTGGCGTGCGCCACCTCGATCAAGTTATGCGGCGGGATGTTGGTGGCCATGCCGACGGCGATGCCACTGGCGCCATTGGCCAGCAGGTAGGGAAACGCCGCCGGCAGCACCGCCGGCTCGGTGAGCGAATCGTCGTAGTTGGGGACGAAGTCGACGGTATCCTTGCCGATGTCGCGCAGCATCGCCTCCGACACCGGAGCCAGCCGCGCCTCGGTGTAGCGCATCGCCGCCGGCGGATCGCCGTCCACCGAGCCGAAGTTGCCCTGGCCGTCCACCACCGGATAGCGCATCGAAAAATCCTGCGCCAGCCGCACCAGGGCGTCGTACAGCGCCTGGTCGCCGTGTGGGTGGTACTTGCCGAGCACGTCGCCCACCAAGCGCGCGGTCTTGCGGTAGGGACGGTTCGACTGCAGGCCCATGTCGTCCATGGCGTACAACAGCCGCCGGTGCACCGGCTTCAGGCCGTCGCGCGCGTCGGGCAGCGCCCGGCTCACGATCACCGACATCGCGTAGGTCAGGTACGACTCGCGCACCTCCTCCTCGATCGGGCGCAGGAATACCTTTCCCGTGAGCTCAGCCATGCGTCTCTGTCTCTCCCGAGGCCCGCCGGCACGGAGTGTCCGGGTCGGCGGGCGCCCGTGCCGCGATGGTCACCGGGGCCACGGAACGACCGTACAACTCATCACACGTCCAGGATCGCCGACAACGCGTTTTCCTCGATGAACCGACGCCGCGGCTCCACCGCCTCCCCCATCAGGGTAGTGAACGCATCCTCCACCTCTATGTCGTGCTCCTCGGGCACCTTGACCCGCTGGATGTTGCGCGTCGACGGGTCCATGGTGGTCTCCCAGAGCTGCTCCGGGTTCATCTCGCCCAGCCCCTTGTAGCGCTGCACACGGGTATGGCTGCGCCCCTCCTTGAGCCGCCCGAGCACCTCCTCCATCTCTGGGTCGCTGTACGCGTACTCGACGCGGCCGCCGGCGGTGAGCTTATACAGCGGCGGCATGGCAATGTAGACATGACCGGCCTTCACCAGCTCGGTCATGTAGCGGTAGAAGAAGGTGAGCAGCAGGGTGCGGATGTGGGAGCCGTCGACGTCGGCGTCCGCCATGATGATCACCTTGTGGTAGCGCAGCTTGTCCAGGTCGAATTCGTCGCGCACGCCGGTACCGAGAGTGGTGATGATCGGCACCAGCTTCTCGTTGGCCAGCACGCGGTCGATGCGCGTCTTCTCCACGTTCAGCATCTTGCCCCACAGCGGCAGGATCGCCTGAAACTGACGGTCGCGGCCCTGCTTGGCGCTGCCGCCCGCAGAGTCACCCTCCACGATGTACAGCTCGCACAGCTCCGGATCCTTCTCCGCGCAGTCCGCCAGTTTGCCGGGCAGACCGGTGCTCTCCAGGAAGCTCTTGCGCCGGGTCAGTTCACGCGCCCGCCGCGCCGCCACCCGCGCCTTGGCGGCCAGGATAGTCTTCTCCAGAATCGCCTTGATCACGGGCGGGTTCTCCTCGAAGTAGGCGGTGAGTTCCTCGTTGGTGACCGATTCGACAATGCCGCGCACCTCGGTGTTGCCGAGCTTGGCCTTGGTCTGGCCTTCGAACTGCGGCTCCGGCACCTTGACCGACACTACCGCGGTCAGCCCCTCGCGCACGTCGTCGCCGGACAGGTTCTCGTCGAGTTTCTTATCCAGCTTGAGCCGCCTGACGAACTCGTTGAGGGTGCGCGTGAGGGCAGCGCGGAAGCCGATCTGATGGGTGCCGCCCTCGCGGTTGTTGACGTTGTTGGCGTAGTAGAATACCTGCTCGGAAAAACCGCTATTGTAGGCTAGGGCCACCTCCACGCCAATGTTGTCGCGGGCGCCCTCGAAGTGCAGCGGCTGCGCATGGATCGGCTGCTTGTTGGCATTCAGATACTCGATGAACTGCCGCACGCCGCCGGCGAATTCGAACACCTGCTCGCGGTGCGGCTCGCTGCGCCGGTCGATCAGGGTGATGCGGATGCCCTTGTTCAGGAACGCGAGCTCACGCAGCCGCGTGGTAAGCAGGTCGAACGAATACTCGATCGTCTCGAAGATTTCGTCGTCGGCGAGAAACGACGTAACGGTGCCGGTCCGGTCGGTGGCGTCGGCGACTGCCACCGGCGCGTCCGGCACGCCGCGCCGGTAGGCTTGATGGTAGATCTGGCCGAGCTTGTGAATGTCCACTCGACACCAGCTCGAAAGGGCGTTCACTACCGACACGCCGACGCCGTGCAGGCCCGCCGACACCGCATAGCTGCGATTGTTGAACTTGCCGCCGGCGTGCAGCGTGGTCATCACCACCTCGAGCGCGCTCACCTTCTCGGTGGGATGCTCGTCCACCGGGATGCCGCGCCCGTCGTCGCGTACCGTGACCACGTTGCCGGCATCGATGGTGATCTCGATCGCCGTCGCGAACCCGGCCATCGCTTCGTCGATGCTGTTATCGACCACCTCGTAAACGAGCTGATGCAGACCGTCGCTGCCGGTTGAGCCGACATACATGCCCGGCCTCTTGCGTACCGGTTCGAGCCCCTCGAGCACCTGGATGTGCCGAGCGCTATACTCGCTCTGCATCTGTGACATTTCCCCTCCCAATCCTCTGACGATGCGCTCGTTTCGGGCGCCTCCGGTCGCGCGAAAAGCAGCCTCCTGATACCCCTCCGCACGGAGTCTCGAGGGGCTACGCGGGCAAGTCGAGAATGGAGGATGAAGTAAGCAGCACCTTCGTAGCCTCCAAGATAGCAGAAACCCGGTGCCGTGGTAAAGCCAGGCCGGAGTATCGGGGTGCTCTACGCTGCCGGCCGGTGCTGGATTGGTGCGTTCGCTGCCCGCTTTCAGCCCACGGAGGAGACGCGGATCTGCTTGTAGTGGCCTTCCCCTTTGCTCTCGGTGGTGACGCCGCCCATCTCGCCGAGCGCGGTATGAATGAGGCGGCGTTCGAACGGGTTCAGCGGCGCCAACAGGCGCGGTCGGCCGGTGCGCCGCACTTCCTGCGCGACGCGGCTCGCCATGCGCAACAGACTCTGTTCGCGACGGTAGCGGTAGTCTTCGGTATCCAGGATCACCCGTACCGGATCGCCATCGTTGATGCGCCCGGCGTGGATGTTGGTGACGAGCTGCAACGCTTCCAGGGTAGCGCCATGCTTGCCGATTACGATCGCCGGATCCTCGGCGAGGATATCCAAGGTCAGACGCGCCTCTTCGCGCTGTTCGATGCGTACCTCCGCGGCCAGATTCGCCTTCTCCAGGAGATCGGTAACGAAGTCCACGATCTGCTCCTCGAACGCGCCCTCCGGCTCCAGATCGGGCGCCTCGGGATCCTCATCGGCCAGATGCACGCGAATACGCACCTTGCCACCCTTGAGAAAACCGGGGCGCTGCTCGTCGACCACCTCTACGTCGATCTCATCCTCGGTGAGACCGAGCGCCGCGATCGCCTTGTCGATCGCTTCCTCCTCCGTGCGACCCTCGTACTCTCGTTCGGCCATGGCAACCCTCTCCTGTCTTCCGATCTCGTCCGTTACCGCGACTTGCCGTGCGGACCGCGACCCGCGGCCGCCGTTCCGCCGTCCGGTCCGGCGCGCCGCCGGCGGTCGTTGATGTAGAGTTGCTGAGCAATCTGCAGCACGTTCTGCATGGTCCAGTAGATCACCAGTCCGGACGGCATGCTGTACAGAATGAAGAAGAAGAAAATCGGCATCGCGTACATCATCAACTTCATCTGCGCCTGCATGGCTCCCGGATTCTGCGAGATGCGCGATTGCAGCAGGGTGGTGCCGAGCATGATGAACGGCAGAATTCGCAACTCGTCCCAGTTCAGCAACGGTATCGTGAAGCCGAACGGCAGAAAGCTCTCCGGCGCCGAAAGATCACCGATCCAGGGCTCGATGAACGCCGCTCCGCGCAGATCGAAGGCATTGTTGAGCAGCTCGAACAGCGCGAAAAAGATCGGCATCTGCAGTAGCAGAGGCAGACAGCCGCCCACCGGATTGACGCCCTCCTTGCGGTACAGCGCCATCATCTCCTGGTTCAGCTTTTCCGGTTTGCCCTGATACTTCTTCTTGATCTCCTCGATCTTGGGAGCCAGCATCGACATCTTGCTGGTCGATTCGAAACTCTTCTGCGTAAGCGGAAAGAACAGGATCTTGATCAGCACGGTGAGCAGGATGATCGCCACCCCGTAGTTGGGGACCAGCCGATAGAAGAAGTCGAGAAAAAAGCGCAGAATGTTGGCCAGCCAACCAATGATCGGATTGGTACGCGCCGCTTCCTGAAACTGGTAGTTGCCGATGCCGAACGGATCGTTGGCGGCATTGTTGTAGCGGTTCAGGATCTCGCGCTTCAGCGGACCCGCATAGAAGCGGAAGGTATCGACATTCTTGGAGCTGGTGATGAGCGGCCTGCCGAAGAACAGCGCCGACCGTTCGGACAGTTCCGGATCCTTGCGCTTGTCGTAGGTGATCGTATAGAGCGTCGCGTCGGGCACCGCGATGATGGCAAAGTACTTGCCCGCTATGGCGGTCCAGGTGACGCGTTTGGCCTGGGCGAGCACCGGTTCGCGGCGCATGCGCTGATTGCTCGCCTTGCCGTCGACGTAGTTGCGAAAATTGCGAAACTCGTTGCGCCCGTCGAGGCTCTTGTACGCGGGTCCGATCTGCGGTCCGATACCGAGCGTATAGGAAGTGCCGTGAAAGTCGAGTGCGGGAAGCTCATTTGCGCTGTTCTCGATCTGAATCTCCAGCTCGAACAGATAGGAGCTCGGCGGAAAGGTGTAGGTCTTGGTCAGCGTGAACGGCACGCCGTCTTCCGCCACGAATTGCCGCGAGAAGCGCCACGTGTATTGATCCACCTCCTGGAAGCTGAACACGGCGTCGACCGGTTCGGTGCGGAATCCGCCGAACGATACGCTGAAGAACCGATGCTGCTCGGGGCGCAGCACCAGCTCCACCTCGGTGCCGTCGACGTCGTGATGCTGCTTCAGCCGAACCGAGGTCAGGTCGCCGCCCACCGTCGTGAAGGCGAGTGCGAACAGATCGGTCTCCTTGACGATCAATCTCTGCCCAGCGGCGGAATCGCTGCCGTACGCGGTGACGGCGCTGGTAATCGGTGCGAACACGTCGCTGTATGCGTCATCGACCACCACTTGGCCGTCAGCGGCGGCCTGGCCTGCTCGCTCGGCCCCGGCACCGAGCCCCGATGGGTCGTCCGGGGTCGGGAACAGGAAGGTCTGCACGAGCAGACTGCCGACGATGACCACGACCGACAGGCCGACGGCGATCAGGGTCCTGCGATCCATGGACGGCTAATCTTGACGAGCGGACGGCTCGTGACGAGCCGCTGGCACCGGATCGAAGCCTCCCGGACGAAACGGGTGACAGCGCAGAATGCGCCTGATGCCGAGCATCGTTCCGCGCAGCGCGCCGTGGACACCGATCGCCTCCACCATGTATTGCGAGCAGGTGGGGTGGTAACGGCAGCTCGCCGGCAGAAACGGTGATACGCACTGCTGGTAGAACCGGACCCCGGCCGCCAGCACGTTTCGGATCAGCACTTTCGGACCGGCACCTTTCGGAACGATACGTTGCGGGCTACGGTCATGAGGGTCTACGCGGCATCCCGACGCAACAGCCCGGCGTCGTCGAGCAGCCTGATCAGTACCGCGGTGGCCGAGCGTACGCCCAACTCCTTGCGTCGCGGGTGGATCTGCAGCAGCAGGTCGTACTCCGGTACGAGTCGATGCTTGATCAGGCGGTACGCTTCGCGCACCAGACGCCGCTGGCGGTTGCGTGTCGGTGCGTTGGCGAACCCGCGCGCCGGACACACCACGACCCGGGTACAGCTAGCCGTGTTCGTCGCGTAGCGAATGCGCAACCCGCTACGACGCGGCGTGGCGGGAGCGCGAAACAGCTTGCGCACCTGGCGCCGGTCGGTAACCCGCTCGCGCCTAGTAAGGCTTCTTCTCATCTGACACCGAGAGCTTGGTGCGGCCCTTCCGGCGGCGTCGTTTGAGGATGTTACGCCCGGAGCGGGTGCTCATACGCTCCCGAAACCCGAAACGCCGCCGACGGCGCGTACGGCTTGGTTGGTAGGTACGTTTCATGAATCTGCACGGTCACTCCGTGACACGGAGACGATGAAAATCGAAACACAGGCATCGTCTGCCGGCCGGCATTCCCGGACCAAGTCCTCGAATCCGGCTGGCTCCAGTCACGAGTTTCAGTCTCGTGAGTATACGGAGCCGAACACGCTTCTGTCAACGTAACCCTGCCCGGTCGACCGGTCCGGGAGGGTGTGACCGGGCCCCATTGGCACTCACCAGGAGATACAGCCGCGTCACGTTCAATTGCGGGAACCGCCGCCGTACGCGGCCAATGATCTGCCGCTGGCGCATCTGCACCAGTTGCATCCACGCCGGGTGATCCACCTCCACGATCAGACGGCCACGGTCGACATCGCGCAACCGTACGTGGCCGGTCAGATCGGCGCCGAGGATTTCGTCCCACACCTGGAAGATAAGGGCCTGCGGCGCGCTCGCGTCGAAGCCCGCACGCGCGAGAACTTCGTTCAGCAGGTCGCCGGCTCGGCGCATCGCTCGAACGTTCCCGCAGCTACCGCGAGGTGCATGGTACTCGCACCGGCGTAGCGCTGGTAGGGCTCATCGGGAAGGAAGGTGAAGAACGCCTGGTCGTAGGCCGGCAGGTAGCGAAGAAACCGCTCTCTCTTGCCGGCGTCGAGTTCCAACAGCACATCGTCGAGCAACAGTATCGGCCTGCGTCCGGTAGTGCGCTCGAAGAACGCCGCCTGCGCAACCCGCAATACCAGCGACGCCAGCCGCTTCTGGCCAGTGGAGCCCTGCGCCGCAAAGCGTGCCGCTCCGAGGCGCAACACGAAGTCGTCCCGGTGCGGTCCACTCGTGGTGGTGCGCAGCAGCAGGTCGCGTTGGCGGCGCGCGCGCAACACCTGTAGCGCGTCGTCCGCGCTGGTCACCTCCCTCCACGAGGGACGATAGTCGATCCGCGCCGCCACGATTCCACCGATGCGTTCGCACAGGTCGGAAAACACGACGCCGAATTCCCCGCACAGCGCCGTACGCCTCTCCAGTATCTCGACGCCAGCCTGCGCCAGGGCGGGCTCGTAGATATCGACGTGGTCGGCGTTACCCGCACGCAACAGCGCATTGCGCCCGCGCAACGCGCGTCGATAGCGCCGCAGCACGTCGATGAACCCCGTATCGAACAGGCCCAGCGTCTGATCGAACAGGTTGCGGCGTCGCTCCGGATCGCCGTCGATGAAACGCAGGTCTTCGTGCGTAAACGCAATGACAGGTGCGAACTCGATCAGCCTGGTGCGGTCCCGAATACGCTTGCCATCGATGACGATACGCTTGCCGCCGCTGCGCTGCAAGCCGATACCGATACTGCGTTCCTCCTCTCCGACCACCAATCTTCCCCACACCGCCGCCACCGCACTGTCGTTGCCGATCAGATCGCGGTCGTTCCGGGTACGGAACGAAGCCCCATAGCACAGCAGGTAGACTGCCTCCAGAAAATTGGTCTTGCCCTGACCATTGTCGCCGACCAGGAACACGTCGCGGCCGTCGATCTCCATGCGCAACGTGGCGATGTTGCGAAAATCGGTGAGCCGCAACGACAGCACACCCACCGCCCTGGTTTCAGTTGGTCTGCATCGGCATGACGATATGAAAGTGGTCGCCCTCCGGATCGGGCCGTAGCGACAGCGCCTTGCCGCTGTCGGTAAACTCCAGAGCGACCCGGTCGGTGGTCATCTCTCGCAGTGGGTCGAGCAGGTATTCATAGTTGAACGCCAGCACGATCTCCGGGCCGTCATACTCGCACGCCACCTCCTCGCGCGCCGCGCCGATTTCACCCTCACTCGACCGGATCACCAGATTGTCGCTCCGGCTCTCCAGGTAGATACGGCGCGACTTCTGCTCCACGAGCAGGGACACCCGTCGCAGCGCCTCCTCGAACGCGCCACGATCGATCAGCAGGCACTGTTCCTGGCGATCCGGTATCACGCGTTGGTAGTTGGGAAACTGCGCGTCGATGAGGTTGGAGGACAGATGCTGGGAATCGTGCGCCACGTGAAAGCTGCGGTCGCTCACCGAAAGAGTGAACTCGCCCTCGCGCGATGACTGACGACGCACGACGCTCAACACCTTCGGCGGGATGATGACACCCTTGAAGTCGCCGATGGCGGCGTTGATCTGCTTGGCCACGTGCGCCAGGCGGCGTCCGTCGGTGGCGACCATGGTGATCTGCTCACCCTGCTTCTCCAGGCATACGCCGTTCATGAAGTAGCGAGTCTCGTCATCGGAGACGGCGAACAGGGTATGGGAGATCATCTCGATCAGATCCTGCTTCGCGAACGGGAACGCTCCTTCCGCTTCCGCCTTCTGAAAAGGCGGGTACTTGTCGGCGGAAATACCCTTGAGCTGGAACCTGATGTTCTTGAACACCGGACTGATGCGCAACACGGTGTCATCGGTCTGCTCGAGCTCGACTTCGCCATCGGGAAGCGAGCGCAGAATACCGTGCAGCTTGTCGCAGAACACCGTAATGCTGCCCGGCGTCCGCACTTCGACCGGTATCGACGACTCGTAATTCACCTTCAGATCGGTAGCGCGGATCGTAAGCTTCTGCCCGGAGGCTTCCAGGAAGACGTTGGAGAGGATCGACAGCGAGTTCCGTACCGCGATGATTTCGTAGGCGTGCGATATCTCCTGCAGGATAGCCTCGCGCTCACAGGTAAACTTCATGCATCATCCTTTTCAATGAATGTACGGTGGTAATGGTAGTAGCTCCTGTTGATATGTGCAAAACGAGGATAAAACATTCCTGTAGCTATAGTTGTTTGTCAACAGAAGGTGTTGGCCGGAACTCGTCGTCATCCACATTGTACCGAGTGCGAGCAAGGAGCCACGACTTATCCACGATGAACGGCAGACATATGCACAGCTTATCCAAGGCAGACCGGGGAGGTCACGCCACGCTCTTCTGCCGTAGCGCGCCCATGATCGTCTTCAGCGTGGGTTCGAGGGTGGCATCGGTCTGGAGTCGTTCGGTGACGCGCTGGCAGGCGTGCATGACGGTGGTGTGGTCGCGGCCGCCGAACTCCA
>CAYFXT010000074.1:2630-12061 GCA_964346995.1 uncultured Spirochaetaceae bacterium | reverse complement strand
GCCGCCCACACTCGCGGTCACGACTGCATCCGCGTGGCGGTAGAGCCGGAGTGACAGACACGGCGTGAAGGAGTCTCACGAGATCCGCGATGCCATTCATGGCTTCGTTCGGCTAACGACCCGGGAGAGACAACTAATCGACTCCCCCGCGATCCAGCGATTGAGACACGTGCACCAGCTCGCCACGACATTCATGGTATATCCGGGTGCCACGCATTCCCGCTTCGAGCACTCGTTGGGTGTTGCCGATCTTGCTACCCGGATTTTCGATGTGGTCGTCCGTGAAGACAATCTGCGCCCGGTCCAGGACCGTCTGGCATGGACAGAGAAGAGATCGAATACTGGGGCAAGGTTCTCCGTGTCGCAGCCCTATGTCACGATACCGGGCACTTGCCATTCTCACATGCGGCCGAGCACGAACTGCTTCCGTCCGGATGGACTCACGAGCGAATCACGAGAGCTCTGATTTACGAGGGTCCTCCGGCCGACGGGATCCTGATGATGAGCCCGCCCGTGACCCTGCAGGACGTAGCAAAGGTGGCACTCAGCCCCGACAATCTCAGCCCCGAAGAAGCAGAATCGCTCACGGATTGGAAGCAATTGTTTCCGAGATTCTCACCGGATCCGTGTTCGGAGCTGATCGAATGGACTATCTCCTCCGCGATTCCCACCATACCGGGGTCGAGTACGGACGATTCGATCAACACCGCCTGATCGATACGATCCGGATCCTTCCGGCACCGCCAGCCGACGACCGACAGAAACGGTCGTCCGAGCTGACGTTGGGAGTGGAGGCTGGTGGGCTGCAAACCGCGGAATCACTCCTCCTCGCACGGTACTTCATGTTCAAGCAGGTATACTATCATCGAGTCAGACGCATCTACGATCTGCACCTGATGGACTTCCTGAAAGCTTGGCTCCCTGGAGGTCGGTTCGCGACGGATATAGCCTCGCATCTGGCGCTGTCGGATCCCAAGGTGATCTCCGCGATTCAGGATGCCGCTGCGGATGCTGAGTTGCCCGGTCATGATGCTGCTCACAGGATGTTGACCAGGCGCCACTATCGGCGAGTGTACGAACCTCGGCCGGCCGACATGCATATCACGTCGGATCCGGGGTTGGCAGTATACGAAGCGCTATGTTCCGAGCTCGGTACGGGGAACGTAAAACGTGACGTCCGCCACGATGTTGGAGGGATCGGTTCTGATTTTCCGGTCGCGCTGGAGGGCGGAGAAACCGCGTCTGCTCTTTCGGTTTCTCAGGTTCTACAACTGCAACTCCCGATGGGATTTGATGTAGTGTATGTGGAGCCGGAAATGGCGGAACACGCTCGAAATTACTTGAGCGTCAAGGTCGATGTAATCCTTGAAGAACATGCATCCATGGAGGGATAGATTGATGAACGGCGAGTGCAGGGCCGCGGTGATCGGTGCGTTGATTGCCGAACTGAGAGCTGCCGGTAGCTGGTGCGGAGAGACACATGTGCAGAAAAGCATCTACGTTCTGCAGGAGGGTCTCCATGTACCTATGAGGTATGGCTATATTCTCTATAAACACGGCCCCTATTCATTCGAGCTCAAGTCAGAGATGGCAGGATTGATCGCCCGTGGATTGTTGAGGCAGGAGTTCTCATCGCCGCCGTACGGCCCGCGTCTGGCAGGTACGGATGTAATGGAGACGCACTTCGGTCGATATGCCGGCAGGGTTGGGGAACACTCATCAGCTATCCAGCAGGTCGCTCGATTCTTCAGGGACCGCGGGGTAGCGGAGTTGGAAGTGCTGTCGACAGCTCTCTACGTTACCGTATCAAACAGGGGTGAGACAGCAGAGAAGCGGGCGGAACGCATTCACGGATTGAAACCTCACGTGTCGCGGTGGACGGCGCTTGGTGCTGTGAAGGAGCTCGATGAAGACCTCTTCCTACGAGAGCAGGACGCAGCAGGAGATACGGATTCAACTGGAGCCGGTCGGCGTTCGCGGCAAGAGCGTTCTGTTGCTCGATGACATGCTGGACCGGAGCACCACCATGGCCACGCTGCGAGCCAAGCTGCAGGGTGGGGAGCCAAGGACGTCAGGGCGTGCGTGATGTTCAACAAGCTGCCGAAGGACCCCGACCAGGAGGTGCTGGAGAAGCGCCGGGCAGCAAGTCCCGGGTTCTCGTCGCAATCGCTACTTCGATTGTGATGTGACAGTGGGCAACAGCTCGGCGATGGTGTGCACGATGCGGTGGGGTTGTGCGGCGGGGGATTCGGGCAGCCCCTGGCGGCGGCTGTCGACCCACACCGTGTGCAGGCCGGCGTTGCGGCCGCCGGCAATGTCCTTTGCCAGGTCGTCGCCCACCATCCACGCCTCGTGCGGCCCGCTGTCCAGCGCGGCAAGCGCGTGGCGGAACACGGCCGACTCCGGCTTGCCGATGCCGAACTCGCCCTCCACCACGACTACGTCGAAGTAGGGCACCAGACCGACCTGCTCGATCTTGCCGCGCTGGCTGGCCGCTTCGCCGTTGGTGACCAGCGCCAGCGCCACGCCGCGGCGGCGCAGCGCAACCAGCGTCTCCAGGGCGCCGGGAAACGGCTGCAACCGTTCGATCCGCTCCTGCACCACGAACGGACCGGCCCAGTCGGCGGCGCCGGCGTCGCGCCAGCCGAGTTCGGCCAGGGCGCGGCGCGTGATCCGGGTGCGGGCGGAGGCCTGGTTGAGGCGCCCCCAGTCCGCCCGCTCCGGGTCCTGCCAGTACCAGCGGTCGGCGGCGAAGAACGCCGCGGACGCCTGTTCCCGGTCCCACCCGCGCTCGCGGGACAGCCGCGCCGCGGCCTCCTGCCAGGCGTCGCGGGAAGCGCGGTAGGTGTCGACCACGGTATCGTCCATGTCGAACAGAATGGCGCCGGGAAGGGCGCCGCCGGACGCGCGATGCTCCACGCCGGGAAGTTACGAAGCCGACGCCGGCGGATCAACGCCGCGCCGGCAGCGGCCGGCGTCGCCATGAGTCTGTCGGATTTACGGCAGACTCATGGCGCAGGCCGGCTGGGCCGAAACTCGCCGCCGGGGGACAGTTTCGGGGCGCTGGTGCTGCAGCAGGCGCAGTCGGCGTTCTGCAGGCGCCACGGTCCGGCAGCCGGTCCCGCGGGTCCGAATCCTGCCCCGACCGGCAGCGGAACTTGTCTCCACCGCAGAAACAGCTCTGCTCGCGCTCGAGGGTGCATTCCCGTTCTGTGCAAGCCGACCCGCACGCGAGCGCTCTACCACTTGGCGGGAATACACCCGCTCCGCTGCTCCGCTCTGCGCGGTTGAAATTTCTGAGCGATGGGTCGACAATATGAGATAAGGAAGTTGGCGCACATGTCGATCTATCACGAACTCGCCCAACACCCACTGCGCTCGATAACGCTGGAACCGGCGTTGTCGGTGGCGGTCGACGCCACCGTGCAGGCCGTCGTGGACACCATGCACGATTCCGATATCGATCATGTGCTGGTAATGGACGACGATACGCTGGCTGGCATATTTACCGAGCACGATCTACTGACCCGGGCTGTCGCTCCGGACGGTGTGCCGGATGCCCCCGTGCGCGAATTCATGACCCCCGATCCGACCGTGCTCGACGCAGCCCTCGCGCTCAGTGATGCCCTCGGAGCGATGGCGGAGGGACATTACCGCCACCTGCCGATCGTAGACGGTGAGCGCGGCTGCATCGGCGTGCTGACCAGCTACAACGTGTTGCACTTTCTGGCCGAGCTGCTGCCAGGCAGCATTCTCAATCTGCCACCCCGGCCGCATCAGACGATACGCACCCCGGACGGAGCGTGATGGACCACACCTCACGCTCGGAACTGGACCGCGTTACCGTACGGTTCGCCGGTGATTCGGGAGACGGCCTGCAGGTGGTGGGCTCGCAGCTCACCAACACCTCGGCGCTGTTCGGAAACGACCTCGCCACCCTGCCCGACTACCCGGCGGAAATCCGCGCCCCCGCAGGCACCCTGCCCGGCGTGAGCGCGTTCCAGATCAGCTTCGCGAGCGAGGACATTCACACCCCCGGCGACGCTCCCGACGTGCTGGTGGCGCTCAATCCCGCCGCCCTCAAGGCGCATCTGGAAGATATTCCCGAGGGCGGCACGCTGATCGTCAACGAAGACGCGTTCACCAGCCAGAACCTCGCCAAGGCGGGCTACGAGAGCAACCCGCTGGCCGACTCGTCGCTGGCCCACTACCGCCTGATCCCGCTGCCCATCACCTCGCAGAATCAGGCCGCGCTGGCCCACCTCGACATGAGTCCGCGGCAGGCGGGTCGATCGAAGAATTTCTACGCCCTGGGCATCGTCTACTGGCTCTACGATCGCCCCCTGGAGCCGACCCTGCGCTGGTTCGAGGCCAAATGGGGCTCGCGTCCACCGATCGTGGCGGCCAACACCGCCGCCCTCAAGGCCGGCTACGCATTCGCCGACACCACCGAGCTGTTCACCTCGGCGTACCGCGTACCGGCCGCCAGCCTGCCGCCCGGCATCTACCGCAACATCACCGGCAACGAGGCCACCGCGCTCGGCTTCATCACCGCCGCGCATCTCGCCGACCGACCCCTGTTCTACGCCAGCTACCCGATCACGCCGGCGAGCACCGTGCTGCACGAGCTGTCCCGGCATCGCAATCTGGGCCTCGTCACCTTCCAGGCGGAGGATGAGATCGCCGCCATCGGTGCTGCCATCGGCGCGGCGTTCGGCGGGTCGCTGGCGCTGACCGGCACCAGCGGTCCCGGACTGGCGCTGAAGAGCGAGGCACTGGGGCTGGCCGTGGTGGTGGAGCTGCCGCTGGTGGTGATCGACGTGCAGCGCGCCGGCCCCTCCACCGGGATGCCGACCAAGACCGAGCAGGCCGACCTGTTGCAGGCGATGTTCGGCCGCAACGGCGAGGCGCCGGTGGCCGTGGTCGCGCCGGCCACGCCGAGCGAGTGTTTCGCGATGGCCCTGGAGGCGTTCCGCATCGCCGTGACCTACATGACCCCGGTGCTGTACCTCTCCGACGGCTACCTGGCCAATGGATCGGAGCCGTGGCGCATTCCGCCGATGGACGATCTGCCCTCCATCCCGGTCCATTTCCGCACCGACCCCGAGGGGTTTCAACCCTACCAGCGCGATCCCGATACGCTGGCCCGGCCGTGGGCGGTACCCGGAACCGCCGGCCTGGAGCACCGCGTCGGCGGCTTGGCCAAGGAGGACGTGACCGGCAACGTGAGTTACGACCCGCTCAACAATGAGCGTATGGTCAAGCTGCGGGTGCGCAAGATCGCCGGCATTGCGGAGAGCCTCCCCAACATCGAGGTGGCGGGGCCGCAACGGGGCGGCCTGCTGGTGCTGGGCTGGGGCAGCACCAGCGGCGCCATCACCACCGCGTGCGAGAGGCTGCGCGGCGAGGGCGTGGCGGTGTCCAACGCCCATGTTCGCTACCTGAACCCGTTTCCCCCCAACCTGGGCGAGGTGCTCGCTCGCTTCGAGCGCGTGTTGATCCCGGAACTGAACCTCGGTCAACTGCGCCTGCTGATTGCCGATGCCTTCGGCGTGGCCGCGCGGCGACTCTCCAAGGTGCAGGGCAAGCCGTTCCTGGTGCGCGAGATCCGGGCAGCGATCGTGGAGGAACTGGCAAGGATGGATGCACATGCCAACTGATACCGTAGACGCGCCACTGACGCGCAAGGACTTCGTCTCCGACCAGGACGTGCGCTGGTGCCCGGGATGCGGCGACTACGCCATCCTGGCGCAGATGCAGCGCGTGCTGCCCACACTCGGCGTACCGCGCGAGGACATCGTGTTCATCAGCGGTATCGGCTGCTCCAGCCGTTTCCCCTACTACGTCGACACCTACGGTTTCCAGTCCATTCACGGGCGTGCCATGACCCTGGCGTCGGGGCTGAAGATCACCCGCCCCGAGTTGCTCGTGTTCGTGATCACCGGCGACGGGGACGGGTTGTCGATAGGCGGCAACCACCTGATCCACGCCCTGCGCCGCAACATGGACCTGAACATCATCCTGTTCAACAACCGCATCTACGGGCTTACCAAGGGCCAGTACTCGCCGACCAGCGAGATGGGCAAGCGCACCGTGAGCTCGCCGAGCGGCTCCCTGGAGCAGCCGGTGAGTCCGGCACGCATCGCCCTGGCTGCCGAGGCGAGCTTCGTGGCGCGCACCGTCGCGACCGACACCAGGCATCTGTCCACCACCCTGGAGCGTGCCGCCCACCACCGCGGCGGCTGCTTCGTGGAGGTGTATCAGAACTGCAACGTATACAACGACGGCGCCTTCGACTACTTCGCGGAGCGCAGCGTGCGCGCGGAACAGACGATCAACCTGCAGCACGGCAAGCCGCTGATATTCGGCAAGAATGGCGAGAAGGCGATCAAGCTCGACAGGCTGCAGCCGATCATATGCAACGCCGACGATCCCGACCTGCTGGTGCACGACGAACGTGCTCCGAGCAATGTCTGGCCCTACCTTCTGGCGCACATGTCTCCCTCCTTCGGCCTGCCGCTCCCGTTGGGCGTACTGCGGGCCGTGGAGAAACCAACCTACGAGGATGGCATGAGCGAACAGATAGACGCGGCCAGGGAGCGCGCGGGCGCGGGCGACGTGGCGGCGCTGTTGCACGCCGGCGATACCTGGACCGTTGACTAATCCCGGCAGCAGCCCGGTCGCACCGGTCGTATGCCCGGAGTGCGGGTTCGCGAATGAACCCGAGACCGCGGTGTGCGCAGCGTGCGAGACCAACGTGTTTCGCCCGGAACGGGGTGCCGGCGGCTCGCCGTTCGTCGATCGACTGACCTCCGACGCGGTAGCGGTGCTTGCCTCGCTCCCGCCGCAGTTCATGGCTGCCGGTTCGACAGTCGCCGAGGCGGTTGCGGCGATGCGCGAATCGGGCGCCGGCTACGTGCTGGTGGTCGACGCCGGTCGGATACTCGGTATCTTCACCGAGCGTGATCTGCTAGGGCGCGTGCTCGCGGCCGGACAGGCGCCGGGAGATACGACGATCGAGTCGGTAATGACTCCGGACCCGGTGGTGCTGCGCCAGGACGACAGTCTGGCGATAGCCATCAACAAGATGGTGATGGGCTACTTCCGCCACGTTCCGCTGGTGGATGCCGGGGGCCGCGTGCGCGGCGTGACCTCGCCGCACGACCTGCTCAGGCACCTGCGCACGCTCATGCACGAAACTGACGACGACTGAACCGGAGGCTGCACTGATGCCCAACGTGATCCTCATCGTCACCGACGATCAGGGCTACGGCGACCTCTCCTACACCGGCAACCCGGTGCTGCGGACGCCGGCGCTGGACCGGCTGCAGGCGGAGTGCGTGCGCTTTACCGACTTCCATGTATGCCCGGTGTGCACGCCGACGCGCGGCGAACTGATGACCGGCCGCGACGCGCTGCGCAACGGCGCCACCTTCGTGTCGATGGGTCGCGCTTTGCTGCGCACCGACCTGCCCACCGCGGCGGACATCTTCGCGGCCAACGGTTATCGGACCGGACATTTCGGCAAGTGGCATCTGGGCGACAACTACCCCTACCGGCCGCAGGACCGTGGCTTCCAGGAGACGGTCTGGCACCCGAGCTGGGGGATCACCTCCGCCGCCGACTTCTACGGCAACGACTATTTCGACGACGTCTATCGTCATCGCGACGCCATGGAGGAATTTCGCGGCTACTGCACCGACGTGTGGTTCGAACAGGCCACCGCCTGGATCCGGCGCTGCGTGCGCGGCGGCGACCCGTTCTTCGCCTACATCGCCACCAACGCTCCGCACGGTCCGCTGTGGGTTCCCGACCGTTACCGCGACCCCTACCGCGACGCCGTAGCCCGGGGAGAGGTGACCGCCGACCACGCCAGCTTCTTCGCCATGATCGCCTGCATCGACGAGAACCTGGCGCGGCTGGACTGGTTCCTGCGCCAGAACGGCCTGTACGACGACACCATCCTGGTGTTCATGACCGACAACGGCACCGCGCACGGCGAGGCGGTGTACAACGCCGGCATGCGCGGCAGAAAATCGTCGGTGTACGACGGTGGCCACCGGGTGCCCTGCCTGCTGCGCTGGCCCGGCGGAGGAATCGGGGGACTGCCGGGTGGCACGCGAACGCCGGCGAAGGATCGGGCCACCGGCGGCGGCGACCCGATGTCGCGGGCGCGAGCAGCCGCCGGCGCGAGCAGCCGGTTGGCCGCGCGGGGCCCGGCGGCCGGCGGTGCCGGAGCACCGTCCGGTGGCGGTGCCGTAGGCCCTGCCGGATACGGCGCGCCGGGCGCCGGGCGCGCCGTATCCGACGTAACGCGAGCCACTGACCTGCTGCCCACCCTGGTCGATCTGTGCGGGCTGCGGGTCGATGACGAGGTGCAGTTCGACGGCGTGTCGCTGGCCGGCGTGGCGCGCGGCACCGAGGCGGCGCTGCCGGAGCGCATGACGGTGGTTCAATACGGCCCTCCCAATGAGCGGCCCGATTTCGGCAAGACCGGCAAGTACGTCGCGGCCGTGCTGTGGGGACGCTGGCGCCTGGTGGGCGGCGGCGAGCTGTACGACATCGCCGCCGATCCGGGGCAGGCGCACGACGTGGCGGCGGCCCATCCCGGCGTGGTGGCGCGCATGCGCGATCACTACGAGGCGTGGTGGGCCGGTGTAGGCGGCAACCTGGACCGCTACCAGCCGCTCACCATCGGCGCCCCCGCGGAGAACCCGATGCGGCTGTGCAGCGCCGACTGGGCATGGACGTTCGCCGACAACCAGGGCAACATCCGTGGTCCGGTGATGGACAGCGGCACTTGGCACGTGCAGGCCGCGCGTGCCGGCACCTACTCGCTGACGCTGCGCCGCTGGCCCGAGGAGTCGGGCTTGGCCATCGCCGCCGCGGCGCCGCCGCTGGTAGGCGTGGACGGCGGCTGGCCGGACGGCAAGGCTATCCCGGCGGCATCGGCGTGGCTGCGTGCCGGCGGTGCGGAGGCCACCCTGCCGGTACCGGAAGGCGCAACCGAAGTGACCTTCCGCATGCCGCTCGACGCGGGCCCGGCGCAGATCCGTAGCTGGTGGATCGACGCGCAAGGCCGACAGCTCGCCGGTGCCTATTACTTCACCGTCGAACGGCTCACCTGAGTCCGTGGCAACTCCGGAGCGCGTCCGGGCTGCGCTCCCGGCTCCGCGCGGCCCGGGCCGCCGGCCCGTCAGCGCTCCCGCCGTGCTGGCGAACAAGCACTCCCGGCACGCGAACGCCCGGGTGCGGAGATGTCCGTAATCAGCGGCAGGTGTCGTTCATCTGTCGTCGCGGGCTCGAATTCGCGGATCAAACCGGAGGGGGTGACCCATCGATACCCGCAACACCAACGAGCACAGTGAGATAGCCAGTGCGCGCCGGCCCGACGCCGACTGGCGTGCGTTGACCACCGGCGAACGGATCCG
>CAYFXT010000074.1:0-2530 GCA_964346995.1 uncultured Spirochaetaceae bacterium | reverse complement strand
GTGCGCGCCGGCCCGACGCCGACTGGCGTGCGTTGACCACCGGCGAACGGATCCGCTACGTGGAGCTGGAGGGGTATCTGGTCCTGCCCGACCTCCTGGGACCGGAGCAGATCAGCGCCATCGGCGCGGAGCTGGCGGCGCTGCCGCTCACCGCCACCGACTACTCGCCGCACAAGCAAACTGCTGACGATCTGCTCGGCCACGACCTGCCGCTCACGATGGCGACGATCGGGTTACCTGGCACGGTCTCGTTCCTGGAGCGCCTGTTCGGGGACGAGGTGCTGTTCACCTCCATCAGCTACCAGCTTTGCGAACCCGGCCATCCCGGCATCGCCATCCATACCGATGCCCTGCCGTATGGCTCGCGTGTCGGCAGCCTGGCCAGCTCGCCGGTGCTGATACGGGTGCTGTATTACCTGGACGACCTGACCCCGGAGTGCTCACCGTTCAAGGTGGTGCCGCGCTCGCACCTGTCGGTGCACGCCGACGCCAACCCCTACAACCGCTTCCTGCGGCACGAGGAGGAGGTAATGGTGACCTGCACCGCCGGCTCCGCCGTGGTGATCAACCAGAAGGTGTTCCACGGCAACTTCCCCAACTTCTCCGCTTCCGACCGGCGCTTGCTGGCGATCTCCTACCGTCCGGCGTGGGCGGGGCCGGTAGCGGAGGTCACACCGTGGGATCCCGAAAAGCTCGCGACGCTGCCGCCGGCGGCACGCCGCCTGTTCCGAGATCCCAACACGCGGCGCATCGACTTCGACGTGCAGAACCGGCCCGACGATCTGGACCGCAGCAGCATCGGCATCGCGCCTTCACGCTGGCACGCGCTCGTCTAGGCGAACGGACGGGATGGGCCAAAAGCGGCGTATAGCGCCACCGTCGGTCAACCTGGCCGCCGACCCGCGCCACGCGGTGCGGCTGGCAGCGATGCGCCGCAGGTGCGACCGTCTGCGCGCGGAGGCGGGGCGCTCACCGTAATTCGTGTTCGGCGAGCGCAGCTCCGACGACTGGGACGAGTACGTCGAGGAGTGGAAGCGGGCCGGAGGCCAGGAGCTGCTGGAGCAGGCCGCCGAGCAGCTCGCGTGGCGCTGCCGTAGCTGCCTCGCCCGGCGTCGCTGGCCTGGCAGCCGTGGCTCACCATCCGTACTGTCGGATCGGGCAGCCCCGCGGCGTCGGCAGGGCTCGTGTGGCGGCCGCAAGTCCCTCTACCCGCGCGCTGCGGCGCCTGACCGAGCTCAAGTACATGAGTTACGGCGCGCATCGTCGCCGGGCACCGCCGGAGACCGTCAGCCGTCGGTCCGGTCCAGGTTCATCTTGGTGCGGTAGGCAGGGACTTCGATCATTGGCGGGCGCTCGATCACGCGGATCTGGTGGACCAGTTCCTCGTAGCGGTCCTGGTCGACCATGAACTGGTTCAGGGTGGTGTTCAGTTCGGGCAGATCGCCGATTATCTCCAGGGAGTCGATCCGCTGCAGGAAGGTCTGCAGGATGCCGAATGCCATGCGCCCGAGCGCATCGGTCGCCTGGTTGGTGTGGATGCGCCGATCCAGGTCGGTCTGCGCGAAGGCGCCCATGCCCCAGCGGTGGTACACGTCGATGATGTGTGAAGTCTCCACTCCGTAGCCGACCGGGAACGGGATCCGCTCCAGCACCTCGCGCCGCACCGCGTACTCGCCCGACAGCGGCTGGATCAGCGCCGACAGCTCCGGGAAGAACAGGGAGAACAGGGGCCGGATCAGGATCTCGGTGACGCGCCCGCCGCCCGACGGACGCAATCGTCCCGATTCCGCCAGAGGTCGGTCGTAGAACGCCTTGACGTAGGACACCTCGGGCATGTTCAGCAGCGGCCCCACCAAGCCGTACACGAAGCGCGGATGGATGTTGCGGATGTCGGCATCGACGTACACGATGATGTCCCCGGACAACTGGTAGATCGCCTTCCACAGATTCTCGCCCTTGCCGCGGTGATGGCCGCAGTCGGGCAGGATTTCCGCGGCCCGGTACACGTCGGCGCCGAATGCCCGTGCCACCTCCCTGGTAGCGTCGTCGGAGCCGGAATCGATCACGGCGATCTCGTCGAGCAGCCGGCGCCGGTCCAGAAGCTCCGACTTGAGCACCACGATTTCCTTGCCGATGGTGCGCTCCTCGTTGAGGGTGGGGATGCACAGGGAGATCGTCACCCCGGTTTCCCGCTTGCGCCGCTCCAACTCGGCGATGTCGAACTGGCTGTGGTGGAAGGTGTTGCTCGTCAGCCAGCTCATTCGCAGTAACCGCCGTCCATGGCCAGCACAATGCCCAGAAGCTGAGCCAGCCCGGTATAGATCGGGGCGATAAGGACCGCTTCGTTCCGTTGGCCCAGGGATTCACCCGAGGTGAGCCCCACGGTGACTGCGGGCACGCGGTGGTCGATGAACGCGGACAGTTCCGAGGTGCTCGGCGACAGGCGCGGCGTCAGCGACAGGCTCCGCATAACACGGCGCGTCCGGCGCACCAGCGGATGGGTGAAGGCGATGCCGCCGGGGCGCCGCCG
>CAYFXT010000073.1:0-12069 GCA_964346995.1 uncultured Spirochaetaceae bacterium | reverse complement strand
CTGAAACTACCGTTGCCGCGCTCTGATCACTGCCGCGGGCGGTGCAGCACCGCAGCGGGGTTGACGGCCGCCCCGATCTCGCCGGTGGTCAGGTAGCGGCCGATCTGGTTGGCGATCATGATGGCTACATTGAGCTGCGCCTCCCAGGACAGCGCGCCGATGTGCGGCGTGGCTACCACGCGCGGGTGCCGCGCGACCGGCAGCTCCAGCGGCGGCTCGGCGGAAAATACGTCGAGCGCCGCCGCGGCAACATGGCCGGTGTCCAGGCCGGCGAGCAGCGCATCCTCGTCGATCACGCCGCCGCGCGAGCAGTTGATCAGATAGACACCGCGTTTCATGCGGGCGATCTCGGGCGCACCGATCATGCCGCGCGACGTCGGCGTCAGCGGGGTATGCACGGTGATGTAGTCGGACCGGGCGAGAACCGCATCGAGCGCGACCAGCGAAATGTGATGCTCGACCGCGAGATCTGGCGCCACGTAGGGATCGTGCGCCAGGACGTGCATTCCCAGGGCGGCGGCGGAACGCGCCACCAGCCGGCCAACGTTGCCGATGCCGACAATGCCCAGGGTCTTGCCCAGAAGCTGGGTACCGCGAAATTTCGACCGGTCCCAGCGGCCCGCCTTGACCGACGCGGCCGCCGCCGCGATATGGCGTGCAACGGCGAACAGCAACCCGATGGTCAGTTCCGCCGCGGCCTGTGCGTTGGCCCCCGGCGTGTTCATCACCAGCACACCTCGCTCCGTGGCCGCCGCCACGTCGATGTTGTCCACACCGGCACCGGCCCGCCCGATCACCCGCAACTCGCTGCCTGCCTCGATCAAGGCGCGGCTGACCTCGGTCTGGGAGCGTACCAGGAGCCCCGCGCACGCGGCCACGGCACGCCGCAGTTCGTCGGCGGTGAGCTGGTGGCGCTCGACAACCTCGATTGCCGGGTAGCTGCGCAGTTCCTGCACCCCTTGAGGGGCGATCGGCTCGGTCAACAGCACACGTTGCATCGCCCTAGCAGTATTGCGACTAGCGCAAATAATCAAGACCGCTGGCCCTGGCGCGGGTTCGCATGCAGATCGGCGATGGCCGGTTGTCGGGCGGCCGAGCCAAGAGATAAGGTGTGGCCCCGTGCCTGACCCGAGAGTTCCGGTTCCTGATCGACCCGCCTGCGATTCTCATCATCTTCCGTGTCACGGCGTGATCGTGCCGACTGACCCGAAGTGTCGGTTCACGGTCGATGTCGACGCATCGACTTCATCGTCTTCGGTGGCGCGGAGTGACCGTGCCGACTGACGTGTGGATCATTTCTCTCGGCGGTTCGTTGATCGCCCCTGCCGAAATCGACACCCGATTCGTGGCCGAGTTCTGCACCCTGGTGAGGGAGCAGGTCCGCGCCCATGCCGACCTGAAATTCGTCGTCGTGTGCGGTGGCGGCGACCCGGCGCGGCGCTATCAGGCCGCCTATCGCCGCGTCGCCACGCACCCCACCGACGCGGCCGAGGATTGGGTCGGGATCGCCGCGACCCGTCTCAACGGCGAACTGATAAAGCAGTTGTTCGGAGAGCTTGCGCCGCAGGAGGTGGTAACCGATCCCACCACCGTAACCGGAATGGAGGCGCCGGTTCTGGTCGCCGCCGGGTGGAGGCCGGGCTTCTCGCACGACTACGACGCGGCGATCATCGCCGAGCAACTCGCCGCCTCGCACATCGTCAAGTTGTCGAGCGTGGGCCGGATCCACAGCGCCGACCCGCGCACCGATCCACAGGCCGAAGCGTACGACCACCTGTCGTGGGCCGCTCTGCAGTGCCTGACCGGCGACCGCTGGTCTCCCGGTCGCCACGCGCCGTTCGACCCGATCGCCACCGCGCACTGCGCGACACGAGGGATCACCCTGGTAGTCGCCGGCCGGGACCTCGCCAACCTGCGCCGCATCATCGACGGCGAGCCATTCGTCGGCACCACCGTTGGTCCCGATTAGGCGCGGCGGTCGGAACACGCGGCACGCGCCAGAATCAGTTCTATCCCACGCTGCACAATCGTGGGCTTCATTCGCCGTTCGAGCGATCCGGGACCGAGTTTGCGGCACCGACGAGCTCTGGCACCCGCGTCAGCGCCGGGGTTGCGCCTATGGCCGTCAGCCCGTCAGCATTGGATCGTCCTGGCCAGAATTGACAGGGGTCGCCGATCGGCCATAGGTTTGCGCAGCCTCCACGCCCGCCGGCGTGATGAAATTGGTAGACATGCCAGACTCAAAATCTGGTGGTGGCAACACCGTCTCGGTTCGAGTCCGAGCGCCGGCATCGGCACCCGCGCCTGATCGCGAGGGCACCTCGGCTGGCTACATCCGCTGCAGTGGCTCGATTCCCAGAATGCCCAGGCAATTCGCCAGCACTTGGCGCGTCGCCGCCGCCAGCAACAGGCGTGCCTCACGCAACGGCGACGCCTCCTGCAGAATCGGACAGGCGTGATAGAAGGTGGAGAACTGCCGCGCCACCGCAAAGGCATAGCTGGCAATCACGTGCGGACTGCGGACGCGCAGCGCACGGGCCACCTGGTCCGGCATCTCGTCGAGCAACTTCAACAGCGCAGTTTCCGGTTCCGTTTCGAGAGTGGCAAATTCCGCGGACGCGGGCAGCGCCTTGCCGTACTTGCGCAGGATCGAGCAGATGCGAGCGTGGCTGTACAGCAGGTAGGGTCCGCTCTCTCCCTCGAACGACATCGCCGAATCCCAGTTGAACACCACCTGCTTGTCGTTGGCTACGCGCAGGAACGAGTACTTCAGGGCGCTGTAGGCGACCGCCTTGGCAACCGCGGCGTCGGCGGCATGACCGCGCGCCTGCAGTTCCGCCTTCGACTTGGCCTTGGCTTCTGCCACGAAGTCCTCAAGCAGAACCAGATTGCCCTGCCGGCTCGACATCGATCCCTTGCCGAGCAGGACGAAACTGTAGTGCACCGCCGCGGGAGCATCGGTCCCGAGCAGCGACAGGGCTGCCTGCAACTGACGATGGTACAGCTTCTGGTCCTCGCCGAGGACCACCAGATTGAGGTCGGTGGCGGCCGTCACCTTGTCGAGCGTATACGCCATGTCACGCAGCACATAGAGCGCGGTCCTGTTGCCGCGGGTGATCACCAGGACCGGGTTGCGCGACGGCAGATCGAAGCCCTCCAGATTGAGGACCAGGCGACCATGTTCGTCCTCGAACAGGCGCCCCGTAGCGCGCAAACGTTCCACGATCTGCGCTGAACGTTTCGGCGTCAGATAGTTCGATTCGTAATCGAAGCTGTCGTAGCGAACGTCGGCGTCGGCGAACAAGTCGCGCATGCCGCGCACCGAGATCTCGACCACGCGCCGGAACGCCGCGCGGGTTTCGGCATCACCGCTCTCCAGCCGCTCCAGAAGCTGCGTCACTTCCCCCGCCAACGCCGGATCGGCCTCCAGCCGCCGATTGACGTCGACGTAGATCTGCAGAAGCTCGGCGAACCCGGGTTCCCGGTCTCCGACGCCGAGTACCAGCAGGGCGATCTGGCGCCCGACGTCGTTCACGAAGAAGCGTACGTCGAGCCGGTAGCCTTCGAAGCGCAGCAGGCGCACCAGGGTATCGCCTATCCAGGCATTACGCGCCCGTCCGAGATGCGGGGATGCGTTCGGGTTGATGCTGGTGTGCTCTACCAGCGCGCGCTTGCCGGTTCCCGTACCACGGGAACCGTAGCGGTCGCCGGCAGTCAGCACGCCATCTATCACCCGCGCTGCAAGATCACCGCGGGCCAGAAACAGGTTCAGGTACGGGCCACGTACTTCCACACGATCGATGCCCACTGCAGCCAGATCGCGCTGCCCCATGTGCTCGCCAAGCTGCTGCGCCAGCGCCACCGGCGCCACCCCGGCCTGCCGGGCCAGCCGAAAGCAGGGCACGGAGTAGTCGCCCAGTGCGCTGTCCGGCGGAGTGGACAGCGGCACCTCGACCTCCTGGTGCAGCGCTTCGCGCACGAGGCTTACAATCGTATCGGTTACCTCTGCCACGGTGGCGCGCACCTTACCTGATCGCCGCCGGCATCACAACAACTCGTGCCGGTGGGGGTGCATTCCCGTATTGTGATAGCGCGCCTATACCCTCCAATCCGCGCCCGTGACGTCTCGCTGACGGCTGGCGTCACAAAACGGGAATGCGCCCTGCCGGTGGGCAGGGCGATCACAGTGCCCGGCGCGCCCGCGCGGCGAGCGAGCAGCACCGCCACCACCACGGTCACGACTGTAGATAGAATCGTTCTCAGTGTGGTCGCCGTGTGTTAGGCTCGGCAGACGTGGAGCGCCAAACCCGTCAGCGTCAAGCGATCTGCCACGCCGTGGAGTGCGCCGACCGACCGTTGAGTCCAGCGGAGCTGTTCGAGATGGCGCGCGCCGGCCTGCCGCGCATCGGGATCGCGACCGTGTACCGCGCCATTCGGGATCTGCTCGCCGCCGGGTGGCTGCGCGCGGTGGAACTTCCCGGCGAACCTTCCCGTTACGAGCGGGCCGGCAAGCCGCATCATCACCACTTTCTGTGCCAGAGCTGCAAAGCTCTGTGGGAGGTAAGCGCCTGCCCGACCAATATCGAGCAGCTTGCCCCGGCCGGCTTCGTCACTCTGGGTCACGAGATCACCCTGTACGGCCTGTGCCAGGAGTGCGGCGCACGGCGGTGATATGACGAGCCACGGAGCGAACGTGCGATGAACGCATTCCGGGCAAACGAAGGCTTACGATTGGAACGGATGAACCGGTAGCATGGCGCGGCTTGCACGATGATCGTGCGAGGCGCCATCATGCGGGCCATGGCACAAGGAAAAGGCAGACTCGCCGGGAAAGTGGCAATCGTGACCGGCGGTACGAGCGGCATGGGACAAGCGACCGTCGAGCGCTACGTGGCCGAGGGCGCGCGGGTGATGATCGCCGGGCGCCGGGAGAACGCCGGCAACGCGATCGTCGAGCGGCTCGGTGCGGACGCCGCGTTCGTCCGCACCGACGTGGCCCGGGAGGGGGAGGTGGAGCGGCTGGTCGCGGCCACCGTCGAGCGCTGGGGGCGGGTCGACATCCTGTTCAACAACGCCGGCGCCGGCCACCCCTACCGGCAGGTCGAGGATTTCGACGCCGACGAGTTCCTGGTCGACGTCTGGACGCTGGTCGGCTCCTGCTTTCTGACGGTCAAGTACGTGGGGCCGATCATGAAGCGCCAGGGCGCCGGCAGCATCATCAACAACGGCAGCACCGCCGGGGTGATCACCGACGGATCGTCGGCCAGCTATTCGGGCTGCAAGGCGGCGATGATTCAGGTGACCAAAGTATGGGCCACCGAGCTGATTTCCCACGGCGTGCGCGTGAATTGCATTTCGCCGGGGGCGATCTCGACGCCGATCTTCTGGGGCGGCGCCAGTACCCAGACGCTGGAGGAGAACCGCGCGCGTCTGGAGCGGTTGGACCGCTGGTGGATCGAGAACCGGCCGCAGAACCGGCCGGGGCACCCGGATGACATTGCACACGCGGCGGTGTTCCTCGGCAGCGACGAGAGCCTGCACATCAGCGGCCACAACCTGATGGTCGACGCCGGAAGTACGGTAGCCAGAGGCTCTTTCGACCAGCTCCAGGAGATGAAAGCCGATCGCGAGCGCGCCATTGCCGGCACGTGAACGGGGTGCCACGGGAACACCGGGTGCCGGCGGACAGCCCCGGCCATCATTCGGCCGCCTCCTGGCTGGTCGGGCCTGGAGCGCCGCGCTGCTTCCCCTCCACAGGCCGGCGAGGAATGACACCCGCTGTTCGACCCCGGCGAGCCGGTCGGCGAGCCGTTGATCCCCGGCCGCGATCTGGTCCGCCAGCCGTTGATCCCCCGTCGCGATCTGGTCCGCCAGCCGTTGATCCCCCGTCGCGATCTGGTCCGCCAGCCGGCGGAAGCCGGAAACGACCAGCCCCGCGGTTGTTACGCCGGCGGCAACGACCGCCACGAGCACGGCCACCCATTCAACGGACACTCGAATCCACCTCCAGAAACCCCGCTCGATTGCAGGCTCACCTACTATAACGGGGCGCCGTCGCGGACGCTTCTACGGTTGCCGTTCAGAGGCCGTAATCAGTCGTAGTCGAATCGGTTCAAAGCGCCGACGCGGCAACGGGTGCCTTCCCTCAAGTGTAGTGACGGTCAGGCGGCCGCTTCGTCGATGCGGCGGAACGCGAGGACCGCGTTGTGGCCGCCGAAGCCGAACGAGTTGGAGATGGCGGCCCTGATGGTTCCCGGCCGGCCGACGTTGGGAACGTAGTCCAGATCGCAGCCAGGATCGGGCTCCTCCTGGTTGATGGTGGGCGGGAAGAACTGCTCATGCACTGCCAGGGTGGTCGCAATCGCCTCGATCGCACCGGCAGCGCCGAGCAGATGTCCCACCATCGACTTGGTGGAGGAGACCTTGAGGCTAGCGGCATGGTCCGCGAAGACCTCTTTGACAGCCGCGGTCTCGGTGACGTCGTTGAGCTGCGTGGAGGTGCCGTGGGCATTGACGTAATCCACCTCGTCGGGTTGCAGACCGGCGGTAGTGAGCGCCATACGCATCGCAGAGATGGCACCGAGGCCCTGCGGATGAGGAGCCGTCAGATGGTTGGCGTCGCACGTCGCGCCGTACCCCGCCAGCTCGGCATAGATCTTCGCACCCCGCCTGCGCGCGTGCTCCAATTCTTCGAGCACCAGAACTCCGGAGCCCTCGCCGATGACGAATCCGTCGCGCCGCCTGTCGAACGGCCGGCTTGCCTGCTGCGGCGCGTCATTGAACCTGGTGCTGACCGCCTTCAGCGCCCCGAATCCGGCGACCGACAGAGCCGTAACCGGCGCCTCGGTGCCGCCGCTGAGAATCACGTCGGTGGCGCCGTCCTTGATCCAGCGATACGACTCGCCGAGCGCATCGTTGGCGGACGCGCATGCGGATACCACGGTGTAGGAAGGGCCACGCGCATTGATGCGGATGGCGATATGGCCGGCGGCGATATTGCTGATCATCTTCGGTACCAGCAGGGGGTGCACCCCCTTGGGACCGCGCTTGAACAAGTGCCCGAATTCCACCTCCAGCGCGTCCAACCCGCCGAACCCGACCCCCAGCAGGACCCCGGTTCGTTCCGGATCGAGCTGCTCCGAGGTCAGCCCGGCATCATCCAGCGCCTGCGCAGCGGCGACGATGGCGAAGCGCGAGAACAGGTCCATGCGCCGCGCCTCGCGCGACTCCAGCACATCACGGTAGCTGAAGTCCGGAACCTCCCCCGCAATGCGGCTGGAGAAGTCGCTGGCATCGAATCGGGTGATCGGACCGATGCCCGACTCGCCCGCCTTCACGCGCTGCCAGAAGGTAGCGGCGTCGTTGCCCAGCGGGTTGACCGTTCCCAGACCGGTGATAACCACACGCCTGCTCATTCACCCCTCCTCGTGCTCACGTCGGCCGCCGCAACCCCGCTCGATGCCACCGTCAGATCGCCAGTCCGCCGTCGACCTGAATCACCTGGCCGGTTACGTAAGACGCTCGTTCGCCAGCCAGGAAGGCAACCAGCTCCGCCACGTCGGCCGCCGTGCCGGTGCGCTTCAGCGGAATCATGTCGATTACGGCTTTGCGAATCGGCTCGCTCATGGCACGCGTCATGTCGGTGCCGATGTATCCGGGCGCCACAACGTTGACCCGCACCCCGCGCCCCGCGACCTCTCTCGCCAGGCTCTTCGAGCAACCGATGATGCCGGCCTTGGATGCCGCGTAGTTGGTCTGGCCGGGATTGCCGCGCAAACCGCTCACCGACGATACGTTGATGATCGATCCGGACCGCGCGCGCACCATGGTACGCACCACTTGGCGACAGGTCACGAAGGTAGAGGTCAGATTGGCGCGCAGCACCGCGTCCCAGTCCGCGCTCTGCATACGCATCACCAGTCCGTCGCGGGTTATGCCGGCGTTGTTCACCAGCACGTCGATACCGCCGTGCTCCCGCACAATCGCCTCGATGGCGGCCACCGTGGCCGCTTCGTCGGTCACATCGGTCTGCCGCCAGTGCACGGCGGCGCCGCTCTTCGCAGCCCGCCGCTCCATCTGCGCCTGGGTCTCGGCAGGCGAACGGGAGAGGTAGCAGACCGTGGCTCCGTCACGCAGCAACGTCTCTACCACGGCCGCTCCGATACCGCGGGAGCCACCGGTGACCAGCGCGGTCTTGCCGCTCAGATCAGTTTCCATCGATCTACTCCGCTCCTGCCACGGCGCCTATCTCCGCCATGGTCCCCGCCGGGGTGCATGACGCATCGGTATCGAAAAAACGCATCAAGCCGGTCAGGACCTTGCCGGGTCCGGTCTCCAGAAACCGCGTGAAGCCGTCGTCGAGCAGGCTATCGATCTCGGTTACCCACTGCACGCTGGAGACGATCTGCTCGACGCACAGCCGCTTCGCCGCGGCGCCGCTGGCGACCGGTTTGCCGGTGACATTGGCGTATACCGGTTTGACCGGATCGTGAAACGTGAACCCGGCCACCACTTCGGCAAACCGCTGCCGGGCGCTATCGATGAGCGGGGAGTGGAACGGGCCGGATACCTTCAGCCACACAAAGCGTCGCGCGCCGGCGGCGGCACACGCCTGTTCGGCTTTCGCCAACCCCTCGGCTGTACCGGCCAGCACCACCTGTCGCGGACTGGAGAAGTTGGCCGCGTACGCGTCGTCGACCTCCGCCAGCGCTGCGGTAACGCGTTCCGGCGGCAGACCGATTACCGCCGCCATACCGGCGGGACCGGCGGCCGTATCGGCCGCGCGACTCGCTTGCTCCATCAGCTCGCCGCGCGCCTGCACGATACGGAACAGATCGGCGTCGGCAATCACGCCGGCAGCGGCCAGAGCGGCATACTCGCCGACGCTGAAGCCGGCGTAGCCGTGTGCCTCGACGCCGTGTTCGGCGAGCACCTTGGCCGCCGCGAGATTGACCAGGGTGACAGCGATCTGCGTCCGGTTGGTCGCCTGCAGCTCGGCGGCTCTGCCGTGGAACAGCAGTTCCTGCAGGTTCAGACCGGTGGCCTCGGAGGCGCTGCCGAACAGTTCCCTGACGCTCGCGCTGGCGTCGAACAGGTCTCTGCCCATGCCTGGGTACTGGGCGCCTTGTCCGGGAAAAAGAAAACAAGTCTTCATGGTTCAGGGAGGCGAGCAGTTTGGTCTCGTCCGCCCGAAGGCAGCGCGCAAATTATCACGGCCACCCGGCCGCGTCAACTGCATATCGCCGCTCACAGCAATTCTCGGGTGAGCGGCGGTAGCGTCCGAGATAGAGCAGTCTGGGGGTAGCCACGGCCCAGTGGCGGCGCTCGCGGCCAATCCTGTCTTGAACACCACGGCGCCGTTACGTACGGTATCGACGTACCGTGGGTTGTCGAACGACTACGTGGCGGACCTGCTGCAGGACATGGCGGCGATCCTCGAACAGAGCCAGGCGCCGGCCGCTGCCACGCCGCCGGATGTTGCGGCCATGACCCGGGGCGCCTACCTGGAACCGGGGGCGGTGGCGCACGCCCCCGACTATGCCGCCAAGCTCGCCGATGCGGGCGTGTCGATCTTCCTGCTGCGCACCGGATTCGATCCACAGCGGACGGCGCCGGAGCTGGAGCAGGCAATCACGGTCGCCGAGCGGCTAGGTGCGGCTGTGTGGCTGCTGGCCGGGACCTGGTGGGGGCACGGCGTGGCCACCGGGGCGGCAGCGACGACGCTTGCCGAGCCCTGGCGGCGGCTCGATGCACAGCACCTGTTTGGTGACTACCCCGCCCATGAAGCGCAGTGGCCGATGTGGCCTCCCGGAGGCGATGCCGACGCTGCCATCGTTGCCAACCTGGAGCAGCTCGCCCGCCGCTGGAACCCGGCCGCGATCTGCCTCACTCACGCCCGGTTCCGCCACCCGGCGGCGATCCGCAGTTTGTTCGAGGCCGCCCCCGGATGGACGGAGGTACCGCAAGCGGCGGATTGGAAACGGGTGGTGGCCGGCATGCGCGCCTCCGGCGGGCGCCAATTCGCGGCCTGGAGTGCCGAGCTCGACCCGATCGGCCTGCTGGACCGGTGTGCGCAGCTTGGCGGCGGCGCGGCTCCCTTTACGCACTGGTTCGCCCGGCGCACCGCTCGCGTTCGGGAATCGGTGGCGCGGTTCCTTGCCGCTGCGCGCCGCGGCGGTGGACCGGCGCTGATCGCCGGCGGCAACGCGATAGCTGCGCACGCTGCCCCGCTGTGCGGGCAGGACTACGGCGCGCTTGCCGAAGACGGGGATTTCATCCAGCCGCTGTTCGGCTACATGGAGTGGCACGTGTTTCAATGCATCGTCGCGTGGTCGCGGCTGGTGCGCCGGTTCATTCCCCGGGTAAGCGAAGCGGCCGCGCTGGAGAGTGTATGGCGGCTGTATGGCTTTCGCACATGCTCCCTGCCTCGCCGCGAGGCGTTGCTGACGGGAGAGGGCGACGGAACGACGATCGAGATAGTCGTCACCGCGCTGCTGGAGCGCACCCTGCGGGCGTGCCCGGCGCAGCGCCTCATGCCCGTATTGCGCGGCCACGACTGGCCGGCGGAGGTGACGTTCCGCCTGGAGGATCTCATACGTGGCGCCGGCTGCCCGGCGGTGTTCTACCAGGGCACAACCGTCCTGGCCGGGCCGCCTCCCGGTCCCGACTGGCAGTAGCGGCCACCGGCGTAACCGAGCCAGCCGGAGCCAGCCGTGCAGCAGGTTGACCGCGCTTGACCGCCGGCGCGTCGGCAGCATACTATGACAAAGGCTCTACTACGTTCCATACCCGGCTTTTGAGATTTGTTGAGCATAACGGTTCCCGGAGGTAGCTGATGGGAGCAGCGATTCGTTCGCTTGGCGCATACGTGCCCAAACGGCGGATGTCCAATTATGAGTTCGAGGAGTTCCTCGACACCTCCGATGAGTGGATTCAGTCCCACACCGGCATCAAGTTCCGTCACGTCGCCGGCGCGGATGAAGCACCTTCCGACCTGGGCCACCGCGCCGCTAAGCAAGCGCTCGAGCGGGCCGGCATTGCCCCCGACCAACTGGGCATGGTGCTGGTGGCGACGGCATCGGGCGACCACGTCGGATTCCCGTCCACGGCGTGCATCATCCAGAACAAGCTGGGTGCCACGAATGCCGCCGCCATGGATCTACTCGTGGGCTGCACCGGCTTCGTGTACGGGCTGGAGACCGCCAAGGGCCTCATAGCGTCGGGCGCCGCCGAGCACATCCTGCTGGTCGGCAGCGAAGTACTGACCCGGATCATGGACTGGAAGGACCGCAATACCGCCGTGCTGTTCGGCGACGGCGCCGGCGCGGCAGTGATCTCCCACTCCAACAATGGACACGGCATCCTCGATTCGTTCCTGCGTTCCGACGGCTCCGGCGCGATGGCGCTGGCGCGCGAGGCGGGCGGCACCCGCACCCCGTTCAGACCGGGCGAAACCGACCATCGCGAGCTTCTCCTGAAGATGGAGGGACGTATGGTCTACAACTTCGCCGTACAGGTAATCGTAGACACCGTAGCGACCATTCTCAAGCGCAACGGACTGACCATAGACGACATCAAGTTCATCGTGCCGCACCAAGCCAACGAACGGATCATCGAGGCCGCGGCGAAGCGCAGCCGCATACCGTGGGAGAAGTTCTACGTGAACATCGCCGAGTATGCGAACACCTCCGCGGCCACCATTCCGATCGCCCTCAACGACCTCGTGGAGAAGGGACTGATCGAACGCGGCGAGCTGATCGTGACGGCGGGCTTCGGCGCCGGTCTGACCTTCGGCGGGAATCTCGTGCGCTGGTAGCGGGTGTCCGCTTCCTACCGGCGCGTCGCCGCGCTCAAGACTGCAGACGCGTTCCAGGACTATCTCCACAGCCTCGGTATCGCCGGCCAACTGCCGTTCGATGACGGCGCCGGCGGACCCGATCTGGCGCCGCTCGCCGAACCGCTGCACCTGCCGGAGGGGCTTTGCGTCGGCAACCGGTTCTGCATTCAGCCGATGGAGGGCTGGGATGGGACGCTCGACGGGGTACCCACCGAATTGGTGCGGCGGCTCTG
>CAYFXT010000072.1:6433-12070 GCA_964346995.1 uncultured Spirochaetaceae bacterium | reverse complement strand
CGTGGACGAAAATCTTCATTTTGGCGGCGCTACCCTACCCGATCACCGCAAGGACGCATACCGCGGAGTCCGCGGGGTGCATTCCCGCCAAGTGGTAGAGCGCTCACGCGCGGGTCGGCTCGTCCCCGTGGGCGGCGTCTGCTTGCACCCGCCCGCGGAAGTTGACCGGGCGGATATTTGTAATTATCATTATTGCAATGGCAAGTATCTACGCTCCCCGACACGGCCATGGATGATCGATTCGATGCCTCCGGCGCCCCCGAACTCGCCACGTTCCGGCACCTGATGGGTACGTCGCTGCGCATGAAGCGGTCGGTCGGCGCGTTGATTCACCAGTCCGGCATGACCCCCGCGCAGTTCTTCACGCTGATTCGCATTCCGGACCAGGGCATTCCGATCACCAAGCTGGCTGCGAAGGCGTGGGCCGATCCCGGCAACGCATCCGGGGTGGTGGACCGCCTGGAACGCGAGGGTCTGGTAGAACGACGGCCGTCACCCGGTGACCGGCGGGTCGTCCAGGTGCACGCCACGGCGGACGGGCGGCAACGGATCGCGGAGATCTGGCCCGCCTATCGGAGCCGCATCCGGCACCTCATGGCGCCCCTGAACGCCGACGAATTGAGCGAATTGCGCGCACTGTTGAACAAACTGACCGACCGCGAGGAGCAGCACATTGTCTGAACGACTACCTGCGCGCCGCGGTGCGCAGCAGCAGGGCGGGTCCGCGCTGCGCCACGGCGCAACTTCCCATGCCGGGGGCAACGGCCGCGCCGGCCGTGGGCGGCGGCTTGGCGCCAACGGGGCCGAACGTGGTGCCGGAGGGTCCGATGGTACCGGTGCCCCGCAACAGGGCGGCAGCGCGCGCGGCGCTGGCGGACGGAGCGGTCCAGGCAACGGTTCCGGCGGTCCGGCAGGTGGCTGGGGAGGCGCTGGAGGGGCCAGCAACGGATGGGCGACCGGCGCCGGCGGCGGCCGCCCGGGGGGGCGACGCACGATGCGCAGGCCGGCGATGCGGGCGCTGGTGCGTAGTCTGCTGTACATGCGCCAATACAAGGCGGCCACTTTTGCCAGCCTGATCTGTCTGCTGGCCGGCTCGGCGGGCAATCTGGCCGTGCCGCGCGTCACCCAACTGGTCGTGGACAGCGGCATTCTCGACGATCGATTCCAGGCGATCCTGGTCGGCTCGCTGGTGATCGTCGGCGTCACCGCGCTGCGCTCGCTGTTCACCTATCTGCAGGGCGTGCTCGCGGCACAGGTGTCGCAGGGCGTCGCGTACGATCTGCGCAACTCGCTCTACGATCACATCCAGAGTCTTTCGTTCAGCTATCACGACCGCGCCCAGACCGGCCAGCTCCTGACACGCGCCACCAGTGACGTCGACATGGTGCGCACCTTCATAAGCACCGGCGTCATTCAGATCGTCACTACCTTCGTGCTGTTGTTCGGCAGCCTCTACCTGCTGTTCGCCACCAACTGGCGTCTCGCCCTGTACGTGGTGCCGGTGATGGCGGTCGTATTCCTGGTGTTTTCCTTCATCGCCCGCAAGGGCAGGCCCCTGTTCCGCGCGATACAGGAAAAGATCGCCACCCTCAACACCAGGCTGGAAGAGAATCTGGTCGGGGTGCGGGTAGTGAAGGCGTACAACGGGGCGGACCGCGAACAGAGCCAGTTCGAGGCCTCCAGCCAGGAACTCTACGACGAATCGATGCGCGCCGCGCGCGTGTTTTCGCTCGCCATCCCCCTGGTGTTCGCCATGTCCAACTTCGGCACCCTGGTGGTAACCTGGGGAGGCGGCATCCAGATCCTCGCCGAGCGCCTTACTATCGGCGAGCTGGTTGCGTTCCAGGGCTATCTGATCGTGGCGATGTTCCCGATTACCATGCTCGGGATGATCATGATGTCGATCTCGCAGGCCAGCGCCGGCGCGGAGCGGATCTTCGAGATCCTCGATGCCGAGTCGGAGGTCAAGGAGAAGCCGACAGCCATCGAGCTGCCGGCACTGACCCGCGGGGTGAGTTTCGAGGCCGTCGGCTTCCGTTACTTCGGCCGCGGCGCACCGGTCCTGCAGGACGTGACGTTCTCTACCGGCGCCTCCGAGACCATCGCCATCGTTGGCGGCACCGGCTCGGGCAAGAGCACCATCATCAACCTGATTCCGCGCTTCTACGACGTCACCGATGGCCGCATCGCCATCGACGGCATCGACATTCGCGACGTGTCGCTGGACTCGCTGCGCCGCCAGATCGGCATCGTCCTGGAGGAAACTACCCTGTTCGGCGGCACCATCCGCGAGAATATCGCTTACGGGCGGCCGGACGCCAGCGACGAGCAGGTGGCGGCAGCGGCGCAGGCGGCGGCAGCGCACGAGTTCATCAGCTCATTCCCCAACGGCTATCACTCGGTGGTCGGCGAACGCGGCGTAACCCTGTCGGGCGGCCAGAAACAGCGCATCGCCATCGCCCGCGCCCTGCTCATCGAGCCGCGCATCCTGATCTTCGACGACAGCACGAGCAACGTCGACTACGAGACCGAGGTGCAGATCCGCGCCGCGATCGACCGGCTGAAGCGGGACCGGCTGTCGTTCGTCATCGCCAGCCGCATGAACACCGTGCTCGCCGCCGACCGCGTGGTGCTGCTCCATCAGGGCCGCATCGCCGGCCTCGGCACCCATCGGGAATTGCTCGACGACAATCCGCTGTATGCGGAGATCTACTACGCGCAACTCTCGATCCCGGAAACCGCGGATGAGCGAATGGTTGCCGAGGAGGTGGCACCGTGAGCGACTCTCGCAGAGCCCTGCACGCCGGCCCCGGACGTGGCCGCATGGGCATGCACCCGTTCGGCTTCCACGGCGACGATCAGGGAGCGGCCAAGGTTGGCGAGACCCTGTTGCGCATGTTCCGCTACATGAGCGACATGCGCTGGCCGCTGATCCTGGTGGTGGCGCTGGCGGCCCTGTCCGCGATCGCCCAGGCGGCAGCGCCGGTGTACATGGCGGTCGCGGTGGATCATCTCAAGGAGTATCTCTCCGGGACGATGGCGCGCGCTGCGGCCGCCGCCGAGCTGACGATCGCGATGATTCTGGTGCTGGTGCTGTTCCTGATCGGCTGGCTGACCAACGCTGGCAGCCGCTACGCATTGGCGGCGGTCGGCCAGCGGATGCTGCGGCGCATGCGCGGCCAGATCATGAGCAAGGTGCACCAGTTGTCGCTGAGCTACTTCGACCGCCACGAAGCCGGCGATCTGCTGTCGCGCCTGGTCAACGACACTGACGTGATCAACCGCGTGGTCGGCATGGGGCTTTCTCGTCTGGTGTCCAGCTTCCTGCTGCTGTTCGCCATCCTGGTCGGCATGCTGTGGCTCAACTGGCGCCTGGCCCTGGCCAGCTTCGCACTGTTGCCGCTGATGTACGTGAGCACCGCGGTGTTCTCGAAGCGGGCGCGGGCAGCATTCCGCAAGACACGCAAGACGATCAGCGGGGTGAGCACGGAGCTGGAGCAGAACATTTCCGGCGCGCGCGGGGCGCAGGCATTCAACCGCCAGTCGTGGAACTCGCACAGTTTTCGGCAACTGAACCGCGCCAACCGCGACGCCAACGTCGGCGCCGAGTCACTGACCGCGGCGTTCGCCCCCACCATGGACGTGATCAGCGGCATCGGCATAGCCGTGGTGCTCGCCTACGGCGGCTATCTGGCCGGGCTGGAGCTGGTGACCATCGGCGCCATCGTCGCGTTTCTGCAATACGTACGGCGCTTGTTCGAGCCGGTGCGCGCCATCTCGATGCTGTGGGCGCAGGTACAGTCTTCGATCGCGGGCGCCGAGCGGATCTTCGAACTGCTCGACCTCGAACCCGAGGTGCGCGATCGGGCGAATGCGAAGCCACTCGTGGTCGGCGGCGGCAAGGTGGAGTTCAACGCCGTACATTTTGCGTACGAGCCCGAAACACCGGTCCTGAAGGGTCTGAGTCTGGTCGCCGAACCGGGCCGAACGGTCGCCCTGGTCGGTACTACCGGCGCCGGCAAGACCACCATCATCAGCCTGCTGGAGCGGTTCTACGACGTGCAGGGCGGATCGGTCACCATCGACGGCCAGGACATCCGTACGGTGATGCAGGACAGCCTGCGGAGCGTGATCAGCATCGTGCTGCAGGACACGTTCCTGTTCGCCGACACCATCCGCCACAACATCAGCTATGGACGGCCAGGCGCCAGCGACGCGGAGATCGAGGCCGCGGCGCGCCGCGCGCGCGCACACGACTTCATCGCGGCGCTCCCCGACGGCTACGACACCGTGCTGCAGGAGGGGGCGAGCAACCTCAGCCGCGGCCAGCGCCAGCTACTCGCCATTGCGCGGGCGCTGCTCAAGGATCCGCGCATCCTGGTGCTGGACGAGGCGACCTCGAACGTGGACACCCGTACCGAGCTGTTGATCCAGGCCGCGCTCGGCGAGTTGCTGCAGGGACGCACCAGTTTCGTGATCGCGCACCGGTTGAGCACCGTGCAGCGCGCCGACCTGATCTATGTGATCGACGATGGTCAGGTGGTCGAACGCGGGTCGCACGACGAATTGCTGCGTCTGGACGGCACCTACGCGCGCATCTACCACAGCCAGTTCGAACTGACCGGAGACGCGCAGCTCGCGGAAGCCCATTCCTAGCGCCCCCAAGCGCCGCTTGCGCCGCTCGCTTCATTGACAAGGCGGTTGGCCCCGGGAATGATAACCGGACATGGTATTCGGGGACATAAGGAATTGGACAGGTTTTCCGTTTCGCAAGGTTCATTACGCCGCACTGCTCGCCGCTGCGGTGCTCCTCACTACGCAGATGGGTTGTATCACTCCGGCCGGTATGGAACAGGACCTGCCGGAGGCAGAAACCGAAGCGGAAATGCAGGTAAAGGCTCTGCAGGCGGAGGTCGCTGCTCTGGAGAACCAGGTGGCCGAGGCGCAAGCCGCGACCGGTGCAGCGCAGGTCACGGCCGAGGAGGCAACGGCGGAAGCGGTGGCGGCGCAGGCCATGGTGGAGGAGGCACAGGCGCAGGCTGCGGCGACGCAGGATGAGATGGCCGCCGCAGAGGCGGAATCAGCCGTCGCCATTGCCGACGCACAGGCCGCTCTGGCGAGCGCCCGGGCCAAGATCGACGCGATGCTGGCGGAAGCTTACCGGCCAAGCGTGGTGACGATCGCCGCCGATCAGATCGATCCCGGTCTGCTGAATCTCGACGCCGCGCACGTTTCTCTTGCTGGTCCCGAGTCGATCTACATCTCCTCGA
Organism: uncultured Spirochaetaceae bacterium; assembly: GCA_964346995.1. Classification (GTDB taxonomy): domain Bacteria; phylum Spirochaetota; class Spirochaetia; order SZUA-6; family Bin103; genus Bin103. Next base: position 6,800 of record CAYFXT010000072.1, on the reverse strand, counting down.
TCCGCTATGCGGGCGAGACTTACTCCGCTCTGCTGCGCTATCGTGGTGGAACCACCGCCTCGGTGGAGAAGGTATTCGGACCGGACGGCAAACTGATCCCCGATTCCGTGGACCTCTCGCAGACCGAACTGAAGCTGATAACACCCGACGTGCTGGATGTGGTCAACGTGAACGTCGGCGGCAGGGGTTACTCTGGTCAGCTCAGCTACGCCGGCGACAACCGTCTGGAGGTGGTCGGCATCCGTTCGGTGACGCTGCCGCCGACCGCTGACGAACTGGTGGCGGAGGCGCGGGCACAGGCTGCCGCAGGCATCGCCGAGGCGCGCGCCGCTGCCGAAGCCGAAGTCGCTGCGGCCGCAGCTCAGGC
>CAYFXT010000072.1:0-6333 GCA_964346995.1 uncultured Spirochaetaceae bacterium | reverse complement strand
TCGCCGAGGCGCGCGCCGCTGCCGAAGCCGAAGTCGCTGCGGCCGCAGCTCAGGCGGACGCCAGTGTCGCCGAAGCACGCGTCGCTGCCGAAGCCGAGGTCGCCGCGGCCGGGGCGAGGCTCACCGAAGTCGAGGCCCAGGCAGCGACCGCCATCGCCGCGGCCGAGGCCGCTCTGGCTGACGCTCGTGAGACGGTCGACGCGGTGCTGGCGGAAGCTTACCGGCCGAGCGCAGTGACGATCCCCGCCGACCAGATCGACCCGAGCCGGCTCAACTTCGGCACCGCGCAGGCGTCTCTCGCCGGTCCGGAGTCGATCTATCTCTCGTCGATCAGATACGGCGACGACAGCTATTCTGCGCTGTTGCGCTATCGCGGCGGCACCACCGCCACGGTCGAAAGGATCTACGGTCCTTCCGGCAAGCTGATCCCCGACTCGGTCGATCTGTCACGCACCGAGCTGGCGCTCGTACAGCCCGCCGTACTGGACATTGCCTACGTCGTCGTCGGCGGCAAGGGCTACTCCGGACAGCTCCGCTATGCCGGCGACAACCGATTGGAGGTGGTGGGTATCCGTCCGGTGGCACTGCCGCCCACCACCGAGGAGATGGTCGCCGCGGCCGAGGCGCGGGCAGCCGCCAGCGTCTCCGAGGCACGCGCCGCGGCCGATACTGCGGTTGCCGGCGTGCGCGCCGAAGCCGACGCCGCCATCGCCGCCGCACACGCCGCGGCTGATGCCGCGGTGGCCGCCGCCGAAGCGGATGCGGCCGCCTTGCGGGCGGAAATCGACGCGCTGCGGCTGGAGCTGGCACCCATGGACGGCGCGGTCATCCCGCGCGATCTGGACATGCGCCGGCTGAATCTGGACGCGGCGACCGTGTCCATCGCCGGACCGGACTCTATCTACGTGTCCGGGATCAGATACGGCATGAAGGAGTACGCGATACGCTTGCGCCATACCAGTGGCTACGCCGGCGCAGCCGACGAACTGTTCGACACCGCCGATCGCGTCATGCCGGTGCTCGATCTGTCCGCTCCCGCCGTCGAAGCGGTCGCACGCGACACCCTGGTGATTTCCAACGTCGGAATCGGCGGCGATGCCTACGCGGTCTCCTTCCAGGCACGGCCGGACGGGCAGATCGTGATAACCCCGCGCAACCAGGGACATCGCGTTCGAACGGCAGGAGAGCTGTTGCGCGATCAACTGCTGGAGGACTCCGCGGCCAGGTGGATGGTCAGCGGCTTCGCCGAGGGCGCGGCACTCCCGTACGAAGGCTCCTGGACCGCCGCCGGCGAGGGACGGGTCAGTCAGACCGACGCCGAGGCAACGCACGCGAAGTTCGCCGTCGACATGGCACAGCCTGACGCGGCGACCCTGTACGGGATTACCGCGTCCACGGACGCCGGAGCGAGAATCGGATACGGCCTCCACTTCCTCGCATCCGCGACGCCGCGGTCGGGGAATACCTGGAACTACGGTCGGTCCTACCTGATCTGGGTCACCCAGGAGGAGGGCTTCTACGATACCGAGCACGCGCACGTGCAGCTCTACCAGTCACTCGACAGCGGTCGTCTGTTGTGGTTGAACAGCACCAAGATCGCACGCTCGCTGTCGTCCCGACTGACGCTGGAGGCGCTCTATCAGCCTGACGACTGCCCCGCCACGGTGAGCGAAGGGGCCTGCCATGGCTCGATCATGGTGTTCGTCGATGGCACCGAGCAGTTGAAGGTAGCGGCCACCGACGAGATGGGAGTGAACATGGCGGACACCATTGCGCTACGCGCGCTCGGCCCCGTGCAATTCCTCGACCTGTACGTGGTGAGCACCGAGTAGCGGTCCGGGATCGAACGGGCGGTACCGTCCCTGCGGGCGGTATCGTCCGTAGTGCGGCCATGCCGCTGACTGCGCAGCCACCGGGCGGGTGCAGGACGAGTACCGCCGCAAACGCGCAGCACTCGCAACTGAGCAGCCACCATGCGGGCGGGTGCATCCCCCCCGCAGCCACAGGGCGGGTTTGGCAGTGCCCAAGGTGCGTGATAGGGTCACAGCGACGAGAATCGTACCCCCCATGAGCACTACCGCAACTACCGGTGTCGCCGCCCCCGAGCTGCACTGGTCCTTCAACCAGAACGATGCACAGCAACCCGACTTCGGCAGCGAGCTGGTGGCAATCCTGCGCGCCCGCCGAACCGAGGCCGCCGCCGGCGGCTCCGTGACCTACCGCGTATTGCCCAACTTCTGGCGCGGCTACCGGAGTGAACCTGCGTCGACCGAGCTGGCCAACGGCAGCATCGAGATCGCCGCCACCCGTTCTCGACCCGGCGACCTCATCGAGTACCAAGTCACCTCGCGTAACGCCACCAGCGGCGAACATGCCATCTACTCGTTCCGCACGCACGCCGATCGCTGGCGCAGCATCAGTGGCGGCTGGCAGATCGATGTCCGCAACAGCTCCGGCGACCAGTATGGCCGCTACCGGTCATCGGGAAGCCTGGCCGATGTCGGTACCGGCGGCCGTGCCGTCGTGCTCTCCGTAGGCGGCGCCCAGGTGGAGGCGGGCCGGTGGAGCGGCGCCGCGCCGCTGACCACCCTGTGGACGCTTCAGGAGACCATCCCCCAGCTCGAGGAACGCTGCGAAGTCGCTCTGCTGGAGGACCTGGAGCGACTACGTGAGCCGGTGCGTGTGGTTCCGATCGGCCGGTGGCGGTGGCCACCGACGCACGCCGACCTCGGCACGTTCACCGGCTGGTGCGTGCACGGCCCCGGCCTGCTGCCCACCTATTACTGGGTCGACGACTCCGGTGCGGTGGCGGTCGTCTCCGGCCTGTTTCAGACCTGGGTGCGCGCATGAGCGACCGAGCGACCCGTCCCAACGTCATCTTTCTGCACACCGATCAGCAGACCTGGAACGCCGTTTCGGCGTTCGGCAACCCCTGGCTGGCGACGCCCAACATCGACCGACTGCAGCGCAACGGCGTCTCGTTCATGCGCGCCTACTGCACCGACCCGGTATGCGTGCCGGCGCGGACGAGCTGGATGACCGGGCGCTACTCCTCGGAGACCGGCTCGCCGTTCAACGGCGGCCTGCTGCATGACGACCTGCCCGATCTCGGCCAGCATTTGAACGCCCACGGCTTGCCCGCCTACCACAGCGGCAAGTGGCACGTAAGCGGTCGCGAGGTGACCGACAGCTTCCGCACGCTGTACTACGGCAAGACGCGCATCGGCGCCGGCGGCGGCGAGTACTACGACGGCGCCATCACCCGTTCCGTGGTCGACTTCCTCACCCGCCATGACGACGCCGAACCATTCTTTCTGCAGATCGGTCTGGTCAACCCGCACGACGTGTGTGAATACGGCCACAACTTCGAGCACAAGCTGATACCCGACCCGGTGGCGCAGGGTATTCTCGCCGAAGACGATCTGCCTCCGTTACCGGACAACTTCCACTACGACGAACCGGAGACGATGACCCACCGGGTGGTGCGCCGCGACGACCATGCGCTCGTGCACGAGCCGATCCTGCGCCGCACGCGCCACTGGTCGCCGCTGCAATGGCGCTATCTGGCGTGGAGCCTGTACCGCTTCGTGGAAAAGGTGGATGCCGAGATCGGCGTCATTCTGAATGCCCTGCAGGCGACCGGCCACGCCGACGACACCCTGATCCTGTTCACCTCCGACCATGGTGAAGCGGCCGGCCAGCATCAGATGTTTCAGAAATTCACTCTCTACGAAGAGAGCGCGCGCGTTCCGTTCATTGCGGCGTGTCTCGGCGACGGCGTGCCGCTGCCGAAGGGCGACTTCGACTACGAGCATTTCATCTCCGGGGTGGACGTGTTCCCGACCGTATGCGACTACGCCGGCGTAGCGCCGCCCGCCGGCCTGCCGGGTTGCAGCATGCGCCCGCTGCTGGAGGGCAGCGGTAGCCTCACGTGGCGTGAGCACGTCCTGGTGGAGAGCAACTACTGGGCACGCGCGGTGGTCACCAGGCGCTACAAGTACGTGACCGAGTACCGTCCCCGCGCAGTGGAGGACTTTCTCCCGCCCGGGCCGGACGATGCGGAACCGGGCATCGAGCAGCTCTTCGATCTGGAAGGCGACCCCGGCGAGACGCGCAACTTGGCAGGTGATCCCACCCTTGCCGACGTGATGGCCGACTGCCGCCGCCGGCTGGCGGAGACGGAGCGCCTCTTGCGGCGGCGGCCGCTGCGCGAAGGCTCGCCACGACACGTGGTTGCGAACTGGGGTGAACGGCTGCGGCAGCGCTGGCGGCAGGTATCGTGATCGCCCGCTGACGCCGCCGTCACCCGGCGCCTACCGGAGCGCGATCTGCGCCTTGATGCTGCCGTCGGGCATGGCGTCGGCGAACTCGAACGCGGCGACGCTGTCGGCGAACGGGAACGTATCGGTGATCAGGGGCCGCACGTCGATGCCGCCGCTCTCCAGCAAGGCGAGCGCACGCGGGTAGACGTGGGCATAGCGAAACACCGTCTCCACGCGTGCCTCCTTGACCTGCGCCGCCACCACGTCGAAGCCGATCGGTTCGTCCGGCATGCCGACCAGTACCGCGCAGCCGCCGGGCCGCAGCGGCTCCACGACTCGTGCCGCCGCAGCCGCGGAACCGCTGCACTCGAACACGATATCCGCTCCCCAGCCGCCGGTCAGGGAACGCGCCACCTCCGCCGGCGGCTGCTTGTCGGCGTGCACCGGCACGATCGGCCCCAACGAGGCCGCCAGCTCCAGCCTGGCGGCCACCACGTCAGCGATGATGATGCGGCTGCAACCGCCGGCGAGAGCGGCCAGGGCGGTCACCATGCCAATCGGTCCGGCGCCGAGCACCACCGCCACGTCGCCGGGCACGATACGCGCCTTGCAAGCGGCGTGCATACCGACCGCCAGCGGCTCCACCATCGCCGCCTCGGCGAAGCTGATGCGGTCGGGAATCCTGAAGGTGAATGCGGCCGGGTGGACCACCGTCGGGCGCAGCACGCCGTGTACCGGCGGCGTGGCCCAGAACCGCACCGCCGGGTCCAGGTTGTAGCGGCCGAGCCGCGTCGCACGGCTGTCCGGATCGGGAATGCCCGGCTCCATCGTCACCCGGTCGCCCACCTGCAGGTTGGTCACCTCGGACCCCGCCTCCACCACGCTGCCAGCCGCCTCGTGGCCGAGCACCATCGGTTCGCGCACCACGAACGGGCCGATGCGGCCGTGGCGGTAGTAGTGGACGTCGCTGCCGCAGATGCCCACGGTATGGATCGCCACGCGTACGTCGCGTGGCCCGAGCCGCTCCGCTATCGCGATCTCACGCAGCGAGAGCTGCTCGGCCCGCTCCAGCACCAACGCATGCATCGCTATCCTCCTGCGCCGTTGCTCGCCACTACCCGGTCGCGCCGCACGCCGACCGCGGATCAGGTGCCGCCACGCACCGCGCCCGTGAACTGCGCGGCCCCCGCCTGCAGCCAGCCCTTGGTAGCGGTGAGGACGAAGCGCACTCCCATTCCGACATAGTCCGCAACGTCCTCGTTGCTGGTCAGCGTGCCGGCGACCCGTCCGGCCGCCACGATGCGGCCGATCGAGTCCGCGATCTTTTCCTGCACCGCGGGATGCCCGATGTCGCCGATGTGGCCCATGGAGGCGGCGAAATCGGACGGCGCGACGAAGAACACGTCGATGTGCTCGACCGCAAGGATCTCATCCAGGTTGGCGTGGGCGGCGATATCCTCGATCAGCACGATCAGAGCGCTCTCGTCGTTGCCGCGGTGCACGTAACCGTCGACGCCGTAGTACTGGCGGCTGGTGTACATGCCGCGCTTGCCCTGCGGAGCGAACTTGCCGCCAGCCACGACGCTTTCCGCTTCGGCGCGGGTGTTGACGTGCGGCACCACCACCGCCTGCGCGCCGCGGTCTAGGGTGCGGTAGATCAGCCCCTGATGGTTGTCGTTGACCCGCACCACCGAGGTGAGCCCCCAGATGTCGCAGGCGCGGGTGAGATTGCCGAGTTCGGCGGCGTCCACCGCGCCATGCTCGCCTTCCAGCCACACCCCGTCGACACCGGTGGCCTCGGCAATCGGTCCGAACGCGTCGATGTCGTCGGGGTGGGTTATGCCGCTGACCACGGTCGCCACCTCGCCCGCGGCCAGCTTCCGCTTGATGCGATTCGTGCGCAATTCCATGGATCGGGACCGTACTCCGATGCCGCCGGACAGGTAAAGCGCGCAAGCGATGCGGGTGCATTCCCACCAGGTGGTAGCGCTCACACGCGGGTCGGCTCGTGCCCGTGGCGGCGTCTGGCACCCGGCGATGCCGCCCGGCACCACCAGCGAGCAGGTAGCCG
>CAYFXT010000071.1:0-12096 GCA_964346995.1 uncultured Spirochaetaceae bacterium | reverse complement strand
CTCGCCCGACGCCACGACCGCCATTTGCTGCGGTCCCTCCTGGTTTCGCTCACGTCTGCCTTCCGCGAAAACCATCGTGCATGCGATCATCAGAGTGCTTGCACCGGCAAGAAAGGCGAGGTATTTCTTTGCCATTTCGAGATCCTCCTTGGCGGCCACGTACCCGACGGACATGTGGCACGAATTCCCCGATGCTAACGCAGAGCGCCGCGCACGTCAAGTCGCACAAAGCCCTGGTAACCCTGATCAGGACGATCCCGCGTGCAATCGTGGGCTGTCACTCACCATTCGAGCGATCCGCTGACCGACTCTACCGCACCAACGGGTCCCGGCCCCGGCGCCAGCATCGGCGGTTGCGCCTGTGGGCCGTGAGCATGGGATCGTCTTGCCCTGACCGCGACGCCAGCCAACTCGCTTGCGGATGCTCCGGCGGCATCGGTCGCAGGTCTCGCCCCGGTCGTGGCGAGCATCACGGTTTGCTCCATGTGCGGATGCACACCCTGACAGCGGGGATGCCTTGTCCGCCGCTCCCGCAGATGCCGGGTTGTGATCGCCGTTTCCTGCCAATGCCTCGTGCCGGCTGGCTCCCGTTCGTCGTCGTCGCGGTTCTCGTGATCGCCGACCGCGCCTCGGCGCAGGCACCGGAAGTGCCACAGCCCCCCCGGATCAGTACCGTCACTACGCCGCTCCGGCCGGCCGGTGCCTGCAGCGGCGATTTCGAGACTCGTTCGCTGGAGCACACTACAAGGGTGTTCGGCGCTGTGCCGCTGCTGTTCGACAGTCATGGCTCCGGCGTTGCGACCGGCGATCTGGATCGCGATGGTGATGCGGATCTGGTGCTGGCGAACGTGGCGGGCGAGTCTTCGCTGCTGTGGAATCTCGGCGGCCTCCGATTTCGGCGCCAGGCGCTGGCCAGCGGACCAACCCGGGCCGTGAATATCGTCGATCTCGACGCTGACGGCTGGTTGGACATCGTCTTTACCCGCCAAGGCTCGCTCCCGGTGTGGTGGCGCAACTCCGGACGAGGCATGGAGGACGTGGCGTTCGCGGAAGCGGCGCCGTTGCTCACCCCGAACCGCGCGTACGCCATGGCATGGGCCGACCTCGACGGCGACGGAGACCTGGACCTGGTGACCGGGTCGTACGACGCCGAGCTCAGCGCAACCATGGCGCCGGGCGAGCTGCACGGCGCGGGCGTGTTCTACCACGAACGTCGCTCCGCAGGCTTGCTGCCGACTCGCCTTGCGCCGCGTGCGCAGGCGCTGTCCATCCTGTTGTCCGACCTGGACGGCGACCGCCGGCTCGACATCGTGGTGGGTAACGACTTCGACGAGCCGGACACGATCTGGCTGCGGCGGCCGAACGGCTGGCAGCCCCGCGAACTGTTCTCCTCGATGAGCCGCAACACCATGAGCCTTGCCGCCGGCGACGTGGACAACGACGGTGTGGACGAGATCTTCGCCGCCGATATGAAGCCATATTCCGATGATCCGGGGATTCTCGAGTTCTATGGCCCGCTCCCCGAGTCACGGGCGGATGCGGTGCAGGTGAGTGCCAATGCGTTGCTGGTGCGCCGCGCCGGCGGCTACGACAACCTCGCGGCACGTTCCGGCGTGGACGCCAGCGGCTGGAGCTGGGCGGCGCAGTTCGGCGATCTCGACAACGACGGATTTCTCGACCTGTACGTGGTCAACGGAATGATGTCCGAGGAGTTGTTCGCGCATGTTGCCGCATACGCGCTGGTGGAGGAGAATCAGGTATTCCGCAACGACGGCAGCGGCGTATTCCAGCCGATGCCGGAGTGGCGCCTGGGGTCGATCGCCAGCGGCCGCGGGATGGTGATGGTCGATCTGGACGACGACGGCGACCTCGACATCGTGGTCAACAACCTGCTGGCGCCGGCGCAGCTATTCGAGAATCGGCTGTGTCACGGGGGCACCGCGATCCTGGTTGCCGTGCACTGGCCGGACGGGATCAACACTGGCGCCATCGGCAGCCGTCTGGTGCTGCACACCAGCGCCGGCGAGCTGCACCGCGAGATCACGGCCAGCTCCGGGTACCTGTCGGGCAACGTTGCCGCCGTGCACTTCGGTTTCCCGCGTTGGGCCGAGCCGTTGCGCCTGAAGATCGAGTGGACGGACGGTGCGATTTCGCTCCTCGACCGGCCCGCGGCGGACAGCCGGATTACCGTGACTCGCATCCGATGACGCTGCCGCCTTGTAGAGTTGGGCCATGGACGGTCCGACATGGCACCCCGGTGGTCAGCGGTCGGTCCGGTCCAGAAACTGTCGCGCCAGCCGCTTGTCCGCCAGATCAACGTACCGGGCAACGGCACCAACGCTGATCGGGACGCAGCACACAGCGCAGCAGGCAGGCGCAACGGCCCGCCGGGAATGCCGGGGCGAACCGGGGCCGCTGAAGGCGAATGCGCCCGCCGACCGCCAGCCACGGCGCTCGCGCTGGCGGGAGCGCCGCCGCCTGCTGGACGGATCGGCGGCGCGGCGCCGGTGATTGTTCAGCGCGGCCGCCGGCCGGCGAGGTGCGCGGCCGCGGTACGCACGAGCGTGGTCAGCAGCCAGACGAAGAACGCGAGCAGCATCAGCGCCATCACACCCATGCCAAGCGCCACGGCGACGCGTCCCACCAGCGGCGTGTCCCCCGTGAGGACCGCGCCCATCAGCCCCGCCAAGCGTCCGCCGGCCACTACCGCAACCGCGGCGATGAGTCCGATCGCGATCAGCCACACCACGAGATTGACGATGGGATTGGCAATCCGTCGATCCTGCGCTGCCATTACGAACTCCAGTATAATTCCGATCCGGCACCGCGCCCATTTGACACGAATTCCATGGTTCACTATTTTCGTGTCGTGCGTAACGTAAAGAACGTAACGGTGTCACTGCCTGAAAATACCGCTCGATGGATGCGAGTCGAGGCCGCCAAAGCCGATCGCAGCGTATCCCGGTGGCTTGCAGACCTGCTCGATGACATGAAGCAGCGCACGGACGAATACGATGCTGCCATGGAGCGTTGTCTGGCGATCAAGCCACGTAAGCTGCGGTGGGTCGACGGCCGCAAGCCGACCCGCGAGGAGTTGCATGACCGGGCCAGTTTTCGTTGATACCAACGTACTGGTCTACCGCCATGACAGCGCGGATCCGGTAAAGCAGACGCGCGCCGAGAATTGGTACCAACTGGTGTGGCGCCAGCGCCTGGGACGCCTCAGCTTCCAGGTATTGCAGGAACTGTACTCGACGCTCACGCGCAAGCTGGCACCGCAATCGGAAGTGTTGGATGCATGTGCCCTGGTCCGCGATCTTGCTGCGTGGCAGCCGGTTGCCACCGATCTGGCACTGCTTGAACGCGCTTGGCGCCTCGAGGCTCACCACTCTCTGTCGTGGTGGGATGCGCTGATCGTCGCCGCCGCGCAGACCAGCGATTGCCGGGTGCTGCTTACCGAGGATCTGCAGCACGGCCAGATGTTCGGGACGGTGCGGGTAATCGATCCGTTCGCCTCCCCGGAGCGGACGCCGGCGGAGCTGCTCTGCGCGGCGCACGCGAAGTAGCTCATGACGCGGCCGCTCAACTTGTTGCTGCTGATCCCGGATCAGCACCGCGCAGATTGGATGGCCGAGGTCGGCCTGCCGCTGCGCACGCCGACGCTGCAGCGGCTGGCGGAGCGCGGGGTGTCCTTCGAGCGTGCCTACTGCACGTCCCCGCTGTGCGCGCCGTCGCGCGCATCGCTCGCCTCCGGGCGCCACTATGCCCACTGCGGCGTACCCGACAACACGCGCAACTACCCGCTGGAGCAACCGACCTTCTACCAGGCCCTGCGCGCCGTCGGCTACCAGGTCGCCGGGGTGGGAAAGTTCGACCTGCACAAGGACACCAGCGACCCCGCCAACGCCTGGTGGGAGCTGGACGGCTCGCGTCTGCTGCCGGAATGGGGCTTCACCGACGGCATCGACAGCGAGGGCAAGCTGGACGGCAGCAGCTCCTACCGCGACGCCGGCGAGCCGCGCGGCCCCTACCTGAAGATGCTGCACGACCGCGGCCTGGCCGATCGGTACGTACACGAACACGCCACCCGCTGCGAGCACCTGGACGCGTACACCACCGACCTGCCGGACGACGCGTACGGGGACAACTGGGTGGCCGGCAACGCGCTGGCTGTGCTCGACCGGCTGCCGACCGGAACACCGTGGTTCCTGCAGGTGAACTTCCTGGGCCCGCACGATCCATTCGACGTCACCGCCGCCATGCGCGCCCGCTGGGAGCAGGTCGAGTTCCCCCCGCCGCACGCCAACCGGCATCCTGACCGCGCCGGCCTGTTGCGCACCCGGCAGAACTACGCCGCCATGCTCCAGAACATCGACTCCTGGTGCGGGCGGCTGCTCGACGCGGTGGCGGCACGCGGCGAGTTGGACGACACCGTGGTGGTGTACGCCTCCGACCACGGCGAGATGCTCGGTGATCACGGGCGCTGGGGCAAGAGCACGTGGCGCGAGGCCGCGGTGCGCATCCCGCTGATCATCGCCGCGCCGCAGGGTGCGGCCGGCGCCTCGACCGACGCGCTGGTCAGCCTGCACGATCTGGCGGCGACGTTTCTGGACTACGCCGGTGTGGAGCCGCCCGCCGGCATGGACGCGGTATCGCTGCGCCCGGTGGTCGAGGCGCGGCGCGACCGTCATCGGCCGGTGGCGGTGGCCGGCCTCGCAGACTGGCGCATGGTCACCGACCAGCGCCACAAGCTGGTAGTCAGTTCCACCCACGAGCCGCTGTTGTTCGACCGCGACGCCGACCCGCTCGAAGACCACAACCTGACCGCTGCCCGTCCAAGGGTGGTGGATGAACTGCGCATGCACCTGGTGTGACCGCCGGCCTGCGGCACGTGAGGATGGCCGTGGGCCGCCGGCCAGCAGAGTCGCGTTGCCGCCGCGGCCCACGGCGCCTTCTGCTGCACGCGCCGAACGGCTTCGCCGGCACCCGAAACACCGTACCGGCGAAGCGTCTCCTGCTTGCCGGCGCTCTCAGTCGACGGCGACGATCGCCTTGATCACGCCGCTGTCGAGGCGCGTGTAGATGGGGAAGTCGCCAATCAGATCCCCGAAGCTGCTGCGGTGGGTGATCCACGGCTGCGTGTCGATACGCCCCTCCTCGATATGCTCGATGATGCCGCGGAAGTTGGCGGGCAGCGAATTGCGTGTGGCGCACAGCGTCAACTCCGGCTTGTGCACGGCCATGTGCGGAAACGACAGTTCGCCGGCGGTCAGCCCGACGTAGACCAGCGTGCCGGTCGGCGCGATGTAGTTCACCGCCTCCGACATGGAACGGTTCGAGCCGGTGGCGTCGAACACCACGTTGGGCAGCTCGCCGCCGGTCAGGTCGCGGAGCTGGCCGACGACGTCGCCGTGCGCCACCAGGGTATGGTCGCACCTCATCACTTCGCGCGCGAAGCGCAGCCGCTCTTCGTTGAGATCCATGAAGATGGTGGTGGCGCCGCTGAGGCGGACGAACTCGAAGGTGGCCAGGCCGATCGGCCCGGCGCCGATGATCAGCGCCGCGTCGTCAGGCCCGGGGGCGCCGCGGTCCACGGCATGGGCACCGATGCCGAGGGTCTCCACCAGGGCGAGCTGCTCGAATTCGAGACTGGTGGAGACGTGCAGCTTGCGTGCCGGGAGCAGAAACCGCGGGCGCATGCCGCCGTCCGTGTGCACGCCCAGCACCTCCAGGACGGCGCAGCAGTTGGAGGCTCCGCGCCGGCATGCAAGGCACCGATCGACGCAGTTCAGGTAGGGCTCCACCGAGCAGCGGTCACCCGGCGCCACGTTGGACACGCCGTCGCCCGCCGCCACCACCTCGACCCCCAATTCGTGGCCGAGGATGCGTGGATAGGTCATCAGCGGCATCTTGCCGAAGTACCCGCTCACGTCGGTGCCGCAGATGCCGATGTTGCGCACCTGCACCAGCGCCTCGCCGGGGCCGGGTTCGGCCGGCGGGTCGATGTCGATCATCTCGAACCGCTGCGGTTCGCGCAGACTGATTGCCTTCATCGACTCACTCCTCCAGGTACGCCCGGAAGCTGTACAGGGAACGGCGCGCAGCCGCTTCCGGGTCGGGGTACGGGAATGCCTCCACCGATGCCCAGCCGCGGTAGCCGGCGGCGTGCAACGCCGCCGCGATCGGCCCGTACGACAGGTGTCCGCAGCCGGCCGGGCGCCGGTTGCTGTCCACGAAGTGGACGTGCCCGAGCCGCGGCCCGGCGGCAGCGAGGGCGGCGGCGATGTCCGCCTCCTCGATGTTCATGTGGAACAAGTCGGCCAGCAGGGCGATGCGATCGCTGCCGGCGCGCTCGATCACCTCGCCGCCCTGCGCCAGGGTGTTGCACAGGTCGGTCTCGTAGCGGTTGAGCGGCTCCAGCACCAGGAGCCCGCCCGCCGCTGCGGCTGTTTCGCCGAGCTGCGCCATGCTGTCGACCAGCCGCGCCAGCGCTTCCCCGCGCGCCTCGCCCGGTGCGGCGCGGCCCTGCACCGAGCCGACGATGGCCGGCGCCCCGAACGGCGCCGCCAGCTCGATGACCGCGCGCACGTAATCGACGGCGCGCTGCCGCCCGGCGGGGTCGACGTCGGCGAGCGACAGGCCGTGCACGACCCCGCCCGCCCCGGTACCCACCGCCGCCAGTGCCAGTCCATGGTCATCCAGGGCGGAGCGCAACTCGCCCACCGCTACGCCGGCGGCGGTATGCGGAAACACCTCCAGGCCGTGGAAGCCGATACGCGCGGCGACGGCACACGCAGCCGGAATGCCATCCGAGAACACGAACGGCCCCCCGCGCACCTCGGGGACCAGGCTCACGGTCACGGCCGAGCGCACGGCGGACCGCCTTTCTTCATCACGATCACGGGCAAGTTCCTTCATTCGGCAAGTGCCGCTAACCCTCGGCCGCCCGGCTGACGGCAAGCAGGGCTCAGCCGGGACGCGACGCCACCGGCATCTTAACCGGCAGCGGTGTCCTCGGCCGAGTGGAGCACGGCCTTCAGGTAGCGCAGATCCATCTTGCTCATCGCGATCACGTCCGCCACCGGCTCGTCGTATTCGCTGTGCACGCTCATCACGCCGGCAAAGCCTATTCGACGCAGCGTTGCGAGCGCGGCCCCGTAGTCGGCGAAGCCGCGCCCGAGCGGTACGGTGAAGGTGCGGTTCGGCTCGCCGCGCCCCCACCAGCCACGCCCCTCCGGCACCGCAATGCGCAGCAGATCCTTGCACGCCACGCAGGCCAGGTAGTCGCGCACCATCTCCAGCGCCATCGTGATCGGCTCGCCGCACACCGCCAGATGCCCCGGATCGGCGAACACGCCCACGAGCGCGGGATCGAACCCCTGCACGATATGCATCATCTGCGAGGAGTTCATGCCCAGCGAGTGGCCGGAGTGGTTGTGCACCACCGTCTTCACGCCGTACTGCCGCGACCACTCGCCGAACGTTGCCAGCCAGTCGCGAATCTCGGCGATCTGGTCCCAGAAGGGCCGCTCGCGGTCCCAGTGCCAGTAGCCGAGCTTCAGGTGACCGACCCCGGCCGCCCCGCACGCCTCGTAGAATGCCTCGGCGCCGGGGCTGGCCGGCGCCGTGAGGCTGGTGGGAGCGGTGACCAGCGGAATCGCCAGACCCGCGTCGGCGAACCGGCGTGCGGCGGCCGGCAACTCGGCGACCATGTTGTCGGGGTTGACCGGATAGCCGTGCCGCACCGCCAGATCCGCCCCTGCCACGCCGACCTCGGTGAGCGCCGCAATCAACTCGGCCAGGGTGAGCCCCTGAAGGTGCTTGGTGAACATCACGAATTGCATCGCAGCGGTAGCCTACGAGCAGTAGGCCCGGCTGGCAACCCACAGGCAGGGTAGGCCGCTGCGCACGCTCGCACCGCCGCCGGCCGCTCTCAGGCGGGCCGCTTGATGGCCACCCGTTGACCGGGCACCGACCTCGGTGCGGAACGCACACGCGTGCCAGCGTCTTGCCCGCGCCTCGAAGACGTTCTGAAGCTTCGGCGGCGGCGGCGTGCGGCAGCGTCTTGCCGAACTCGGCGGCGGGACGCAACCTCCGCGCACGGTAGCCGGGTTGCCGGTACCGCGCGGGCGCTGCCGCAGGGGCGAACGGGCGGCGCAACCCGCTCCTGTCCCGACGGTGACGAACGGCTGCCCCGGCGATGCGATTGGGGTACCTTTACGCTGGCTGAGCGATGAGTAACCGGAGTGCGGCGACCACCCTCGACGGGCCGAACAAGAGCGGCAAGTCGGTGTCGGCCGCCAGTCTGCGCCGTGTCGTGGTGGAGATCATCTGGCCGCGGCGCTGGGTACTGTTGCTCGGACTGGTGCTGATCGCGATCAACCGTCTGACCGGACTGGTGCTGCCGGGCGCGTCGAAGTACCTGATCGACGATGTGATCGGCGGCCAGAACACCGCCCTGCTCGGCCCGCTGCTGCTCGCCGTGTGCGGCGCCGTGCTGGCGCAGGGGGTCAGCTCGTTCCTGCTCACCCGGCTGTTGAGCGTGCAGGCGCAGCACCTGATCTCGGTGCTGCGCGCCCGCGTGCAGCGCCACCTGCTGCGCCTGCCGGTGGCGTTCTTCGACAACAACCAGACCGGCGCCCTGGTGTCGCGGGTGATGACCGACGCCGAGGGGGTGCGGAATCTGGTCGGTACCGGGCTGGTACATCTGGTGGGCGGCGCCCTGACCACGGGGGTCGTCCTCATTCTGCTGCTGCGCATCAGCGTGCCGATGACCCTCTACACCTTTCTGCCACTCGCCGTGTTCGGCGCGGTCTCGGGGCGGGCGTTCGCCCTGATCCGGCCGATTTTCCGCCAGCGCGGCGCCATCACGGCGGAGGTTACCGGACGCCTCACCGAGGCGCTGGCCGGGATTCGGGTAATCAAGGGATTTCACGCCGAGCCACACGAGGAGCGTGTGTTCGGCGCCGGCGTGGCACGCATCTTCGCCAACGTGCGCCAGTCTCTCACCGCTACCAGCCTGGTCACCAGCGGCGGCACCCTGATCATGGGTCTGAGCGCAGTGCTGATCATGGGAGTGGGCGGCTCGTTGATCCTGCGCGGATCGATGTCGGTGGGCGACTTCGTGTCGTTCAGCCTCTACCTCGGCTTCATGGTCGCCCCGATCGTGCAGATGAGCCGCATCGGCACCGAGATCACCGAGGCGTTCGCCGGTCTCGACCGCATCGAGGAGGTGATGGCGCGGCAGCCGGAAGGAAACGAACCGCAACGCACCGTCACGCTGTCGCGGGTCGACGGCAACATCCGCTTCGACCATGTATCGTTCGCCTATCAGGAGGGGGAGGCGGTGCTGCACGACGTGAACCTGGATGCTCGCGCCGACACGATGACCGCCCTGGTGGGCAGCTCCGGGTCGGGTAAGACTACCATCGCTGGTCTGGCGGCGTCGTTCCTGATGCCCGACTCCGGCACGGTGAGCATCGACGGCCATGACCTGACCTCCGTGCGCCTCGACAGTTTCCGGCGCCATCTCGGGGTGGTGCTGCAGGACGAGTTTCTGTTCGCCGGCACCATCCGCGAGAACATTCTGTTCGCGCGCCCCGACGCCGGTGAAGAGGATCTGATGCGCGCCGTGCGGGCGGCGCACGTGATCGAGTTTTCCGAGCGCCTGGATCTCGGGCTCGACACGCTGATCGGCGAGCGCGGCGTGAAGCTGTCCGGCGGCCAGCGGCAGCGCGTCGCCCTGGCGCGCGCCATCCTCGCCGATCCGCGCGTACTGATCCTGGACGAGGCCACCTCCAGCCTGGACAACGAGAGCGAGGCGTTCATCCAGGAAAGCTTGGCCCAGCTCATGAAGGGCCGCACCACGATTGTCATCGCACACCGCCTGAGCACCATACGCCGCGCCGATCAGATCCTGGTCGTCGAAGGCGGCCGCATCGTCGAGCGCGGCCGCCATGAGGAGCTGATCGGCGCCGGCGGCCGCTACCGGCGCCTGTACGAGTACCAGGCGCGCATTTAGTCCGAAGTTCCAAGAGCGAAATGCTTGGAAGTCCTTGTGGTCAGGGTAGTTTCTCGATTTTTCAAGGTCCCTTGCATGGCTACATGCGAGGCGTGACTCCAAGCAGCTCGAAACAGCGCTTCTGAACCGGCGTCGGCTGCGTGTGCAGGGTCAACGTGCGGCCATCCTGGACCCGGATCGTGTTCGCCGTCAGCGTGCCCAACTCGTTGATCAGCGTGCGAAAGCTGTGCACCGGCAACCCCTCCTCAGTCCGCTTGCTCGACGCCTTGGCCGCCGCAGCCTCAGATCGCTGCGCCGGCGCCACTTCCGACGTACGCCGCCGCTCGGCGCCCTCGCGATCATGATCGTCGAACAGCAGCGGCGCCAGCGATCCCCGGCTCAGGCGCCGGGATAGGCCCAGGTGGGTTCGTCGTCGGGCGTGGGCGAGTTGGCGAACGTGCCGCGCGCAAGCACCGCCGCGCGGCCGCCGCATGCGGCCACCCGCGCCGCTTGGTCGGCCTTGGCGCGGCGGTCCACCGCCTCCGGGTCGAGCAGCGCGCGCAGCTCCGCCTCGAAGCGCCGCAGCAGACCGACGGCTTCCCGGTCCGGTGCCGCAGCCAAGTCGTGCCGTTCCTCGGGATCGACCGTCAGGTCGAAGATCTGCGGCGGACCGTCCACGTAGTACACGTACTTGTGGCGCGCGTCGCGCAGCATGTAGGAGGCGGACGCCGAGCCGATGGCGTGATACTCGCTGAACACGGTACGCGGGCGCGGTTCGGCGGCGGCGATCTGCCACAGATCGTCGCCCGGCAGGCCGGTCGCCGGCGTGCCGCCCACCGCCGCCACCACGGTCGGATAGCAGTCCACGAGGCTCGCCGGGGTGGCAACGATGCGCCCCGCCGGCACGTCCGGCCCGGACACAATCAGTGGCACGGCTGCCGATTCGTCGTACAGGGTGAACTTGCCGGTCAGGCCGCGCGCGCCGAGTGACTCGCCATGGTCGGAGGTGTAGCTCACCCGCGTGTCGTCCACCAGGCCCAGCTCGGCGAGGGCGCCGAGCACCTGCCCGATCTGCGCGTCGAGGTGGCTGCAGGCGGCGTAGTAGGCGGCGTTCAGGTTGCGCAGTTCCTCCTCCGCGAACGGCTCGTCTTCGTGGAAGAAGTGGCGGAAGTGGGCGATGGCGGGGTGGCGCGGCCACTGCTCGGGCTGCCACTGCGGCGGCAGCGGCACATCGCCATCGACCGCGCGGTAGCGGCGGTACCACGACTCCGGCCCGATGTAGGGCGGATGGGGACACACGAAGGAGAGGAACAGCACCCACGGTTCGGGCGCGCCGGCATGGTCGCGCAGCCATTCGATGGCGTTGGCGGCGTTACGTTCGTCGTAGGCCAGGTAGGAGGAGTCACCGGGGCCGGCGGACAGCACGCCGCGGCGGGCGTTGCGGCGCGGCGGGTTGTCGCGCACGCAGCCGAGTAGGTCACCGAGCCCTTCCACCACATGCAACGGCTCGATCTCGTTGCCAAACCCGTTGTCGTCCGCGCTGCTGCGGAAGTGCAGCTTGCCGATGGAGTCGACGGTGAACCCTTCGCCGCGCAGGTGATGGCCCCAACCGGGCACGCTGCCATCGTAGGGGATGCCGTTGTCCCAGAAACCGATCTCGTGCACGTAGCGGCCGGTGGCCAGCGCGGCGCGTTCGGGTACGCAGATCGGGCAGTTGGTATAGGCGGCGTCGAAGCGGGTGCCGCGCCTGGCCAGCGCATCGAGATGAGGCGTGATGCCGGGGCCGCCGTAGCAGCCCAGGCCGGAGCGGGTGTGTTGATCGGAGAGGATGAACAGCAGGTTGGTCGGTCGCACGCCGCCACCCTACCACGGAGACGGTTCCCGGTCTGGCGAGCCAGACGGCGAATGACAGCGAATCCTGGTTGACCGCGATCAGGCCGTCAGATGCCGGAAATTGAGCGCCGCGTTCGGGACGTGTCGGGAGGCCTGACTCCTTCAGGCACTTGTGTTTGGTAATCAAGGCTCGAGCGGCAGAGCGGCAGGCAGCAATTCTCAATTTGGCGGCGCGCGGGCGTAATGAGTCCGAGGCGACGGTG
>CAYFXT010000070.1:0-12154 GCA_964346995.1 uncultured Spirochaetaceae bacterium | reverse complement strand
CGCGTGCCCTGCGCCGCAGCCCAAGCCCCAACCTCGACCGGTCGTGCCGCGACGTGATGATGATCGGTCAGTACGGTCAGGATCCGGGATACTGCGGCGGCCGATTTCGCCACCCGCCGCGCAATCAAGTAGCCGCGCGACCGCGCCGGCGGTATGATGGAGCGTCACATGCTCCTGGTTCTGGTTTCCTTCATCGCCTTCATCGCGCTGTTCGTCCTCGGCTTGCGCTGGGGCGTGGTGATCATCGGCAAGGTCCTCGGTCGCGTGGTGTACGACCGCCATCGCAACGCCGAATACATCATCAACACCGGTCAGGTGCCCGACCAGTGGACCGAGCCCTACTTCAAGAAGATCGACGACGCACGCAAGCGGGAGGGGGTCGACGAGACCGAACGCGAGCGCCGCATCGCTTCGCTGGAACGCAAGGCGAAGCGCAACTCGATCAAGCGCATCGACGACTTGCTGCGCTATTTCTCACGCGCTCCGGTATTCGCCGACGACCACTCGCGCCGCGTGCTGATGGAGCAGTTGGAGTCGGCCAAGGCGCAGTGGCTGAAGTACGTCCAGTAGGTGCAGCAGCGCACTGAGCAGCGCTACGACACTGAGCAGCCGCTACGACGCCCACGGCTTCCGCGGCACGGGGCCATGTGGACTCCGCTGATTTCGACCCGGCCTTCCGTGCAGAGCAGCGCCACCGCGCCGCCGTCGAACGTCGTGTCGGAGGCTGATACCAGCAACCGGTCGCCCATCCTGCCGTTGATCGTGGTGCCCGCCACGGACAGGATGAGGCGCTGCGCCCTGTCGGTGGGGGTGTCGAGCGGAGCTTCGTCCAGGATCGTCTCGTCGTCGTCGCGGCGGCGTATCAGGCGGAGCCTGCCGCAGCCGGTAATGAGCAGCGCGTAATAACGACGCATACCCTGCACGCGGACACCGATGCCGCCGGCGGTGGCCATGTGCAGGCGCACGGTGGCGGTCAGGGTATAATCGCGCCAAGTGCGGTCGCCGCGGATCAACAGGCCGATTCCGGCGTTCTGGATCAGGCGGAAGTCCTCTTCCCGCGTCCGGTTCTCGAACAGGTCGACGCCGTTGGCCCACGCCCGGCGCCACGGCGCTTCGGTGGCGAGTGGCCGCCCGGTGACGGTTTGCTCGTCGGGTCGGCCCAGGTGTGCGCGCGGTACGCCGTTCCAGTCCAGGTAGTCGAGGTAGACGGCCCCCGCGCCGGCCGGTCCGGCGATCCGCACCCCCACCTCCACGACAGGGTTGCCGCCGGTCTCCGGCACGGTCCACTCCGTGTGGTCCGAAGCCCCCGGGGCGAGGGACAGCTCGGGGCCGACCAGATGTTCGATACCTCCCTCCACGGCTACGACCAGCAGCGGGACGAGCGTTACCGCGTCCGCGTTGCCGGCAGCGCCGCTGGCTGCGAGCCGCAGGAGCTGGCCGGGGTGTAGCGTCGGCGAACCCTGCAAGCCATAACCGGCGCCGAGTCGCCGGTCGCCGGGAAAGCTGGTCGGGGTGGTGACCTCTACCGCGGCGGCAGCGCCGAAAGCGGGGAAGCGCACCGCCAGCGAGCGCGTACCGGTGGCGCTGTGGCCGGCGACGTTCTCCACCACTGCCGACTTGCCGCCGGTAGCGCGAAACCCCTGCACCGATCCGGGGTACTCGAAGTGGAACCGGGCGCCGCCCTTGCGGGCATGCACGGCAGGCGGTTCGGCGCCGGCCAGCCGGTGGCCGAGGGCGACCAGCCGGTCGGCGACGCGGGTGGCGTCGGTGACCGCTTCGCCGGCGTCGGCGCTCGGCAGGTAGAGGCGGTCGGCGACCGGCGCGCGCCAACGCTCGCCAATCGCCGCCAGGCCGCCGCGGATGCCCAGCAGGCAGCCGACGTTGCCGGAGTTGCAATCGGTGTCCCAGCCGGCGGTGTTGACGATCGAGAGCGAACGGTCGAAGTCGCCGCCGCCGGCGAGCAGGGCCATGATGATCAGGGCGTGGTTGGGAACTACGTGGCAGTTGCCGCCGTAGCGGTCGTAGCCGTAGCGCCCGCGAATCCGGGTCAGAACCGTCCGCCAATCCTCGCTGCCGGCGGCGGCATGCCAGTCACGTACGTCGTCGATCAGGTGGGCGATCAGCGAGTCGCGGGGAATCAGCGCCGCCGCGGTGTCGATCAGGCGCTCCGTATCCTCCTCGACGAACGCCGCCGCTTCCATCGCAGCGACTACCCGGGTCGCGTGCAGGGCCGCTCCGTCCGAGGACACGCTGCCGGCGCGACACGCCAAGTCGGCCGCCAGCTCCGGGTCGCCCGGGGCCACCATCGCCCAGCTATCGGCGAAGATCTGCGCAGCGATCTGTTCGGCGACCACCTGGCCGTTGACCGCCGCCGAGCCGCTCGCCGGCGCCTCCAACCCACGCTTGAGGCGCAGATAGGCGGTGTGCGCGGTGGCGTTGCCAAAGCCGCCCCACCACAGCACCGTCCGTTCCTCGATCAGGTAGTTGAGCCATGCACGCCCGATCTCCGCCGGCGTGATGGCGCGGTTGGCGCCGGCGTCCTCCAGCGCTCGGATGAACACGAAGGTGCCGGAGATGTCGTCATCCGGCACCACCAGCGCTCGGCCCAATCGCTCGTGGACGTAGCCGGTGATTTCTCCGAGCTCGCGTTCGATACGCTCGTTCTCCCAGCCCTCGAAAGGCCGACCGAGATAGACGCCGACGATCTTGCCGAGCACCCCGGCATAGACCTTCTCGGTATAGTCCTGCGGCAACCTCATGAATTCTCTCCCCTGGCTCTCGGCGGCATCATAGCGCATCCAGGTCCGTGGCGCGGTCCACGCCACGCGCCGCCCGGACGGCGAGTGGCCTGAGTCGGTACGCGGGGTTCCAGCGTGCCGTGCCGACCGGGTACCATCGGGCCGTCATGCAGCAACAGCAACAAGCGTTGATCGTCTGGGGTGGTTGGGACGGCCACGAGCCGGGGCCGGTGGCGGGGATCTTCCGCGCCGTCCTGGAGGAGGAGGGTTTCGCGGTGGAGGTCGCCACCAGTCTGGATCGCTTCCTGGACGCCGACAGTCTGGCCGACCTGGATCTGATCGTGCCGATCTGGACCATGGGTAGCATCAGCCGCGAGCAGGTGGAGCCGGTGGTGGAAGCGGTCGCCGGCGGGGTCGGACTGGCCGGATGCCACGGCGGTATGTGTGACGCGTTTCGTGACTCGGTGCAGTGGCAGTTCATGACCGGCGGCAACTGGGTTTCCCATCCCGGCGGCGACGGCGTGGAGTACGTGGTCAACCTGCAGCGCGGCTCGAGCGAAATCACCGCCGGCCTCGACGACTTCACGGTACGCTCGGAACAGTACTACCTGCACGTCGATCCAGCGGTGGAGGTACTGGCGAGCACGCGCTTCCCGGTGGTGGACTGGTACCACAGCAGCAACGGCCCGGTGGACATGCCGGTGGTGTGGACCAAGCGCTGGGGGGCCGGGCGTGTGTTCTACAACTCGCTGGGGCACAAGGCGAACGTAATCGAGCAGCCGACCCCGCTGGAGCTGATGCGGCGCGGCTTCCTGTGGGCGGCAGCCGGCAAGCGCGTCGCGCACGAGCAGGGAGTGACCGCGGACCACTTCCGCAGCACCGCCAGGATGTTCTGAAAAGGCGATGAAGACGCTCGCCGAGCACCTCGCGGAGTTCAAGCGCGTCGGATTCACGCTGTTCCCGGGCATGCTGGAGGCCGCGTGGGTGCGCGAGATGCGCGCCGCGTTCGACGAGATCGCCGACCGTATCCCGACCACGGACGGCAGCCGTCCGTCGGCGTTCGTTGACGTGCTGGAGCATGAGCCGCAGCTCGTACTGCGCGCGCTTGCCAACGAGCGCCTGCTCGACTTCGCCGAGATGGTAATCGGTCCCCATGTCCAGCTCGAGTCGATCACCTACCGGCGTACCCCGCCCGATGCCGCCGCGGATGGCCCGGTGCTGGGGTTTCATCGCGACATGTTCGCGTTCTTTCCCGACGACGGTGTGTATCATCGCCCGTTGCTGTTCAACGCGCTCTCCTACCTGCAGGATCTGACCGACGAGAGCGGCCCCTTGCGCATTATTCCCGGCTCGCACATGCGCGCGTTGGGGATGACCAGGGAGCAGGCGAAGCGCCCGCATCCCGACGAGGTGATCGTCTACGCGAAGGCCGGCGACGTCGCCGTGTTCCACTGCAGCATGCTGCACTCCGGGTCGGCCAACCGTTCCGACGACTACCGCTACCTGTTCTTCCTCACCCTCAACCACTCGTGGCTGAAGCATCGCGCCAACTACCAGGGACCGGTCTCGCAGGCGGTGATCGCCCAGGCGCGTGAGCGGAATGACCGGCGACTGCTGCGCCTGCTCGGAGTCGACGATCAGTTCGTACGGCGTGCCAACTGCGGCTTCCTGAACCCGGACGAGGAGAACTGGAGGCAGTGGATCGCCGACGACGCCGCCTGCCGAGAAGGGTGGCCCTGAGTCGGTACCGATGTTTGCGGATCCGGAAGTCAGACGGCCTTCGGTTCCATGTCGTCGACCGGGCCGAGCAGGCGGGGCAGGAAACCGGCGACGGTGAGTTGCCACAGGTGATACATGATCAGGGGCAGCAGCGCCACGCCGAGCAGGTCGGGCATGGTGGCGAAATAGGTGGTGAGCAGCGGGGCGCCCATGGCCAGGGTCTTCTGCGGAGCTACGAACAGCACCGTGTAGGTGTTGGCCTTGTCCAGCCGGAGCGCGCTGCTCGCGCCCCCGGCGGCAGCGAGCAGCAGCAGGTGCGAGATCGCCAGATACAGGAACAGCGGCCACAGCCGCGGCAGCGAGGCGGCAAACTGCGGGTCGCGTGCCGGTCGCGAGAACGAAAACCAGATGATCACCAGGATGGCGGCGTTCATGAACGCTCCGATCTCCTTGCCGTGCCGCTGCGCCCACTCGCGCAGCGCGGCGCGCGCCACCTGGCCTGCCGCCACCGGCAGCAGCATGCGCAGCACCAGGGAGGAGAGCACGCGCACCAGCTCCTCGGTGGGCAGCGCGCGGCCCGATTGCTGGAGCAGCAGCGACAGCAGCAACGGCGACAGAAACACTCCGGCGACGTTGGCCAGTGCGGCGTTGAAGATGGTGGCGACCACATTGCCGCGGGCGATTCGGGTAAAGACGATGCAGCTCGATACGGTGGTGGGCAGCACGGCCAGCGCGTAGATGCCTGCCCGGATGTGCGGGTCGCCACCGCGCCACAGCAGCGCGGCGCTGGCAGCGAAGTAGCCGGGGGTGACGATGAAGATGAAGGTTTGCAGGAAGCAGGTGCAGGCGCACGTCGCGCAGTCCGGATCCGATTGCCTCGGTGGGCAGGCTCAGGCCGGAGAGGAAGAACAGGATTACTACCAGGACGGTGGCGGTCGCCCCGCCGGCGGCGGCCGCCGTGCCCGCCTCGGGCGCCGCCAGACCGCCGGCAACGGCGGCGATCAGGCCGACGAAGAACCAGTTCTTGCGCAACCAGGCGCCGGCGCGGGCGGGTGCAGCCATGTCGCGGCGCATCATAGCCTGCGCGGACGGCGGAGCGAACAGCCGACCCGATATTCTGCCGCAGGACTATCCCACGCTGCGCAATCGTGGCTATCGTTCGCCGTTCGAGCGATTCGGGGACCGCTGTGCGGCACCGACGGGCTCTGGCACCCGGGTCAGCGTCGGGGGCGCTCCTCTGGCCGTTAGCATGGGATCGCCCGGTATTCTGCGTGGCTTGCGTACGTCACCTGGCGGCACCGTTCGACGTCTGCCGAGCCCTTTACCGCTCGCACCCGAGACGGTAATGTCCCGGCCATGCAGATTGGCTTCAACATGCTGCTCTGGACACCGTTCGTGACCGAAGAGCACTTTCCTCTGTTCGCCCCGCTCAAGGAGACCGGCTACGACGGCGTGGAGCTGGAGATCTTCGAGGGCACGCCCGACCACTACGCGCGCGTGGCGCGGGAACTGGACAACCACGGCTTGCGTCGTACCGGGGTGACGATCATCCCCGACCAGGCCCGCAACATCCTCAGTGCCGATTCGGCGTGCCGTTCCGCGGGCGTGGAGCACCTGAAGTGGGCGGTGGACTGCGCCGCCGCGCTCGGCGCCGAGATCCTCTGCGGCCCGTTCTATCAGCCCCTCGGCCAGTTCACCGGCACGGGACCCACGGCGGACGAACGGCAGCGCGCCGCCGCTGCCCATCGCGAGGTCGCCGAGTACGGTGCCCAGGCCGGCATCCCGCTCGCCGTGGAAGCACTCAACCGCTTCGAGTGCTACTTTCTGAACACGCTCGCCGACACCGCGGCCCACGTGCGGCGTGTCGGTCACCCCAACTTCCACCTGATTTACGACACCTTTCACGCCAACCTGGAGGAGAAGGACCCGGTCGGGGTGATCGCCGAGTATCTGCCGCTGATCAAGCACGTACACGTATCGGAGAACGACCGCGGCGCACCCGGGAGCGGCCACGTGCCCTTCGACGCGACGTTCCGCGCCCTGCGTCAGGGCGGTTACGACGGCTGGCTCACCGTGGAGGCGTTCGGGCGCACGCTGCCGGAGCTGGCCGCCACCACCTGCGTATGGCGCGACTTCTCGGCCAGCAACGAGGAGGTGTACCGGATCGGGTTCGAGACCATTCGCGACGGCTGGCAGCGGGCGGCTCAGGCGTAGCCGGCAGCCGGCGATGGATTCCTGGGAGGGAGCATGACAGCGGAGCGCATGGAACGAATCTCGATCGTCATCACCATCGTCGCGAGCGTCACCTTCGGGCTGATCGGGGTGGTGATCTCCCTCGCCAGCAGCTCCGGAGCAGTTTTTCTCGACGGCGTGTTCTCGCTGATCTTCGCCATGGTGGGATTGCTTACTCTGTACGTATCCGGCTTGGTGCAGCGCCCGCGCGACGACCAGTACCCGTTCGGTTACGCCACGTTCGAGCCGATGCTCAACCTGTTCAAGGGCATCCTGATCGCTCTTGCGCTCGTGTTCGCGGTATGGAGCGCGGTGACGGCGCTGGCGAGCGGCGGCACGGAAGTGGCGGCGGTGGGCGGCATCATCTACGCGGCGATCGCCGTGGCAGGAGGAGGGGCGCTGGCGCTGGCGCTGCACTTCCTGGCGAAGCGCTCGCGGTCGCCGATCGTCGAGGTGGATGCGCGCAACGCGCTGGTAGATACCATGATCAGCGGCGCGGTGGGGGTGGCGTTCGTGATCACGCTGCTGATGCAGAACTCACGCTGGTCGTCGTCGGCGCGCTTCGCCGATCCGGTGATCATGCTGGCGATAGTTGCGATTGCTGCGCCGCAGCCGTTCAAGACCATTCGCGCCAACTGGCGCCAGTTGCTCGGCCGCGCACCGGACCAGATCGTACAGCAACGGGTAGCGACCCTGATCGAGGAGGTGCTGGCCACCGTCCCGCACTCCGAGACCTGCCTGCGGCTGACCGAGGTGGGCCGCTATCTCTACATCCACCTGTACGTGATCGTACCCGAGGACACCGGCCAGCCGATCGATACGCCGCTGCACGACCAGATTCGGCGCCTGATCTACGATGCGCTCGCCGCCGAGTTCCCCCATCTGGCGTTGGACATCGGCTTCACCATGGACGTGCAGTGGGCGCTGCACAGCGTGCCGTCGCAGGACCGGCACACCGTAACGCCCGCCGCGGCGCAGTGACGGCGGCAAGATACCCGCATATCCCGTTCGCCTGCATCGCCCTGAACCTCATTCAGGTTCAACCGTTGCGCAACTAAAATCTGGTACTGGTATTTGCGCCGTCCCTGAGCCGCTGCGGCCGGACCGGACGGCTCCGTTCGGCGCCGCCGGTATGCCGCGCCGCCAGGTGCGCGAGCTGTTCGCCGGCATGGTAGGAGGAGCGCACGAACGGACCCGCCTCGCAGTGCATGAATCCCATCGCGCGGGCTGCGCGCCGCAAGTCGGCGAACTCCTCCGGGTGCCAGTAGCGCACCACCGACTGCTGCTGCGCGGTGGGCTGCAGGTACTGGCCGACGTTGACGATCGACACGCCCACCGAGCGCAGGTCGCGCAGCGTCGCGAGCACCTCGGCGGTGGTTTCGCCGAGTCCTACCATGAGACTGGATTTGACGAGCAGGTCGGGAGCGAGCCGGTGCGCGGTCTCCAGAAAGCTCAGCGAACGGTCGTAGGTCGAGTGGGAGCGTACCAGCGGCGTCAGGCGGGCGACGGTCTCGACGTTGTGCGACAGCACCTCCGGTGCGGCCTCCACCACGGTGGCGATGGCGGGGGTGTTACCGCCCAGGTCGGAGGTGAGTAGTTCGACGCCGCAGCGCGAGGCGGCGCGGATTGCCGTTACCGTTGCCGCACACACTTCGGCGCCGCCGTCGGTCAAGTCGTCGCGGGTTACCATCGTCACTACCACGTGCCGCAACTGCATCTCCGCCACCGCCTCGGCCACCCGCTGTGGCTCGGCCAGATCCAGCTCCGTAGGCAGGCCGGTTGCAACCGAGCAGAACCGGCAGCGGCGTGTGCATACGCTGCCCAGTATCATGAAGGTGGCGGTACCGTAGGTGCCCCAGCACTCGTGCATGTTGGGACAGCGCGCCTCCTCGCACACCGTAGTGAGCGCGTTGGCGCGCATCAGACGCCGCAGCGCCCCGAACTTCCCGCTGGCCGCCGAACGGGTGCGCAGCCACGCCGGCTTGCGCAGATAGGCGGTGCCGGGCGTGGCGGCCGGTATCGCTCCCGGAGTTCCGGGTGTCGCTGTCGTATCGCTTGGCTCTGGACCCACGGACGACAACAAACGTAGGGTGAGGCGCAGTGCAAGTCAATTCCACCCCACCGCCTACTTTCTGGAACAACCTGCCGCGTCCGATCATGCTGCTCGCGCCGATGGCCAATGTCACCGACACGGCGTTCCGCCGGATCATCGCGCGCTGCGGGCGTCCGGACGTGATGATGACCGAGTTCACTTCCTGCGAAGGGCTGTGCTCGCGCGGCCGCGAGCGGCTGCTCGCAGAACTCGCCTTTCATCGCAGCGAGCGCCCGCTGGTGGTACAGTTCTTCGGCCCGCGTCCGGAACCGTTCTACCGTTGCGCTCAGCTTGCGCGCACACTCGGTTTCGACGGCATCGACATCAACACCGGCTGCCCCGACCGGCGCGTGCTTCGCCAGGGCGCCGGCGCGGCGTTGATCGGCGACCCGGTGCGCATGCGCGAGATCTACGCGGCCGCGCGCGCGGGCGCCGGCGGCCTGCCGGTGTCGATCAAGACCCGCATCGGCATCGACTCCGACATCCTCGAGGAGTGGCTGGCGGTGCTGCTGGAGCTGCGCCCCGCCGCGATCACCCTGCACGCCCGCACCGTGCGCGAGCGGTCCGACACCGCCGCGCACTGGGACGCCATCGCGCGCGCGGTCCGGCAGGCGCGCGGCAGCGGCGTGCCGATCATCGGCAACGGCGATGTCCGCGACCCGGAGCATGGCCGCATGCTGGCAGCCGAGACCGGAGCCGATGGCGTGATGCTCGGGCGCGCGATATTCGGTAATCCATGGCTGTTCGATCCCACCGTCAACAAACAGCAGCTCGGGCTGGACGGCGTGTTGCAGGTGATGCTGGAGCACGCGAGTCTGTTCGACCGCCTGCTCGGAGAGGTGCGTCCGTTCGTGGAGATGCGCCGTCACTTCAAGGCCTACCTGGCCGGTTTCCCGAACACCAGGGCGTTACGCTCCGCGCTCATGGAATGCGCCGACCTGGACGAAGCGAAGGCGATCGTGGCGCGCTATCAGGAGCACCGGCGTACGCGCGGCGCGCCGTCCCCTCGCGCCGCGGCGCGCGCACCGCTGGCGGCGGGCGTCGGACTGTCCGTGCGCTGACGGGCGCATTCCCGTTCTGCCACGGGGACGAGCCGACCCGCGTGTGAGCGTACCTGCCCCTTGGCACTTGGCCGGAATGCACCGTGGCTATCGTTCGCCGTTCGAGCGATTCGGGAACCGCTGTGCGGCACCGACGGGCTCTGGCACCCGGGTCAGCGTCGGGCGCTCCTCTGGCCGTCAGCATGGGATCGCCCTGCCCCCTGTCCGCGCGCTGACTCGACAGATCGCGGCCGCCACCGTATCCTCCTGCCGTGCGACTTCTCCGCCAACCGCTTCTCTCCGGTATCGTTCTCCTGATCGTCACCACGCCACCGCTGTGGGCCGACGCCGAGGTGGTGGCAACCGTCGGTGACCAGAGCGTGAGCCGCGCGGAACTGATGGCGGAGGCGGCCCCGGCGGTCGAGCAGATCGAGATGCAACGCCTGAGCTGCCAGGCCGAAGCCGAACAAGGCCGGCATGTGGCGCTGGAGGACGCCCTGCACCGGCTGGTGCGCCGCCATCTTCTGGACCGCGAGATGGCGCGCACCGGCGAGAGTGAGGCGCTCGTCGAAGCGCGCATGTTCGAATCGGTGAAGCCGGTGACGCAGCACGAGATCGAGCAGTTCTACGTTACCAACCGGACGCGCATTCGCTATCCGCTGAATGAGGTAGCGGAGCAGATTCGCGATCTGCTGGAACAGCAGCGGCAGACCGCAGCCCGTGATCGTTTCTTCGCCGATCTCGAAATACGGTTTGCCGTCGAGTATCGCCTGCCGCCGATGCGCTTCGCCATCGCCACGGACGGCTTTCCCTCTCACGGGCCGCTCGACGCACCGGTGACCATCGTCGAGTTCTCCGACTTCCAGTGTCCCTTCTGCGCCCGCATCCTGCCCGTCCTGGAGCAGGTCAAGCGGCACTACGGCGACGCAGTACGACTGGTCTACCGGCACTTCCCGTTGCTGTCGATTCACCCGCACGCCCAGAAGGCGGCGGAAGCGTCGCTGTGCGCCCACGAGCAGGGCAGGTTCTGGGAGTTGCACGACCTGATGTTCGCCGAACAGAACCGGCTGGCGATAGCCGATCTCAAGGCAATGGCGCGACGCCTCGGGCTGGACGAGGCCGCCTTCGCCAGTTGCCTCGACTCCGGACGGCTCGCCGGCGCGGTACGTGCCGACCGGCACGCCGGCAGCGCCGCCGGTGTGACCGGCACGCCGGCGATCTTCGTCAATGGCCGCCCGCTGACCGGCGCCGTGCCCTTCAGCAGCCTCGCCGCGGTGATCGACGACGAGCTGTCGCCGGCGCCGGACGGTTGACCCACGGGCGATCGACCGTTACTGTCCCACCATCCACAACGTTACAAGGAGTAACCTATGGCCTTCGAGACGCCTCCCCTGCCTTACGCCTACGATGCTCTGGAGCCGCATATCGATGCGCAGACCATGACCATCCATCACGACAAGCATCACGCCACCTACGTGACCAATCTCAACACCGCAGTGGACGGCACCGAGTTCGCGAGCTGGGACATCGAGAAACTGATGCGCGACATTTCCCAGGTACCGGCCGACATCCGCACCGCCGTACAGAACAACGGCGGCGGCCATGCCAACCACAGCCTGTTCTGGTCGGTGATGGGGCCCGGCGGTGGCGGCGAGCCGAGCGGCGCCCTGGCCGATGCCATCAACGGGGCGTGCGGCAGCTTCGCCGGTTTCAAGGAGGCGTTCGCGGACGCCGGCACCAAGCGGTTCGGCAGCGGCTGGGCGTGGCTGGTCAAGACCGGCGCCGGCGGTGTCGCGGTTTACAGCACCGCCAACCAGGACAGTCCCCTGATGCAGGGCGATACTCCGTTGCTCGGCATGGACGTGTGGGAGCATGCCTACTACCTGAAATACCAGAATCGGCGCCCGGACTACATCGCCGCCTTCTTCAACGTCATCAACTGGGCTGCCGTAGCCGAGCGCTTCTCCGCTTAAGGCAGTCGAGGCCGCCGATGGCTCACCATCCGTACTGCCTGCACCGCCTGACAGGTGGACCGGGCCATGCCCGTTCGGCGGCCAGGAGTGGGCGGCCGGAACCGGGTACGCGAGCACCGCTGCACCGGATGCGAGCCACTCACGGTGTCGAAAATCGGGGAGTACGCGCGCGGGCCGGGCGGATGTCCACGGGCAACGGGGGCGGGAGGGTCGAGAGCTGCGTCATCATCGGTTCCGGTCCGGCTGGTCACACGGCTGCCGTGTATGCCGGCCGCGCCATGCTGGAACCACTCATGTATGAAGGGTTCATGGCCGGCGGCGTGGCGGCCGGCGGCCAGCTCACCACCACCACGGACGTCG
>CAYFXT010000069.1:0-12206 GCA_964346995.1 uncultured Spirochaetaceae bacterium | reverse complement strand
CGTCCCGTGCCGTCTCGTTGACACGTCGCTGACGGGTGACGATCCTGAGGCGCCATGACGACGCTAGCGCAACGTGTGGAGCGCGTGGGCGGGGGGCTGCTTCACACCCGCGGGCCATCGAACGCCAGCGCGTTCGCCGAGCCACAGGTGGAGATCCTCTCGATCGTGCCGTGGGGACCGGATGGCCTGCGCGTCCGGGTGACCGTGGGGCCGTGCATCCTCGACACCGCCTGGGCGCTCACCGAGCCGGTCGCCGACGGAAGCGCCGCGGAGGTCACGATTGACGACGCCGCAGCGACCGTGCGCAATGGCAGAATCTCGGTGCGGCTCGCCGACCGGGCGCCGGGGCGCGCGACCGCCAGCCTGGAGTTCTTCCGCCATCCCGGCGGGGCGGACGGCGCCGAGGCCGACCCGGTGCCGATTCTGGCGGAGCACGACTACGTGGTCGGGTGTCACGACCCGGGTACGCGCATCTTCCAGCCGCGCAGCGCGGGAGAGGAGGGGCTGTACTACACGGAACATCACTTCGCCGCGCGGCCGGGGGAGCGGCTGTACGGCATGGGGCTCAACGCCACCGGCGGCCTCGACCTGAAGGGATGCGTCATCGACCTCTACCAGCGCCACTGCAAGCACGTCGTACCGTTCGTGGTCTCGAGCGAGGGCTACGGCCTGTTGTGGAACAATCCGTCGCTGGGAAGGGTCGAGTTCGGCAACAACATGACTCGCTGGGTGTCGCGCGGCTGCCGCCAGCTCGACTACTACATCACTGCCGGCGACAGTTACGCCGACATCCTGGGCAACTACGCCGGCGTAACCGGGCACGCGCCGATGCTGCCGGATTGGGCGGCCGGCTTCTGGCAGTGCAAGCTGCGCTATCGGACCCAGGAGGAGTTCCTGGCCGCGGCGCGCGAGTTCAGGCGTCGCGGCCTCCCGGTATCCGTGCTGGTGATCGACTTCCGCCACTGGCGCCACTGGGGCGACTGGCAGCTCGATCCGGAGTTCTGGCCCGACCCGCGGGCCATGGTGCGTGAGATCGACGAGCTGGGCGCGCGGATCATGATTTCCCCCTGGGTGATGATCGAGGAGAGCAGCGACAACTTCGCGGAGTTCCACCGCAGGGGCATCTACGTGAAGGGGCCCGATGGTGTGGAAGCGTGGTGGGCGGGCGATCCGCCGGGAGTGACGCCGCGCCATCCCGCCGACCGGCCGCGCGGCCGCACGCTGCAGTACGATCCGACGCACCCCGACGCCGGACCGTTCCTGTGGGAGCGCTGGCAGCGCAACTACGTGGACCTGGGCATCAAGACGTTCTGGCTCGACCCGTGCGACGATCTCAGCCTGATCGCGGACTACGACAAGGTGCGCTACCATGTCGGTCCGGGAGTCGAGGCCAACTGCTTCTATCCGGTTGCGCATCAGAAGAACGTGTACGACGGCCTGCACGCGGCCGGTGAACACGAGGTGGTCACCATCTGCCGCAGCTCCTGGGCCGGCTCGCAGCGCTACGGCGCGGCACCGGCGGCGCACGACATCGCTTCGTCGTTCGCCCATCTGCGCGAGTACCTGATGGCGGGGCTCAACCTGGCGCTGGCCGGAATTCCCTGGGGCGCCGCGGAGATCGGTGGCTTCGTGACACCCGAGGTGCAGGACGACGAGTTCCGCGAGCTGGTGGTACGCTGGTATCAGTACGGGGTGTTCACGCCGATTTTCCGCACCCATGGCCGCCGCGCGAACAACGAGCCGTGGAACATCGGCGGCGACACCTACCGCCACATCCGCGCCGCCATCATGCTGCGCGAACGGCTGCGCCCCTACGTGCTGGCACAGATGAAGGTGGTTGCCGAGTGCGGCATCCCGCCGATGCGCCCGTTGTTCTTCGACTTCCCGGACGACACGCGCGCCACGGAAGTGGAGGATCAATTCCTGTTCGGGCCGGACCTGCTGGTGGCGCCGATCACCGAGTACCGGGCCCGGCAACGCATCGTCTACCTGCCGGCGGGAGCGGAGTGGACCGATGCGTGGAGCGGCGAACGCGTCCACGACGGCGGCGTCACCATCGACGCACCTGCGCCGATCGAGTGCATCCCGGTCTTCGTCCGTGGACGGGACCGCGCCTTGAGCGAGCTGTTTCAGGGTCTGTACAAGTTGTAGATCAGGCGTCCGCAAGAAGTCCCTTCAGTCCGCGGGCACCAGTTCCCGGTACGGGCCGTCATGCGCTACTTCTCCGTCATGCGAACAACGGCTCGGGCGTGATGACGATCTCTGACATCTGGTTGTGGTTCCCGTTCTTCATCGACAGGCACACCGCGTCGAAGTCGTGTCGGCGCACCAACTCGATGATCTCCGGTGCCGTGTCGCAAGTCATCAGGAAGTTCGACTCGTGCTTGGCCAACATGGCAAACAGCGCCGCGTGGTCGATGCTGGAATGCGCGTAGAGACGCGACCCGGCCCGTTTCCCGCCCTGTGCAGTGTAGGGCGGATCGAGGAACACGGCAGCCTCACGTCCCCATCCGCCCAACATCATCGGCAGGAGCTTCATACCGTCGCCCTCGCAGAACACGATGCGATCCGCATACTCCTGAATCGCCGCCAACCGCGTTGCCAAAGTCCCGGGATACCAGCGAGACAGCAGCCCTCGTCCGTTCTCACCGTTGCGGCAGAAGGAAGCGCCAGGCGCGAGGATGCCGCCACGCCGCGTGCGGTTGAGAACCAGCGTACGGAAGCCGTGTTCCACGACCGTGGCCGGGATCGCTTGCTCCAGTTCCCGGAGACGTTCGAGGGTCGGCTCGAACTGACTGACCCGCTCGCGCAACGTCGCGCCACTTTCCAGGGCGGAACGCCAGAAAGCCGCAACATCGCGGTCGATTTCGACCATGACCGCCGCGTTCACGAAACTCTCCATGACCGCCGTGAGGGAGACGATCGCGCCGCCCGCAAACGGCTCGATGAGGATCTTCGGGCGGGTATGCCGCAACCACTCGCGGATGTGCGGAATCAGCCATGTCTTGCCGCCTGGATAGCGCAGAGGGCTTCTCTGCGGGACGGTAGTGACATTGACGACCGGCACACGCGAAGTGGGGAATGCCTCTGCGCGGGCATGATACCGATGGTGTCCTCGTCGCGCAGGTTTGTCGCCCGGCGAACTCCTGCACGTACCGGTCAAAGTGTTCCGGGGGCGAATCGCAGGTCGAAGGGCCGGGATCGAATCAGCGGACCGGGAAGAAGAGGTCCGTGCGCCACTTCGACCGGTCCGACTCGGCGCCGGGATCGGTCACGTATACCTCCCAGGGTGGGCCGGCAGCCTCGAGCTCCTGCGAGCGCATCCACTCTGTCAGTTCCGACCAGGTGCCAGGAAGATTGTCGTACGGCCCCATGTGGGTGACGGTAGCCACCGTGCCTGCGGGAAGCTCGCCAGCCTGGATGCGGCCTTCGCCGGCGACCGGCGAGCCGATCGGTATCGCGCATTCGAGGGTCACGGTGTCGCCGGGCATGGAGTGGTAGATCGCGAGCGGCATGCCGGCCGGTGTCTGGCCGCTGCGCTGGATGTACCCATGCACTTCTCCGAACAGCGGGCCCATGGCGTTCCCGATCTCTCTCGTCGGCACGGTCGTGCGGATGCCCAGAATGGGCTGCGCGTCGAGCTGTGTCGTCCTGAACTCCAGCTTCATGCCGTTCTGCCTCCTCAGTTGTTCGCTGCGGGTTGGATCAATCACCGCCCCTGCAAGAAACCGGTGACCGGTTGCACCCGCCACGCCGCCAACCCGCTACGCCGTGGCTTCTCACATCGTCATCGGGATCGTATGCGCCCCGTTGGGGAGAATCAAGGTTTCCGTCGATGCTACGACATGCGGGGGCTTGCGGGGACGAATCGGGCGGTGATCCGGTCAACGGTCGTGGGTGAGCCTGGGAACGGCGGCGTAGAGGCGCCGGGTGTAGCGGTGGCGCGGGTTGGTGGCGAGCTCGCGGGCGGCGGCTTCTTCCACCAGGCGGCCGCCCTGCATCACGCCGACGCGGTCGCAGAAGTAGGTGACCACGGCCAGGTCGTGGGAGATGAACAGCAGCGTCATCCCGAGCTCGCGGCGCAGGCGCTGCAGCAGGTCGAGGATCTGGCTGCGAATCGACACGTCGAGGGCGGAGACGATCTCGTCGCAGATGATCGTCTCCGGCTGGACGATCAACGCGCGGGAGATGGCGACACGCTGGCGCTGGCCTCCCGAGAAGTCGGGAGGGCGGCGGGTCAGGTGGCGGGTGGCCAGCCCCACCGCCTCCAGGGCGGCCACGGCGCGCGCGCGGCCGTTTTCGATGCCGCGCCAACCGGCGGTGTAGCGCAGCCCGGCGAGCAGGATCGAGTCGACGCGCATGCGCGGGTTCAGGGAGCGGGCGGGGTCCTGGAACACGTACGCCAGCCGGGTGCGCAACTCGCGCCGCCCGCGCGCCCCCGACCTGCCGATGCGATGCAGGTTGCCGGCCCGGTCGCGGTAGGTGATGGCGCCGCTGTCGGGCCGGTACATACCCACGGCCAAGCGCGCGGTGGTGGTCTTGCCGCTGCCCGATTCGCCAACCAGCCCGTAGGTTTCGCCCGCTGCGATGCCGAAGCTCACCTCTCGTACTGCGTAGACGTGGCGCCGGGCTGCGGCGAAGTAGCCTGCCTTCAGGGCGAACCGCTTGCTGACGGTATCCAGGGTCAGCATCGGACCTCCTGCAGTGCCACGGCGGGCAGGGCGCTCGGCTTGGCCCCCGGCAGCAGGCAGCGATGCCGGATGCTGCCGGCAGCCCGCGGCTCCGGTGCCCGCGGCGTGGCGCCGGCCGACGGTTCCGGCGCGCTTGCGGCGGGCGCGGCGGTCCGCTCGTCGACCAGCGGCGGTACGGAGCGCGTGCAGCGCGCTTCGGCCAGGGCGCAGCGCGGCGCGAACGGACAGCCCGGCTCCGGATGCAGCGGGTCGGGCACGGTGCCGGGAATCGCGTGCAGCGGCTGTTCGGTGTAGTGCACGCCGAGCGGCAGGTGGGCATCGAGCAGGGCACGGGTATAGGGATGGTGCGGCGCGTGCAGGACGGCAGCCGCGGGGCCCTGCTCCATCACCAGTCCGCCGTACATCACCACGATGCGGTCCGCGATCTGGCCGACCAGGGCCAGGTCGTGGCTGATGAACAGGATCGCCAGCCCGCGCGCGGCGCGCAGGCGCAACAGCAGCGCCACCACCTCCGCCTGCACCGTGCCGTCGAGCGCGGTGGTACGCTCGTCGGCGATCCGCCCCTCGGGATCGGCGGCCAGAGCATGGGCGATCATCACCCGCTGCAACATGCCTCCGGAGAACTGATGCGGGTAGCTGGCCAGGCGGCGCTCCGCCTCGACGATGCCCACCTCCTCCAGCAGCGCCACCGAGCGGGCGCGCAACGCCTCCGCATCGAGCTCGCGGCGGTGCGTATGCAGGGTCTCGGCCAGAGAGCGCTCGATCGAGTAGATGGGATCGAAGGAGCGCGCCGGCTCCTGGAAGATCATTCCTACCCGACTGCCGCGCAGCCGTTGCAGCGCGCCCGCCCGCATGGTGACGATATCCGCACCGCGGAAGTGCAGCCGCTGCGCTGTCAGTTGGGCGTGGGGCGGCAGCAGCCGCAACAGCGCCTGCGCGGTCACGCTTTTGCCCGACCCACTCTCACCCACCAGGCCGACCACCATGCCGGCGTGGATCTCCAGGTCGACGCCGCGCACCGCGTGCAGCGGCCCGCGCTCGGTGGCAAAGGTCACGGTGAGGCCCGCCACCTCGTACAACGGTACGGCGTCCGGTTCACGCATCCGACGGCCTCGGTCCGGCGCTGGAGGTTGCCGTGAGTCCGACCACTCCGTAGATCCTCACGGCGTCCGGTTCACGCATAGCGTCCGGTTCACGCACAGCGCGGACCCGTCGGTGGCGAAGGCAGCGAAGATGGCGAAGGTCACGACGAGCCCTGCCTCGTATTCGCGGTGCAACGGTCAGGCGACAGCCAGCAGGATCCAGCGAGCCTCCCGCCCCGTACCGCGGTGCAACGTTCCATTCAGCCACGTGCCGGCTCCCGGTGGTAGGGATCGAACAGGTCGCGCAGCAGGTCGCCGAGGAAGTTGAATGCCAGCGTCACCAGGAGCAGCGCCACGCCGGGGTAAAGGAACCAGGGGAAGCTGCGCAGGTTTCCCAGTGAGGTGACGTTTCGGTTCAGCATCGAGCCCCAGCTCACCGCCGGGTCGGTGATCCCCAGCCCCAGGTAGGAAAGCACCGTCTCTCCGAGGATGAAGCCGGGGATGCCCAGGGCCACGCTGACGATCAGGATCGAGGCCATCTGCGGCACGATCTGGGTGACGATAATCACCAGTGGCGGAATGCCCTGCAGTTGTGCCGCCGCGATGAAGTCCTCGGTCTTGATGCTGTGCACCATGCTGCGGATCAGGCGCGCGGTGCCGGGCCAACTGACGAACGACAGAATGGCGGTAATCACCACGAACGACTGCCCGGAGTCCCACTCGTAGGACAGGATGGAGCGCAGAAACAGGATCAGGTAGAGGCCCGGTATCAGAATGAAGAACTCGGCGATGCGCATGATGGTCCAGTCCACCGCGCCGCCGTAGTAGCCGGCGAGCCCGCCGAGGATGATCGCCAGGCTCAGCGAGATGGAGATGCCGATGAAGCCGATGGTCAGGGAGATGCGCGAGCCGTACAGGATGCGTGAGAAGATGTCGCGGCCCAGATGATCCGACCCCAGCAGGAACACCGGATATGCCTGTCCACCGCCCAGCCAGGGATCGGCCTCAGCCGGGGACGGCGCCGGTACGGTCGCGCCTTCCTCATCCACGTAGGGCACCGTGGTGCCGAACAGGTGCACACGCAGCGGCACCAGTCCCCACAATCGGTACTCCTCGCCGCGCACCAGCAGCCGCACCCGATAGTGCTGGCCGCGGATGCGCGCGTAGCGCCGCGTCACCTCGTCGACCAGGATGCGATGCTGTACCTGTGGGCCGAACCCCAGTTCCCGCGAATGGAAACCGAGCGTCGGCGGCTGGTGGGTGTGGAAGCGGAACGTGGTGGTGGGCGCGTAGGGCGCCAGGAACTCCGCCAGCAGCATGGCGCCGTAGAACAGTGCCAGCACCAGCACCGACGTGGCCGCTACCGGCCGCGCGCGCAGCCGGCGCCATGCCGCCGGCGCCCATCCGCCGCGGGCAACCGGGTCAGCCATCGCCGCGGCCGGAAAAACGGATGCGCGGGTCGACCAGCGCCAACAGCACGTCGGCGGCGATCATGCCGAGCAGAATCAGAAAGCTGATGAACATGATGTTGGCCAGCACCAGGTTGATGTCCTCCTGGCGCACCGCCTCGTACATGAGCCGCCCGATACCGGGGTAGGAGAAGATGATCTCCAGGATCAACGACCCCGAGAACAGCCCGGCGAACAGATCGGCGCTGCTGGTGATGTAGGGGTGGAGGGTGTTGCGGAACGCGTGCACGATGAACACCCGCCGCTCGCTGATGCCGCGCGAGCGCAGCGCGGTCACCCAGGGCTGGCCGAGCTGGTCCAGCATGGTGGCGCGAATGTAGCGCATGGTGCCGCCCACGCCGCCGAGGAACGCGCCGAACAGCGGCAGCGCTATGTGGTGCAGGTAGCTGAACGAGAATCGCAGTGGCGCCTCCCGAAACGGGAAGTCGGGATAGGCGGTGATCGGGAACCAGCCGCTCACCGCGGCGAACAGTTGCAGCAGGATCAGCAACAGGATGCCGGGAAAGGCGTGCAGCAGCAGTGCCGCGAAGGTCGCCGCCAGGTCGACGCGCGTGCCCACCTTGGCGGAGAAGTAGAGGCCGGCGGCGAACGACAGCAGGGTGAGGAACACCAGCGAGATCAGGTTGAGGATGAGCGAATTGATCATCCGCGACTGAATCAGAAACAGGATCGGGGCGCGCGAGATCAGCGACCGGCCCAGGTCGCGCTCCACCACCACCTGGTAGAGCCAGCGCGCGTACTGGGCGTAGAAGGGCAGATCGAGGCCCAGGCGCGCCCGGGCGGCGGCGATCTGCTGCTCGGTGTAGACGTTGTCCGCCTGCCGGTCGGCCGAGACCAGCATCTGGCTGCGGACGTAATTCTCCACCATGTCGCTGGGTGCCAGCTTCATGAGTCCGAACACGGCCAGGCCCAGGACCAGCAGGATGGCCACCATCGATGCCAGCCGGGTGGCCAGAAAATAGAGCAGCGGGAAGCGCCGCCGCCCGGCGCCGCTTCCGGAAGCCGCCCACCGTCGCCGCCAGCGCCAGGCGGGAGCGCCGGCAGCCTCCGGCTGCGTCCGGTCAGCACGCACGGTCATCCGCAGGCACGGTCTTTCGGTAACACCAGGGACCGTGAAACCGGCTGCCCGCGGTTCGCCGGCAGCGCACCGAGCGAACGGGCGCGGTCACTTCTCCGTGACGCCGAAGACCATGCGGACACAGTATCCACGCATCGCCTGCGGGCGCGGGCGGTCATCGGACAGCCTTGCCGGTCACCGGCCCAGGCCCATCACCGGCTCAGGCCCAGTGCCGGGGCGGCGGGCGGGAGCGGATCGCTTCGGTCTCGGACGGGCGTCCCCCGGGCTGCCCGCCACGCATGCCGGCATTCGACCCGCTGACGAGTGCGTGGTCGAGTGAAGACGAACGGCACTGCGAACGGCACTGCGAACGGCACTGCGATCGGCACTGCGATCAGCGCCGGTGGGTCGAGCGCCGCACGCCTCCTCATCGTTGCCCGCTCCCGGCACGCGCCACTACTCGGCGTCGAGCAGGTAGAGGTAGTCGGAGTCCAGTCCGCCGAGGGTGTCGTAGAACACGTTGCCCCACTTGTTGCGCACCGCCAGGAACGACAGCGGGTACACGAGGTAGGTCATCGGCACCTGATCGAGCAGCAGTTGCTGGTACTCGTCGTAGATCGCCTTCGCCTTCTCCTTGTCGATCGTGAAGCGTCCGTCGTTGTAGAGCTGGTCGACGCGCGCTTCCCACTCGGTGTACGGCTCTTCCTGCAACGGGTGCCACAGGTGGAAGTTGCCCTTCGACTGCCACACGTTGCTGCCCCCCTCCGGCCAGTAGTTGGCGCCCAGCGAGGCGGTGGCCACGTGCCAGTCGTAGGTACTGGTCAGCATCTGGACCAGCTTCTGGAAGTCGATGGGGCGCACGTTGCCGGTGATGCCGATCTGCTTCAGCTCGTCGGCGAAGATGTTCATCACGTCCACCCCGACGTTGTTCTCGGCGCCGACGTGGATGTTGAACTCGATGTGGTTGCCGTCGGCGTCCTCCATCAGCCCCTCCACGTTGGGGCGGATGCCGATCCGGGCCAGCAGTTCGCGCGCCTTGTCCGGGTCGTAGCTGAAGCGCTGCCGGATCGCCTCGTCGAAGTAGGGATTGGCGCGGGCGAAGAAGTGCAGCGCCGGTTCGGCCAGCCCGCGGTACACCTGGCTGGCGATGCGGTCGCGGTTGAGCACGGCGCTCATCGCCTGGCGGAACTCGGTCTGGCTGAACCAGCCATAGACCAGGGGATCCATGGTGTCCGGGTTCTGGTTGAAGGCCACGAACGCGGAACCCAGAGTGGCGCCGCCGTTGTAGACGGTGTAGTCGGGATCGTCGGCGTTCAAGAGATCATCCAGATCCTCGGGGCGCAGCGAATAGGCGTCCTTGTTGCCCTCCTTGAACAGCAGCAGTTCGGTGTTCCGGTCGGGCACGATCTGGTAGATGATGCGCTCCAGGTAGGGCAGCGAGACGCCGGCCTCGTCGGTCTTCCAGTAGTTGGGGTTGCGCACCACCACAACGCGTACGCCTGGTTCGTACTCGGCGATATAGTAGGGACCGATGGAGGGGATGGTGGCGGGGTCGGTGTCGATGCTGAACAGGTTGAGCACCCCTTCGGCACCGCTCTCCCGCTTGGCGGGTTCGTACCGGTGGCGCGGGCCGAAGTCCATGTTCGTGGACAGGATCGGGTTGGCGACGATGCGCGGGTAGTGGAACGCCACCGTGCGCTCGTCGATCCGGGTCACCTCGATGCGCGCCTCCGAACCGTCCGGCATCTCGATGAACTGGCCGGCGTAGCCCGGCTGCTGGAGCTCCTGGTCGCCCTCGATTTCGTCGTACCAGAACACGATGTCGTCGGCGGTCACCTTCACCCGGGCGTCGGGATCGGCGAGGGTGGTCCAGTAGAGGTCGTCGCGCAGCGTGTAGATCACCGTGAGCGAGTCCGCCGCCTCATCCACCTGCACCTCGAAGCTGGCCAGATTGGGTTCGAACTCGCGGATGTAGGGATCGTAGTCGGCCAGAGTGTCGAATAGCACGCCAACCACGGTGGCGGTGTCGCCGTCGCGCGCCGACATGGTGTTGAAGGTCTTGGGGTCGTTGTTGATCGAGCTGAACCAGGTGCCGCCAACTTGGCCCAGCGCCCATTCCTGGCCGCCGGGGCGCTCCACGGTCTTGGCGAGAATGTCGGCGCGCGCCTTCTCGCGCTCCGACATTGCCTCGTCTGCGGACATTTCCTCGTCGACGGCGCCTCCTGCCCGGAGCGTGCTCACCGGGAGCAGGGCCAGCGCCGCGGCGGCGAACAGAGACGCCCATTTCGTAGCCGTGGCCCGCGGGCCACAGCGGTGATGAATCGGTAAGAGCTTGTACATGCCCCACAAGTGTACCGTGCGAATGGGCACCCAACGCAAACACGACGTTAATAATGTGTAACAGTGCGCGTCGGCCGGCGATCGCGGCGCTCGGGGCCGGCAGGCGTTCCGTGGGGTGCCGCGAAGACGGTACCGGGCGGCACGGGAACGTCGAGAGCGCCCGTGCGTCACGCGCTGCGGTCCTGGGCGCCACCAGCACCGCAGCGCTGGGCGTGACCCGAGGGAAATGCTGTGGCATGCTGCTGCACGAACATGCAGCGGTATCTGGTCACCGGCGCAGCCGGCAATCTGGCACGCCAGCTCATGGCGGAGCTCGACAGCAGCGGTAAGGAGACGCTCGGCATCGACTTGGCGCCTGCCCCCGAGGGACGCCAGGACAACTGGAGGCGGATCGACGTTACCGACAGTTCCAACATGGCACGGCTGCTCGCCGCGTTCCAGCCGGAATGTATCCTGCACATGGCGTCGCTGCTGTCGATGTCGTCGGCGGCCGACCCGCGGCGCGCGTGGCAGGTGAACGCCAGCGCGGCGGTGGCGCTCATGGAACTGGCCGTGGAACATGGCGTGCGGC
Source organism: uncultured Spirochaetaceae bacterium (assembly GCA_964346995.1). Classification (GTDB taxonomy): domain Bacteria; phylum Spirochaetota; class Spirochaetia; order SZUA-6; family Bin103; genus Bin103. The sequence goes on along the minus strand of CAYFXT010000069.1, from coordinate 996 downwards.
GGTTCTTCTTCCCCAGCACCTCCGCCACCTACGGCGGCGTGCTGCCCGACCCGCTGCCGGAGGACCACCCGCAGTGGCCGGACAACATCTACGGGGCCACCAAGGTTGCGGTGGAGCGGGTGGGAACGTACTTCTCCCTGAGCCGCGGCCTCGACTTCCGGTCCGTGCGCCTGCCGGTCGTGGCCTCGCCGTTTGCGCCACCGGCGGCGGTCAGCGCCTACGCTTCGCACGTATTCGCCGCCGCCGCGCGCGGTGATCCGTTCACCTTCCCGGTGGCGCCGGAAGTCGCGGTATCGGTGATCTACGTGCGCGACGTGACCGAAGGCATCCTGCGCCTGGTAGAGGCACCCGAGGAGCCGTTGTCACGACGTGTCTACAACCTGCACGGGTTCACCGCCAGCGCCGCGGACCTTGCGCAGGCGGCCACGCAGCGGGTGCCCGGCTTCCGGTACCGCTTCGAGCCCGACGATCTGGCGACCCGGATCCTCGCCGTGCAGCCCTCCGTCTACACCGACGCCAGTGCGCGCCGCGACTGGGGCTGGCAACCGCAGTTCGACCTCGCCGCCACCGCCGACCACCTGCTCGCGGGAATCGCTGCCGCGAGGGGGTGACGCGAAGGCAGCAACGACAGGGAGCGTTCGCCGATGAGGCACATCATCGCTACCGGGAAAGAGCGAGCCATGTCGGACGTGCCGGTTCCGTACCCGCCGATCCCCTATGGGCGAGGCAACTTCCGCAGCATTCGGCTCGACGGCTGCCTCTACGTGGACAAGACGCGCTTCATCCGTGCCCTGGAGCAGGAGCGCTTCGCGTTCTTCATCCGGCCGCGGCGGTTCGGCAAGACGCTGTGGCTGACGATGTTGGACGCCTACTACGACCGCGCCCAGGTCGAGGACTACGAGGCGGTCTTCACCGGCACCGATATCGGCCGGCAGCCCACCGGCAACCAGAGCCGCTACGTCGTGCTGTACTTCGACTTCTCGGCGTTCAAGCAGG
>CAYFXT010000068.1:0-12207 GCA_964346995.1 uncultured Spirochaetaceae bacterium | reverse complement strand
CCACACCACCAGGGGGAAATGGTCGTCCCAGTTGCCGGCGATCACCTCGTCGGCGGCGCGTACGATCAGCGCGCTACGCCGCTGGTCGAGCAACCCCAGCTCGTGGTTGACTTGGGCCGATGCCTTCTTGAGGATCCCGAACGCGCGCACCACCTCGAGCGGCATCCGCTCACCGCCGATGAGGAAGTTCTCCAGCGAGCGTTGCGTCTGCGCGCCCCACAGGCGGTCGGCGGCGACCTCCACCGCGCCCATGGAGTCGGTCTCGCGGCGGAACCCGCTCGCCGCGTCCCGTTTCTGTCTCGACGGAAGCCGGGGGCCGTGTGCCGCCATGCTCAGGCCAGCTCCGGGTACTGGCGCTGCACGACCTCCACCAGCTCGCGTACGTGGGCGGCCGAGGCGGTCAGCAGCTCCTGCTCCCCGGCCTCCAGACCTACCTCCAGCACCCGCTCCATCCCGTGAGCGCCCAGCACGCACGGCACGCCGACGAACAGCCCGTCGATACCGTACTGGCCTGTGCAGTAGCCGGCGCACGGCAGAATGCGCTTCTTGTCGCGCACGATCGCTTCCACCATCTGCGTTACCGCGGCCGCCGGCGCGTAGTAGGCGCTGGTGCCCAGCAATGCGACAATCTCGCCGCCGCCCTGCTTGGCGCGCTCCACCAGTTCGTGCAGGCGCTGTTCGCTGATGAACTCGGTGACCGGAATGCCGGCAATGTTGGTGAACCTTGGCAGCGGCACCATGTCGTCGCCGTGGCCGCCGAGCAGCAGGGTGTTGATGTCCTCCACGGAGAAGCCGGTCTCCTCGGCAATGAACGCCTTGAAGCGGCCGATGTCCAGACAGCCCGCTTGCCCGACGATGCGGTTGTGGGGAAACCCGGTTACCCTCCAGGCGGTGTATACCATCGCGTCGAGCGGGTTGCTGACCACGATCACGATGCTGTCGGGGGCGTGCGCGGCGATCTGCTCGCTGACGCTGCGCACGATGGCGACATTGGTCTTGATCAGGTCGTCGCGGCTCATGCCGGGCTTGCGCGGCACGCCGGCGGTGAGCACCACCACGTCCGCGCCGGCGATGTCCGCGTAGTCGGAGGTGCCGGTCACGGTGCAATCGAAGCGCCCGATCGGCGCGCACTCGTAGAGGTCGAGCGCCTTGCCGCGGGTCGGCTTCTCCATCTGCGGTATGTCCACCAGCACTACGTCCCCGAGCTGTCGCGCTACGATCCAGAGCGCACATGAAGCGCCGACGTTGCCGGCGCCGATGACTGCGATCCTGGCCCTTCCAACCATCGATGAGGACTCCTTTATCGGTTACGACGGGTGTTTTTCCCGCGTGCCCGTATGCTTGTCTGAAGAGCACGTTGCCCCTATCTTTCGGCCACAGTGGCTCCAACCGGACCGGATGCCCCCGATGCGCAGCCATCCCTCGAGGCGTGCTACCGCAGAATTATACGGGAACTGGGAGAGGATATCGACCGCGAGGGCTTGCAGCGCACCCCGCACCGCGCGGCCAAGGCGCTGATGGACCTCACTTGCGGCTATCGCGAGCAGATCCACCAGATCATCAACGGCGCCATCTTTCAGTCGGCGACCGATGAAATGATCATGGTGCGCAACATCGAGACCTTCTCGTTGTGCGAGCACCACCTGCTGCCGTTCATCGGCCAGTGCCACGTCGCATACATCCCCGACGGCAGGATCATCGGCCTGTCCAAGATCCCGCGCATCGTCAACCATTACGCGCGGCGCCTGCAGATCCAGGAGCGGTTGACCTTTCAGGTCGCGCATGCGGTGCAGAACGCGGTCGGCGCGCCGGGGGTGGGGGTGGTGATGGAGGCCAGCCACCTGTGTGTGATGATGCGCGGCGTCGAGAAGCAGCACTCGCAGATGAAGACCTCCTGCATGCTCGGCACCTTCCGCAGCAGCGCCGCCACCCGCGCCGAGTTTCTGCAGTTGCTCAACTCCTGATTCCGGCGCCGCCTGCATGGACCACGTCGTCATTCGCGAGCTGCGTGTATCCTGCATCGTCGGCGTGCTTGCCGAGGAACGAATCACGCCTCAGGAGGTCGTGGTAAGCCTGGACGTGGGCACCGACACCGCGCGTGCGGCGCGTTCCGGGGAGCTGGGCGACGCCATCGACTACGCGGTCCTGGCCGGGCAGGCGCGCGAGCTCATCGTCGCCGGCCGCTACCGACTGCTGGAAACCATGGCCGAGGATCTGGCCGCCTGCGTGCTGCGAGATGTCCGGGCCGCTACGGTACGAGTGACGGTGCGCAAGCCGGCCGCCATTGCCGGCGCCCGCGATGCCGGCGTGGAGATCTCGCGTGAAAGCTGAGCGGGCGCGGCCACTCGGCGACACCGAACCCGTTCAGCCGGAGACCCCGGGTCAGGGGGCGTCTCGGCCCACCATCGTCGGAGTGATCAACCTGTCGCCGGAATCCAGGGTGCCCGGCTCGCATGCGAACGACCTGCCAGCGGTACACGAGCGCGCCGCCTCCCTGTGTGCGGCCGGCGCCGACTACGTGGAGCTCGGCGCACGCTCGATCAGCCCCGACCGGCCGCGGATCGACGATGCCGAGGAGTGGCGCCGCCTGCGGCCGGCGCTGGCGGCGCTGGTTGCCGCCGGCTATCGTGTCGCGGTCGACACCTGGAGCGAGGCATGCGCTACGGCAGCCCTGGCCGGCGGCGCGTGTTTCATCAACTTCACCGGCGCGCAGCCGTCGGCGGAACTGTATGCCGCGGTAACGCGCAGCGGCGCCACCCTCTGTGTGCTGTACCTGCCCTACGCCGACCCCTACCGGATGCGCGCCGGCGCGCCGGTTACCTATCACGGCGCCGCCATCGTCGCGCGCTTGTGCGCGCTCCGCGACCGTGCTCGCCGTGCCGGACTGACCAACCTCGTGCTCGACCCCAACCTCGGCATCTTCCACCCCACCTTCGATGACGCGACCAGGATCGCCTACCAGATCCAGGCGATGAAGACTCTGCCCGCGGTGGCGCAACTTGGTTGCCCCACGCTCGCCTACCTTGCGCGCAAGTCGGCACTGACCAGTCGCCAGCTCATCGCCGCCCAACTGGCGGCGCTCGGTGTCGACTACGTCCGCGCCCACGAGCCGGCAATCGCGGTGCGTGCCTGGGAGCTGTACGCCGAGCTGCCGGTGCCGCCCGGTGGCTGACCTGTACCTGGCGCTGGGCTCCAACATCGCGCCACGCTGCCATCTGCCGCAGGCGCTGACGCTGCTGCGCGCCCGCTATCCGTTGCTGCGCGTCTCGTCCTGGTTCCTGACCCGGCCGTGGGGAGTGACCGACCAGCCGTGGTTCCTGAACTGCGCGGTGCACGCCGTCACCTGCGACGACCCGCATCAGGTACTGGCGTTCACGCAGCGTATCGAAGCCCTCCTCGGGCGGCGCCGGGTGCTGACCAACGGCCCGCGCACGGTGGATATCGACCTGCTCCTGCACGACGATCACGTGTGCTACGACGCCCGCCTGACCCTGCCTCATCCCGGACTGCGAGAGCGTGATTTCCTGTTGATCCCACTGCTGGAACTGGCTCCCCACGCGCGCCATCCCGGCGACCGCACTCCGCTCGCCGCAGCCGTCGGTACGCTGCGCTATCGCCAGATCGTACACCGCGTCGCGCCGCAGGACTGTCCCACGCTACGCAATCGTGGATCATCGTTCGCCGTTGGAGCGATCCGGGACCACTGTGCGGCAGCGACGGGCGCTGGCAGCCGTGCCAGCGTCGGCCCCGTTCCTCTGGCCGTTAGCATGGGATCGCCCTGTCGCGCCGTATATCAGCGCTCCGCACCCCCTGAGCGGCAGGGGGCGCGCACCGGGGGCAGCGATTGACACGGCGTGAACCGTCGAGCGGCAACGAACGGCCTGCCGAAGCGCCCGATCGCCAACCGGCCGGCGCGGGCACGGAGCTGTGCGGCCGGGTGGCGCTGGTGACCGGCGCAGCCCGGCGTACCGGGCGCGGGCTGGCGCTGGCGCTGGCTGCGCAGGGCGCTCACGTGGCGGTGCACTACCGGTCGCAGGCGGCTGCGGCCGCGGCGGTGGTCGAGGAGATCGCCGACCGGGGCAGCACCGCGTTTGCGGTGCAGGCGGAGCTGCGCGACCCCGACGCGGTCGCCGCGATGGCGCGGTCGGTCACCGAGCGGGCCGGCCGCATCGACGTGCTGATCAACAACGTCGGCAGCTTTCTGCTACGTCCCATCGACCAGGTGAGCCCCGCCGAGTGGGAGGAGAGCCTGGCAACGACCGCGACCGCCACCTTCCTCACCTGCCGGGCGGTGCTGCCGGGCATGGCGGAACGCGGCTGGGGACGGGTCGTCAACTTCGCCGATGCCGGCGCCGATCACCTGCGCGCGGCGCCCAACATCACCCCCTACCTGGTCGGCAAGACCGGGGTGCTGATCCTCACCAAGAGCCTCGCCGCCCGTTACGCCGACAAGGGGGTCACCGTGAACGCGGTTTCTCCCGGCATCATCGAGAACTCGGTCACCAAGCCGCGCGCGGGCGAGGCTGCGATTCCCGCCGGCCGCTTCGCTACCGTTACCGACATCGTCAACGCCGTGCTGTTTCTGCTGAGCGACGCCTCCTCCTACATTACCGGCGCCAATCTCAAGGTGGGCGGCGGCTGGCACGCCTGACGCGATGGCGGTGCTGTACGTGGTCGCCACGCCGATCGGCAATCTGGGCGACATCACCATGCGGGCGGTGGAGACGCTGCGCGCGGTGGACGTGATCGCCTGTGAGGACACCCGCCGCACCCGCAACCTGCTGAACCACTACGGCATCGCGACCCGCACCGTGGCCTACGGGCACGACGAGACGCGCCGCGGGCGGGTGTTGGCGCTGCTGCGCACCGGCGACGACGTGGCGCTGGTGTCCGACGCCGGCACGCCGGGAATTTCGGATCCCGGCAGCGGCGCGGTCGCCGCGGCGCGCGCGGCCGGCTTCGCCGTGGTGCCGATCCCGGGCGCGTCGGCGGTCACCACCCTGCTGAGCATTTCGGGAACGAGCGCACAGGGGGTGCGATTCTACGGCTTCTGCTCGCCGAAGCCGGGGCGCCGAAGGGCGCAACTTGGACGCCTGCTCGCCGGCGGCGATGCGTTCATTCTGTTCGAGGGGCCGCACCGGCTGTTGAAGATGCTCCGGGATCTGGACGCGCTGGCGGCGCGGCGCACGATCGTGCTGGGCCGCGAGCTCACCAAGCGGTACGAAGAGGTGCTGGTGGGTCGTGCCGCGACACTGATCGACGAACTCGACTCGCGGCCGAAGATAGCGGGTGAAATGGTGCTGCTGGTGACCGCGACGCGGGCTCGGGACGGCGGGCAGCGGGGATTGTCGGATTGCGACAGCGCCCGATGCGGATCGACGGGATGGGCCGAAGCGGCGCCGACAGGCGACGCTTCGGGGGTGCTTGACGGCGGGTAGCCATCGTGCCAAGGTCCAGGTCAGCATCTGGATAAGGTAGTGACAACATGGCTATCGAAGGTATAGGACCGGTCGACCCCGTCCCGCAGTACGAATCGCTGGATCGTAGCGCTCCGGCCAGCCACGTCGCGCACGCTGATTCGGTGGAAATCTCCGCCGAGGCCAGGGCCACCAGCGAAGCTCTGCGCATCGCCACCGAGATCGCTCTGAGCAGCCCGGATGTGCGCACGGAACTGGTGGCGGCGGCAGCCCGGAACCTGCAGGATTCCTCCTATCCTGATACGCAGGTGCTCGAAACGGTGCGTGACCGGGTCCTGGAGTCATTCGGCGGGTAAGGAGTCTGTCGGAATACGACCGACTGCCGTGAACGGACGGGACGGACCACGATCGCGCCGACAGGAGACGGTTCGGGGCCGTCAAGCCACGGTCCGGGGCGTCAAGCCGGTTGTGCGGCCGAACGCGGTTCGTCGGTGAACCGTACGGTTCGCCAGGAGAGAAACCCCAGGTAGCGCTGGTTGCGGTATTCCCAAAGTCGTACGCGCCGACCTACCACCGTGCGCTCCATGATCTCGCGAATCGTATCCAGCACTTGCTGCGCCGGCCGACCATCCGCGGCCAGGATCGAGCGCGGCAGCAGCGCCGCCAGCTCACGGTCGGGAATGCACGCCGATGTCTGCCTGCCGGCGGTGTCGCGTACCACCGCATCCACCCGCAGCCGCTGATCGACCAGTCGCGCGTATACCGCCACCACCGAAGCCGCCGTCCTCTTGGTCGTTGCCATACCAACCATGACGGCGCCTGCTTCGGCCACGCTTGCGCTATACTGCGAACATTCGTGCTGTTAGAGGAATTCGACCAGATTGCCCGCGCCCTGCTCGTAGCCGCGCCGGAAAACCCGTCCGGTGAACAGGCCGCGCGTGTGGATCCGGCACTCAACGGTCTGCAGGTGGGACGCCGCGACACCACCGTCGCCCGCGTCGCCTGTGCCGTAGATGCCTGCCTGGAAACCATGCAGCGCGCGGCCGACTGGCAGGCCGACCTGCTGTTCGTCCATCATGGCCTGTTCTGGGGGCGCCCGCTGGCCCTCACCGGCACTCGCCTGGCGCGCGTGCGGATGCTGCTGGAACACGACCTGGCGCTCTACGCCATGCACCTGCCGCTCGATTGCCATCCCACCCTGGGCAACAACGCCGGCTTGGCCGATGCTCTGGACCTTCGCGAGCGCGCGCCGTTCGGCGACTACCGCGGCGTCGCGGTCGGTATCCAGGGTCGGCTGCCGGAGCCGCAGCCGCTGGACCGGCTCACCGACAGACTGTTCGGCGGTGAGCACAACTGTCTGGCCGTACTGCCGTTCGGCCCGGCGTCGATCGAGCGGGTAGCGCTGGTCTCCGGCGGCGGCACCCGGGATCTGGATGCCGCCATTGCCGCCGGCGCCGATCTGTTCGTGACCGGCGACGCGTCGCACGAGAACTACCACGCGGCGCTGGAAGCAGGCATTCACGTGGTCAGCGGTGGCCACTACCTGTCGGAAGTGTTCGGAGTGCGGGCAGTTGCCGTTCGGTTGGAGCGCGACCTGGGGATGGCAACCACCTTGATCGACGTGGCCACGGGCCTGTGATCTCGCAACGAACGCCGCGGGCGCGCCGCCTGGTGCCGCTGATCATCGTGCCGATCATCCTGCTCGCCGACCAGGTGAGCAAGACGCTGGCGGTGGCCAACCTGGCGCCGGGGCGCCCCCGGGAGGTGATCGGAGACCTGCTGCGCTTCACGCTGGTGCAGAACCCGGCCATCGCCTTTTCGATCGGCCACACGCTGCCCCCCCAGTTGCGGCGCCCCCTGTTTCTCGTGCTGCCGCTGGTGGTCCTGGTGGTCATTGTGATCTACTATCTGCGTACCAGCGATCTGTCGCAGGTCCAGCGCTGGCTGCTCGCCTCGGTGCTCGGCGGTGGCTTGGCCAACTTCCTGGACCGGCTGTTCCGGCCGGAGGGAGTGGTCGATTTCGTCGACGTGAAGTTCTACGGCTTGTTCGGGCTGGAGCGCTACCCGACCTTCAACGTCGCAGATTCATCGGTAGTGGTCTCCGGCATCCTGCTGCTCGTCACCTTCGTGAGCGCGGAAGCGGCGGCACTGCGGACCGCCAAGCGCGCTCGTTCGGTGTCGCCGAAAGATCCTGAAGCCGATGAACAGGGAGCGCCGGCCGATTCCGATCGAGCGGAAGGAACACCATGAACAAGAAAGCCAACACCGCCGTCTTCATTCTCATCGCCACGGTGTTCAACCTGCTGTTGATGGGGGTACTGCTGATCGCCTCGTTCGTGGTCGCATCGTCGCTGTTCGGCGATTCGGCGAGCCCGCTCGCCGGGTTGATCGGCTTCCTGATCATCGGCGTGCCGATCGTGGTCACCTTCTTCGTCTACGGAGCGGTGATGCGCTGGGTGCAGAAACGCTGGAACCTCGACCAGTACCTGCACCCCATCTTCCGCCGCCGGCGCCGGTAGGTTATCTCGCCAGGGCACGATGGAGGCGCTGGCACGATGGAGGCGACGGGAATCGAACCCACGACCTCGTGAATGCCATTCACGCGCTCTAGCCAACTGAGCTACGCCCCCGTGGTTCGTGCCGGGAATATACCCCTGCCGGCGCCCCTTGTCGACACCTGGACTCAGCCGGCGGAGGCGTGGTGGACCGCGTTGCGGAACAGTTGCAGGGCGCCGTCGTCAAGCGCCGCGGAGTGGGCCGGCGGGGCGCTGCGCCATGCGGGGTGATGGTAGCGGTGCAGAAACGCCTCCGGGTGCGGCATCAGGCCGAACACCTGGCCGGTGGGGTCGCACAGTCCCGCCAGATTGCCGAGCGAACCGTTCGGATTCGCCGGGTAGGGCAGCGGCGATCGGCCGCCGGCGGCGCCTGCGGGATCAGCCAGGGCGTAGCGCGCCACGCCGAGGTGAGCGGCGTCGATGGCGGCAAGCTGCGCTTCGGCGGCCACCAGTTTGCCTTCGCCGTGGCGCACCGGCAGGGCCAGCGAGGCGATGCCGCGCGTCCATACGCATGGGGAGGTGGCATCGAATGCCACCTGCACCCAGCGGTCCTCGAACCGACCGGAGTCGTTGTGCACCAGCGCCACCGACCGAGCCGGGCCGCCGGTGCCGGGCACCAGACCCATGCGCACCAGCACCTGGAAGCCGTTGCAAACCCCCAGCACCAGGCCACCGCGGTCGATGAAACGCGCCAGCGGCTCACGCAGGGCGCACGCCAGCAGGGCAGCCAGCATCGCGCCGGAGCCGACATGGTCACCGAACGAGAATCCGCCCGGCACCACGAAGATCGAATACCGGTCGAGAGCGGCGGGATCGGCGATCAGGTCATTGACGTGGAGGCGCGTGGCGTGCGCGCCCGCAAGTTCGAACGCGGCGGCCATTTCGCGGTCGGTGTTGATGCCGAAACCGGTGATGATGCACACCAGGACCCGGCCGCTCATACCGGTGTCTTCCAGGCGCGCACCAGATCGGTCACCGGCCAGGTGGACACGGGTTCGCCACCGTCGACGACGGTCAGCAACCCGTCAGCGGTCACCTCGCCGACCGCCGCGCAGGGGTGGCCGCGAAACCGCTCGGCCAGGGCGGCGGCACTGGCCGGCCGTGTGGTCACCACCAGGCGCCCGGCGGTCTCGCTGAACAGCAGGCCGTTGCGGCGCAGCGCGGCGACCAGGCCCGCGCCCGACCTGTCTGCTGCAGCGCTTCGGTACGCGGTGCCACCGGTCACGCGCGGGCCCGCCCCTGCGCCGGAGTCATCATCTGGACCGGAACCGCTTGCGGTGCCGGCGTCGCCCGCCAGGCGGGAGTTGCCGGCAGCGATCGGGCTCCCACTCGCTCCGGTGCTCGCCGCTGGCGCAGCGCCATTCCCCGGCCCAGCGGCGTTCGCTGGCCCGGCAGCGCCCGGTACCCGTGCCAGATCGATGCGCGCGCCAAGCCGGCCGCCGATGGCGCTCTCGGCCAGTGTCACCGCCAGACCGCCGTCGGAGACGTCGTGCGCGGAGGCGATCCCCCCCGCACCGATCGCCGTGTGCAGCAGTCGGTAGCGGTGCATCGCCGCCGCCGGATCCACGGTTGGGCAGCGGCACTGCGCTGCGGCGATCGGCAGTGCGTCGCCGCCGGCCGCCAGCAGACGCGCGTATGCGGTCGCGCCCAGCTCGCCGCGGTCGTCGCCGACCACGTAGACCAGATCGCCCGGCTGCTTGAAGTCGGTGCTCACCGAGCGGCGCAGGTCATCCATGAAGCCGAGCAGCGAGACCAGCAGGGTGGGCAGCACGGCGATCCGCCGTCCATCCACCACGGCATTGTTCTTCATCGAGTCCTTACCGGAGATCAGCGGCAGACGATACGCCGTACACGCCTCGTGCAGGCCGCGGGCGGCACGTACCAGTTGGCCCAGCAGGAACGCCCCCTCCGGGTTGTCGTCGGCCGCCATCGGGTCGGGCCAGCAGAAGTTGTCCAGCGCCGCCATGCGGTCGGGGTCGCCGCCGCAGGCGACGTGCGCACGCACCGCCTCGTCCACCGCGCACTGGGCCATGTGGTAGGCGTCGTGAGCCGCGTACCAGGGGCAGATACCGTGCGTGACGGTGATGGCGCGCAGCGAATCGGCGCGCGGGCGCAGCACGGCACCGTCCGCCGGGCCGTCCATCTGCGTGCCGATGAACGGCTTGCCGACGGTGAGCGCCTGCACCTCGTGGTCGTACTGGCGCACCAGCGTTTCCTTGGAGGCGATGTTGGGGTCCGCCAGCAGGCGTGGCAGCATCTCGTGCGGCGACGGGGGAACCGGATCGGCGGCCACCGGCGGCGGTGCCGGCGGCTGCCAGTCGGCGCGCAACGCCATCTTCGGCAGTCCGTCGTGCAGGAACTGCAGGTCCAGCAATCCCGTCAATTCGCCGCGGTAGCGCAGTTCCACGGTGCCGGCGCCGGTGAACTCGCCCAGATCGGAAATCTCCACCTCACGCCGCGCCGCCAGATCCGCCAGTTCCTCGAGATGCTCGGGCGGCACGGCCAGGCTCATCCGCTCCTGTGACTCGGAGACCAGGATCTCCCACGGCGCCAGTCCCTGATACTTCAGCGGTGCCCGGTCCAGCTCCAGCCGCACCCCGCCGCACGCCTGCGCCATCTCGCCGAACGACGACGACAGGCCGCCGGCGCCATTGTCGGTAATCGCCCGGAACAGGCCGCGGTCGCGCGCCTCCAGCAGAAAATCCGCCATCTTCTTCTGCGTTATCGGATCGCCGATCTGCACCGCCGACCGCGGCGACGACTCGTCCAGCGCCAGCGACGAGAAGGTCGCGCCGTGAATGCCGTCACGGCCGATGCGGCCGCCGGCCATCACCGCACGGTCGCCTACCCGCGGCTCCGCCACCCAGGACGGCTCGCCATCGAGGTCCGCGGGCAGGATGCCGCCCGTTCCGCAGAACACGAGCGGCTTGCCGACGAAGCTCGCATCGAACAGCACCGCGCCGGCCACGGTGGGGATGCCCGACTGGTTGCCGCCGTCGACGATGCCGCGATGCACCCCCTCCAGCACCTGTCTCGGCGGTAGCAAACCGGCCGGAACGCCGCTCAGATCGGGCGGCGCGAAGCACAACACGTTGGTGTTGAAAATCGGCCGGGCGCCGCGTCCGGTACCCATGATGTCGCGGTTGACGCCGACGATCCCGGTGATCGCGCCGCCGTAGGGATCGAGCGCCGACGGTGAGTTGTGGGTCTCCGCCTTGAAGCACAGCAGGGTGTCCGCGTCGAACTCGATGACACCGGAGTTGTCGTGGAACACCGAGCGCAGGAAGCCGTCGCCGCGGTCCACGGCGTGCGTGGTGGCGCGGATGAAGGTGTCGAACAGCGAGTGGATGGTCTCGATCCGGGCTCCCTCGCGATACTCGATCGTGGCGTTGAAGATCTTGTGCTTGCAGTGCTCGGACCAGGTCTGGGCGAGCATCTCCAGTTCGACGTCGGTGGCGGCGGCGTCGATCCCCGCGCCGCGCCGCCGCTGCCGGGTCGCCGGCGCGCGGTAGTAGTCGCGGATCGCCTGCATCTCGGTGAGCGAGAGCGCCAGCAGACGTTCCCCGGCCAGCGCGTCGAGTTCCTCGTCGGACATCTTCGCCACCGCAAAGCGCGCCACGCGGGCGCCGGCTCGGCCGGCTTCGGCACCGCCCGCTGCCGGATAGAGCCGTGGCGGCCGCCGTCCCGCCTGCCACTCGTCCGCACCGATGGTGAGCGCGGACTGAACGAGCGGGTTGAACAGCGTGCCGAGCGCCTGCTCCGGCAGGCCGCGCAGCGCCTCGCCCTGCAGGAGGTACTGGCGCGCCGTCTGCACCAGCGCCTGCTCCGGCACCGCGAACCGCAGAATCACGTGCAAGGCGTTGCGCAGGGTGGTGGCGATCGGATCGGTCACCCCCGGTCGGGCCGCGACCTCCAGCAGCAGATCCCATGGCGGCTGACCAGCGGCGGCGCCCCTGTCCACCGTCGCCTGCTGGGCGACCGGATCGCACACCAGCTCGATCAAGTGGCGCGGCAGCAGGCCGGGCACACCCGTCACCAGATAGACGTCGCGGATCCGCACCGCCTGCAGATCGGGCATGCCGCCGGCGCGCAGCGATGCCAATACGCACGCGGCCCGCCCGTCACCGATCTCATCCCGATACCAGACCTCGACGCGCATTTCGCGCACGCAGCGTAACAGACCGATTGCGGAGCGGTCATCCTCATACCGAACCCGCCCATCGCCGATAGTTGGC
>CAYFXT010000067.1:0-12314 GCA_964346995.1 uncultured Spirochaetaceae bacterium | reverse complement strand
GGCCTGCGCGGCCGCGGCGGCGGGAAGGCTGACAGGAGGTGTGGCGTGACAATCGCGACAGATGGTGCGCGTCAGGTGGAGCCTTGGCCGCGGATCATCACTACTTTGCCGGTGCGGACCATTTCGATGATGGTGAACTTGCGCAGCATGCTGATCAGCGCGTCGATCTTCTCCGTTGCGCCGGTGGCCATCACGATCATCGAATCCTCGGTGAGATCCTCGGTCCTGCAGCCGAAGTGCTGGGCGATCTGCAGCGCCTCGGTGCGATCCCCGGCGCCGACCGCCACCTTGACCAGCGCCAGCTCCCGCACCACCGCATGGTCGAACGTGTGATCGTAGCAATGCAGCACGTCGACCAGCTTGTTGACCTGGGCGATGATCTGTCCGAGGCCGTCTTGCGCACCGGTGGTGCCGATGGTCATCCGCGAGTAGGCGCCGTCGCTGGCCGGCGACACCACCAGCGACTCGATGTTGAAGCCGCGGCGCGCGAATACCTGGGCAATGCGCGCCAGAACGCCCGGCTTGTTGGCCACCAGCGCGCTCAAGGTGTGAATCGATCCGTTATCCGTCGACATCTTCCCTGCCCCTTTACGTGGATCCGGCAGGTTTGGGGAGCTGCACCTTGGGAGGTTCGATGATCATATCCTCGTAGGGGTTTCCCGCCGGAACCATCGGAAACACGTTGTCCGCCTTCTCCACCTCGGCGTTGATCACGCACGGGCCGTCGTTGTACTCCAGCGCCGCCGTCAATACCCGACGCACGTCGCCGGGACGGCGGATGTTGAATCCCTTCGCGCCGTACGACTCGGCCAGCTTGGCGAAGTCGGGGTTGCCTTCCAGATCGACGCCGCTCTCACGCTCGTCGTAGAACAGCTCCTGCCATTGCCGCACCATGCCCAGGTAGTGGTTGTTGAGTACGATCACCTTGATCGGCAGCTTGTGGATGCACGCGGTGGCCAGTTCGCACAGCGTCATCTGAAAACCACCGTCGCCGACGATCGCCACAACCGGATCGTCCGGCCGCCCGAACTGGGCGCCAATGGCGGCCGGAAAGCCGTACCCCATCGAGCCTGCTCCGCCCGAGCTGAGCCAGTTCTCGGGATAGTCGGTCTTGTAGAACTGCGCCGCCCACATCTGATGCTGGCCCACGTCGGTGGAGACGATCGCCCTGCCCTCGGTCAGGCGGTACACCTCGTCGATGACATGCTGCATCTTGAGGCCGCCCTGCTTGCGGTACTTGAGCGGGTACTTGACCTTGTAGCGGTTGAGTATGCGCAGCCAGGCTTCCGTATCGAGGCGGGTCACGTGCTTGATCAATTCCTCCACCACCAGCCGGGCGTCGCCGTGAATGAAGTAGTCGGGCTCGATCATCTTGCCGCGTTCGCCCGGGTCGATGTCCACGTGGATCACCGTCGCATCGCTGCAGAACCGATCCGGCTGGCCCACGATGCGGTCGTCGAATCGCGACCCGATCGACATGATCAGATCACACTCCAGGATCGCCTTGTTGGCGTACGCGGTGCCGTGCATGCCGAGCATGCCCAGTGCCAGCGGATGGGTCTCGGGAAACGCCCCCTTGCCGAGCAGCGTGGTCGTAACGGGCGCCTGCAACCGCTCGGCGAGCCGTCGCACCGAGTCGGCCGCCTTGGCGATGAGCGCACCATGGCCGGCCAGGATTACCGGACGCCGTGCCGCGTTGAGTGCTTCGGCAGCCTCGATGATGGTCTCGCGATCGCCCTCCTCGGGGACCTGATACCCGGGGATGTCCATCTCCTGGCGCAGGCTGCCGCGCATCGGCGCCTGGCTCACATCCTTGGGAACGTCGATCAGGACCGGCCCGGGGCGCCCGGTGGTAGCGATGTGGTACGCCTCGCGCACGATGCGCGGGATGGCGTCGGTGTCCTTGACCAGGTAGCTGTGCTTGACGATCGGCATGGTGATGCCGTAGATGTCGGCTTCCTGGAACGCGTCCTTACCGAGCATGCCGGTCACCTGCTGGCCGGTTACCACCAGCATCGGCACCGAGTCCATCTGCGCGGTCATGATCCCGGTCAGCGTGTTGGTGGCCCCGGGGCCGCTGGTAACCAGCACCACCGCCGGCTTGCCGGTAGCGCGGGCATAGCCGTCGGCCATGTGGCTGCCACCTTGCTCGTGCCGCACCAGGACGAACTTCATCTTGTTGTCCGTCGATACCAGAGCGTCGAAAATCGGCAGGGCGGCGCCTCCGGAGAGGCCAAACAGGTATTCGATACCCTCGTTTTCGAGCGCCTTTACCAGTGCCTGGCCACCATCGTAGCCATTCTGGTCCAGAGATGCCATAGCCTCATCCTCCTCGGATCGATTCGAGGGAAAATATGACACGAATAGTCGAACGAAGGCAACCATTCTCGGCTACAACTTGTTTTGTCGGTCATCTGCGCGTGATACGATCCCATATCACTGATCGACGCGGACAGGAAAAGAAAATTCTTCTGTCTAAATGCGTGTTTCGACCGTTCTTATGATTCTTGGCGCCAATTCGGTCGTTTTCATCTGCAATTCTGCTGCCTTGCTACGAGCCTCGTCAAAAAACACACCGCTCGGAGCTGAACGCAAGTTGATCTCCGCGGTGAGCAGCGCCGCACCAGCCGCTGCTACTGCCAAGTGCGCCGCCGCACCGATGTCCGAAACCGCGTGGCGGTTGGCCACCGGCGCCAACCGCTCGGCGAGGGTGAGAACTTCGGCACACGCGGTCGCGATGGCAAGCGGCGCCGCGGTAGCACGCATCGTGGCCTCCGCCAGGGCGTCGGTACGTGCCTGACGCTCCTCGGACGACCGCCTGGGCAGTTGCAACGCGGCCATGTACTCCTCGAAGCTGTGTACGTCTTCCAGCGCCGCGGCTTGCAGCTCCGCCGTGATCCGATCGGCGACGCGAGCACCGTCGGCGGCCAGCTCCCACGCCTGTTCGTAGCCCTTCTTGCGGACGGTGAGCCGTGCCACCATCGCCACCAGGGCGCTCGCCAAAGCGCCCGCCACGGCAGACACCGAGCCTCCGCCGGGAGTGGGCGATGCCGAGGCGGTGCGTTCCAGAAACGAGACAACCGGGAGTTCGAGCAGGTGGTCGGAATGCATTGCGTTACCCATGGCCTACCGGACCGTCTGTGCCCGCTGCAGGGTGCGGGCGCGCAGCACGTTGCGCATGATCAAGGCCGTGGTAACGGTGCCCACGCCGCCGGGTACCGGGGTGGCCGCGCCCGCCACCTCGCACACGCTGCACCACTCCACGTCGCCCACCATGCCGCCCGCCACCTCCGTGATACCGGCGTCGATCACCGTGGCACCCGGCCGGATCATTGCACCGGTCACCACGCCGGGGCGGCCGGCGGCCGCGAATACCAGATCGGCCTGGCGCACCACTGCCGCCAGATCGGGGGTGCGCGTGTGGCACACCGTAACGGTGGCATGGCGGGTGATCAGCAGCGCGGCGAGCGGACGGCCTACCGTATCACCCCGCCCCACCACTGCGGCACGCCTGCCGGCGGGTCGTACCGGCACCGCGGCCAGCAGCTCCAGGCAGGCGAGCGGGGTAGCCGGCAGCAACGCCTGCTGCTCCGCGCCACCGAACAGCAATCCGCGATTGACCGGGGTGACACCATCCACGTCCTTGCGCGGGTCGATGGCGGCGAGCACCATCTCCTTTTCCACCCCGGTCGGGAGCGGCAACTCGACGAGAATGCCGTGAACGGCGGGATCTCCGTTCCAGTCATCGATGGCGGCGAGGAGTGCCGACGTGGTTACCGTCTCCGGGAACCGCTCCACGCGCACCGCAATGCCGAGCTTGGCGCCAAGCTTGACCTTGGCCTGCGCGTACCAATGGGAGCCGGGGTCGTCGCCGGCAAGCAATACCTGCAGGAGCGGCGGGTCGTCGCCTTCGTCACCTGCCTCGGCGCGGATCTCGGCGCGGATGCGTGCCGCTACCGGTCCGCCATCGATGATGCGGGCGCTCACGTACCGGGGCGGATCAACCGCCCGACTTCCGCGTCGTACCCGACCGCTTGCCCAGCAGGCGGGAGAACAGGCCTCGCAGCCCGGAGGGAGCGTGCTTGCCAGCGCCGGCGGGCGCGGGATCGGTCCGGCTCTCGGCCATCGTCACCGGCTGCTCCGCCAGCTTGAACTCCTCGCCGTACTTCTCGCGATAGCGCGCGAGTCGCTCCTCGGCCGTGCGCGGCCGCCGGCCGCCGTCGTTCCCCTGCCGTGTGAGACTGCGTTCACGGTCATCGCGGCGCCGTGCCTCCGAGTCGCCGCCTGCGCCGCGCGTGTTGCCTGCAACGGTAGCGCCGGTGGCCGCGGAAACCGGCCGGCCAGCAGTGGTCGCGCCCGCGGTCACCGTAACCGCGCCACGGCTGCGGCTGCGCGACCGGCTGCGGCGCCGGCCCGCGGAGGTCCCGCGACTCTCCTGGCCACCCGCCGATCGGTTCGCCCCGGCGCCGTTGTGATCCGGGCGCCCGCCGGACGAGCGCGCGCCTGGCGTGCGCTCGCGTGCAGCAGCGGCCCCTGCTTCGGTGCGGCCGGGCCGAGACCCGCGCGCGCGGTCAGCTCCGGCGCCGACCAGCTCCGGCCGGCGCTCCCGGCCCGCCGTGCCGCGTCCGGCGGTGCGCCGCCGCGTACCACGCCCGGTGTTCGTCCGCCGGCGGTCGTCGCGGTTGCGCACTCCGAGATAGTGGCCGAGGCGCGCGCCGCCGGTGACATCCTCGACATACAGTTCGTCCGTAGTCTTGGCGACCGGAATGGGAGCGCGGATGAACTCCTCGATGCCCGGCAACGCAAACACGTACTCCTCGCATGCCAGAGCAATCGCCTTGCCGCTGCGTCCCGCCCGCGCGGTCCGCCCGATGCGATGCACGTAGTTCTCGCTGTACTCGGGCAACTCGTAATTGACCACCAGATCGAGCCCTTCCACGTGCAGTCCGCGCGCCGCCACGTCGGTCGCCACCAGGTAGCGCAGCTCCCCCGCCTTGAGCTGATCGATCAGGCGCTGCCGTTTGCTCTGCGGGAGATCGCCGATGATGTACTCGCACTCCAGACCGTTGCGCTGCATTCTGGTCGCAACTTCGTACGCCGCCTGCTTGGTGTTGGTGAAGATCAGCGCGTTCTCCGGCTGGTCACGCGCCAGTACGCCGAGCAGCAGGCTGAACTTGCGCTCGCGGGCCACGTGGTAGAGCTCCTGCGAGATTTCCTCCACGGTGACCCGTTCCGGGGTGATGGTGATCTCGGCCGGACTGCGCATGTAATCGAAAGCGAGCGTCTTGACGCGGGTACTGAGGGTGGCGCTGTAGAGCATGGTCACGCGCGCGTCGCGGCCCGGCATCCGCCGGATCAGTCGGCGCAGGTCGGGTATGAATCCCATATCGAACAGGCGGTCGGCCTCGTCGATCACGAGGATGCCCACCTTGCGCAGATCAAGCTTGTGCTGGTCGGCGAAATCGAGCAGCCGGCCGGGCGTACCGATTGCCACCCGCACGCCATCCGCCAGCGCCCGTTCCTGATTCGCATAGCCCACGCCGCCGTAGAAACTGGCGATGGGAAAGTCGAGATACTTGCCGAGCTGGCGCGCATCGTCTTCGATCTGGTCAGCAAGCTCGCGGGTCGGCGCGACGATCAGGGCGATGCTGTCGTCGAGGCTGCGCTGCTCCAGAAACAACTGAAAGATGCTGATGAGAAAGGCGGCGGTCTTGCCGGTGCCGGTCTGCGACTGGACCGCAACGTCGGCGCCGATGAGACTGTAGACGAAGGTCTGCTCCTGTACCGGCGTACACTGGGTGAATCCCAGATCGTCAGTCGCCTGGAGGATCTTCGGATCAAGATCAAGCTCGTGGAATGTCATATGAGAGATTACAGATAGATGGGGTCGCGGGCCACGGGAAAGCCGGGCGAAACGTTAATTGCTGACAATATACACAATTCAGGAGCCGAAAGGCATAGTTGCCGGGAAATACCGGTGGTCGGACGGGTACACGCAGACGGTAACGGCCTGAACGTCACTGCGGGTTGCATACGCGAGGTTGGCGTAGTGCGTGCCCTGCCCTATACTCCCCTACCCTCACCAGGGAGATCGAGATGATGCACTACCGGCAATGTCGCAGTTGCAGCTTCTGGGTGACGCGGGCGGAGCGGTTCTGTACCAATTGCGGCGTCTATCGCCCCTATCAGTCGGGGCGCGGGCAACGGTCCGCATGGCTGGTGTTCACCACCATGCTCGGCGGGGTACTCGGGGGCAGCGTGTTCTACCGCCCCGACTCCAGTCTGCTTCTGTACGGATGCGTTGCCGGCTGTGCTACCGGCCTCGCCTGGGGATTGGGACTGTTTGCCGAGGTATCGGCCATCCTGCAGGGTCGCCGCCGCTCCCCTTCCCTGCAGAGCAGCGAGCTGCGGCTGGCGGGAAGAATGGCGGAGATTCTGCAGACCGGACGCCAGGTGCGCGATCTCCTCGCGCGCCTGCGCGGCGAGACCGGCACCGAGGCTACCGGGCAACTCCTGACCATCCTGCGCAAGGCGGAGAGCGCCGTCGAACGAGCCGTGCGCCGCTACACCGCCGAGCTGGCCAAGCTGGAGCTGATCCGCTGGCGCAACGGGCTGGAGCCCCTTCTGTCCCCGCCGTCCGGCAGCAGCTTCGGGCAGACACGGGAGCGGCTCGATGAACTCCATCGGCACCGCCAGCGCGGCCGCCGCCTGCTCGGCACGTGGTGCGCCGCCGGCCTCGACGCGTCCGAGTCAGGCGGCTGCACTGTGCGACAACTCCAACGTTGGCTGGATACCTGCGACCGGATCATCGAACGCACCATCGCCGAGCAGGCGCACACCACCCTGAGCAGCATCGCAGCGGCGGAACTGGTACCGGCTGACGACCCACAGGTAGAAGCCGAACTCAGCCGCCTGGACGCAGCCGACACGGAACTCGAACCGGATGAGCTGGATCAGGTGCAACACGCCCTCGACCGACTGCAGGCCAAGGAGCATCTCGACCGCGAGCTGGGCGCGCGCACTGACCTCCCACACAGCAAGCGGCGCTACAGAAAGGGATTGTAGCGCTGCTCGGCGTGCAGCGTGGTGGCCTCGCCGTGTCCCGGCACCACGTACGACTCCGCGGGCAACTCGAACAGACGCTGCTTGATCGACCTGATCAAGGCGTAGGAGTCACCGCCGGGCAGGTCGGTGCGGCCCACCGACTGGCGGAACAGGGTGTCGCCGGCGAACAGCAACGGCTCGCCGGTCGCCTCCGTATAGAAGCAGCACGATCCGGGCGAGTGACCGGGAGTGTGAATGGTGGTGAGCAGCCTGCGCGTGCCCAGCGTCACCTCGACCCCTTCCTCGAGGAACTGATCCACCTCGCCCGGCGGAGCCACCGGGATCCCGAACAGCATCCCCTGCTCCTGCAGCCGCCGGTACAGCAGCTCGTCATCACGGTGCAGCAGGATCGGCACCCCGAGCCGGCGCTTGACGGCATCGGAGCCGCCGATGTGATCGAAGTGGGCATGGGTGTGCAGAAGCTGGGTTACCCTGAGGTCGCGGTCACCGACGGCCTGGAGCAGCGCCGCCGGGTCGTCACCCGGATCGATCACGATCGTCCGCCGGCTGTCCCGCTCGTACACCAGCGAGCAGTTGCAGCCCAGGCTGCCGATCGGGAACGTCTCCACCACCAGCGGCTCGGCGCCGGGGTGGGCAGCAGCTTCGCCTGATCCCGTCACGAGCCGCAGCATACCAGAGAGCGACCGCCGCGCCCACGCAACCTATGCGGGCGGCTCGCTGCCCGCGGATTCCATCAGCAGCCGCTGAACGAGAGTCGCGACGTACTCCGCGAGATCGAGAGCGCGCCGGGCGTCCTTCTCGTCGAACAGGTCTTGAGGACCTTGTTGCAGCCGCTCGTCGCCGTAGAACGCTACGCCACGATCGCCCGCGAGCTCTGTCGACGTGGAAGCGAGATGGGCGACCTCGACCTGGAACCACTGCGGGAAGCGCGCGGCCTGAGCGCGCAGAATCTCGGCGACATCGTGGGTGCGCGACGGCTCCACGGCCACGAGGCGAAGCGCCCCCTTGAGGAACAACTCCACGCACTCCTGAGCTTCGCGTACGACCGATGCCCACAGTTGCTTGTCGAACGCCAGTCGTACGAGATCCATTCGGCCGCTCGCCTCCTCGATGTATCGGCGGCCCATTACCGGCGTCGTCATATTTCGACCACCTCGCCGAATCGCACCCCTGGTTTGAGGTCCCAGTACCAGGACCCGTCGCTCAGGTACACTCTCTGGCTCCCCAGCTCGGCCATCCGCTCACGCATGCGCGCAAAGACATCTGCAAGGAAACCCCCACGGTCGTACAGGAGGATCCCGTCGGCAAGCATGTCGAGGTAGAGTGGGCTGTGCTGCGCGGCCTCGCGCTTGTCCTTCACCACCAGGTCCCACTGAACCGCCGCCAGCCCGAGGCGGCGTCGGGCTTGCTGCCACCGCGCTACGAGGGGTCGGCGCCGGTCGGCGAAGCTGCGCGGAGCAGGATCGACCACCAGCAGCAGGTCGACGTCCGAGTTCCGACTCCACTCGCCGCGGGCGGCCGAGCCGAACAGCAGGATCGACACCAGGCGTTCCGCGAGCATCACACGCCACTCGCGCAGCGCTACGCCGAGGGCCGCATCAAGCGGCGCACCGATCTGCGCGCGGACCTGCGCGAATGCCTGCAGGTCGGGAAACGCGGCGCGATCGTCCATCACGCCGGGATCATGACATACGGACGGTCGTCATCCAACCAGAGCCGCTCGCAGCAATGCGTGCCCTTGCCATGCCTTCGCTGCGTCCCGGCAATGCAAGGCAAGTCGATGCGCTTCGAGGTGGTGGACGAAGCCGAGTGGCAGCGCTTGACGGAACTGCTGACAGGGCAGTGCGACATCACAAACGCCCAGGTCGCCGCGTTCTTTTGGCCGGCCGCGGTCGTGCCGCGCCGATCAGGTCGGCGATGCGCGGCAGGCCGGCGTCCTGGCGGTAGCCTTCCAATCCGTCCAGTACGTCCAGCGCGGCGCGTGGGTTGGTGAAGGTGGCGGTGCCGACCTGCACTGCGCTCGCTCCGGCCAGCAGGAACTGCAGCGCGTCGTGGTGATCCATGATGCCGCCGATGCCGATCACCGGGATGTCCACCACGCCGGCCAACTGGTAGGTGAGCCGCACGGCTATCGGCCGGATTGCGGGACCGGACAGCCCGCCGGTTACGTTGGCCAGTACCGGACGGCGCCGCTCGACATCGATCACCATGCCGGGAATGGTGTTCATCACGGCCAGTGCATCCGCCCCGGCAGCCTCGGCGGCACGGCCGATGGCGGCGATGTCGGCCACGTCCGGCCCCAATTTGGCGATGACCGGCAGACCGGTGACCGCTCGCACGGCTCCGACCACTTCGGCGGTGAGCTCCGGCTCGTGGGCAAACATCTTCGCACCGCCGCCCGCACTGTAGGCAACATTGGGGCAAGAGAGGTTCAGTTCCAGCCCATCCACACCGAGGAGGCCGTCCAACCGCTCGGCCAGAGCCACGAACTCACCGGTCGTGTAGCCCATGATCGACACCAGCACCACCGGATCCAGAGTGGCCAGGCAGGGCAGCTTGTCGGCCACGAACCGCTCCAGGCCGACGTTCTGCAGGCCGATGGCATTGAGCATCCCGGCCGGCGTCTCCACAATCCGCGGCGGCGGATTGCCCGGCCGCGGCTTTGCCGTCACCGTCTTGGTAACGATGCCCCCCAGCCGCTGCAGAGCTATCATCCGTTTCAGCTCGGCGGCATAACCGAAAGTCCCGGACGCCGCCAACACCGGATTCGCCAGCCGCAACGGCCCCAGACTGACGGCAAGCGGCGCATCTGCCGTGGCCGGCGGCAACTCATGCGCCACCCTAGCTCCGCCTCAGGCCAGTATCGGATCGGCCAGACTCGGATCAGGGATGGACCTGATGAGAACCTGGTACTCGCAGACGCGTGACGGTCCTCGTTGGCTGCTGTACAGGCTCGGAAAAGCAGGTGAGGCATGCTCCATCTCCGTGTCTACCATAGCACCTGGTCCGAAGCGAATACGGGGCCGTCACGGCAGACCAGGGCGTAGGCGGCGCCGGCCAGGGCGTCGACAGAGGGGGGGCGGACGCGGATGGCGCAGCCGAGGCAGACGCCGAAGCCGCAGGCCATCGGCTCCTCCAACGCCACCTGGCATGCCGCGCCAGACGCGGAGGCCAGATCGGCGCAGCGGTGCAGCATTGGATGGGGGCCGCATGCCAGCACGATCGGGGGCCGAGCCGCGCGCGCCAGCGCCTGCTCCAGCAGCTCGGTGACCAAGCCGTGATGGCCGCGCGAGCCATCGTCGGTGGCGACCTGCACCCGCCAACCAAGGGCGACCAACTCCTGTTCGCAGAGCAGCAGCTCGCCGCGGGCGGCGCCTATCAGCGCGGTGCCGGTCACCGGCGCCCGCTCGGCCGCGGCGTGCACCAGCGGGGGCACACCCACCCCACCCCCTACCAGGATCACCTCGCCCGCCGCAGCCGCGGCCAGCTCGAAACCGTGCCCGAGCGGTCCGAGCAACTCCAGCTCGGTGCCTGCCGGCACGTGCGCCAACGCGCGGGTTCCGGGCCCGACCACCCGCGACAGAAACATGCACCGGTCGGCATCCGCGGCAAGGAAACTGAACGGCCGCGGGAGGAATACCGCACCGCCCGGAACCCGGATCTGGGCGAACTGCCCGGCACGCGCGCGCCGCCCGATCTCACGCGTGGCCACGGTCAGCAGGTTGTGTTCCGGCGCCACGACGCGGTTGGCCAGCACGCGGCAGCGCTCCTGGACCGGTGCAACCGCAGATCGCCCCGCTACAGATCCTGGAGCGCCCAAATGCGCAGGTTCCCTTTCCGCTCGGCGGCGATGCCGGTTACGGAGGCGTGCGCGCCGGCCATGGTGGTGATGCACGGCACGCCGCGCGCCAGCGCGAAGCGGCGGATGCGGTTCTCGTCGGCGCGCGGGCGCTTGCCGCTCGGTGTGTTGATGATCAACCGAATCTCTCCCGCCTCCATCAGGTCGATCACGGAGGCCCCGCCGTCACCCAGCTTGGCGAGGCGGCGCACCGCCAGCCCGCCCTTGGCCAGCTCCGCCGCGGTGCCGGGGGTGGCCGCCAGGGCGAATCCGAGCTCCTCCAGGGTACGGGCAAGCCCTGTCAGCTCCGGCTTGTCAGCGTCGCGCACGCTCATGAATACGGTGCCGGAGTGCGGCAACGACACGCCGGCCGCCGCCTGCGCCTTGGCGAACGCTCTCCCGAAGCTCAGGTCGATGCCCATTACTTCACCGGTGGACTTCATCTCCGGTCCAAGCGCCACCTCCGCACCCTGGAACTTGCCGAACGGCAGCACCACCTCCTTGACCGCGTAGTTGGCAGGATCGGGGTCGCGCACCAGGCCGAGATCATCCAGCCGCGCGCCGCACATGACGTGGGTGGCCAAGCGGGCCAGCGGCGCGCCGATCGCCTTGGACACGAACGGCACCGTGCGCGACGCGCGTGGGTTGACCTCCAGCACGTAGATCTCCCCGTCGCGCACCGCGAACTGGATGTTCATCAGCCCGAGAATGCCCAGCTCGCGCCCGAGCGCCACGCTCTGCCGTCTGATCTCGCCGACCACCGCCGGCGGCAGAGAGTGGGGCGGGAGGCAGCAGGCGCTGTCACCCGAGTGCACGCCCGCCTCTTCGATGTGCTGCATCACGCCGGCCACCACGAACCGGTCGCCATCGCCGATCAGATCGACGTCGATCTCGATCGCCTCCTCCAGGAACTTGTCGACCAGGATCGGGCGCGGCCGCTGCCGGTCGTGGCCGCCCATCTGCTCGGCGTAGAGCGCCATGTAGTCACGCACCATGGCGTCTTCGTAGACGATCTCCATCGCCCGCCCGCCGAGCACGTAGGAGGGCCTCACCAGCACCGGATAGCCGATGCGCCGCGCCTCGGCCAGCACCTCCTCTGCCGTGTGTGCAATGCCGCTCTCCGGCTGGCGCAGCCCGAGACCCTGCAGCAGCGTGCGGAACCGGCTGCGGTCCTCGGCACGGTCGATGGCGTCGATCGGCGTGCCGAGCACCTCCACGCCCAGCGCCTCCAGGCCATGCACCATGTTGAGCGGAGTCTGGCCGCCGAACTGGAGAATCACTCCGGACGGGCGTTCCTTGTCGTAGATGTTGGCCACGTCCTCCACCGTGAGTGGCTCGAAGTACAGACGGTCGGAGGTGTCGTAGTCGGTGGAGACGGTCTCCGGGTTGCAGTTGACCATGATGGTCTCGA
>CAYFXT010000066.1:0-12505 GCA_964346995.1 uncultured Spirochaetaceae bacterium | reverse complement strand
GCCGCCACTGGGGCGTGGCTACCCCCAGACTGCCTATCTCGGACCGCTACCGCCGTTCATCGAGAATTGCTGGCCGGCCGAGGTTCCGGTTGACATACGGCTACAAACTGGCTAGCTTTAACCAGGAACTCTAAGGGCAAGTGCATAAGGAGTCGACAGGGCGGCTCCTTTTTTGTTTTCCATGCAGACGGCGCGAGATATCTTGGATCGGCACCTCTGGGTCGTACTGGAACCGGTCGTAGCGGCAGCAGGGTTCCGGTGTGTCGAATTGCAGTTCCAGCGTAGCCGGCGCGCCCGCCGGCTGGCGATTGTCGTGTATCGCACGGTTGGCATGGATGCCGCAGCCTTGGCGCGGTTGACGAGGGAGATACAGTTCCAGTTGCCGCTGCTCAGCGACGCGGCTGGCGTCGATCTGGAGGACCTCACGCTGGAAGTGAGTTCGCCCGGCATCGAGCGAGTCCTGCGCTCACCCCGCGAGTACGCGATCTTCGCGGGCAAGGCGGTCCGGATCCTGCGTGTCGGCTCGGCGGCGTGGGAGCCGGCGGTAATCGCGAACGCGACCGAAGATACGGTCACGTTGCAGTTGGCGGATCGGGAGGAAACCATTCCGGTAGAGACGATCCGGCGAGCACAGCTCACCGGAGTTGAGAGAGGGAGTCCTTAGGAGCACATGTCAAGTCAAATGGCACTGGCCATCCGTCAGCTCGTCCAGGAGCGCGGCATCTCCGAAGAGCTGGTCATGCACACGATCGAGGATACGCTGCTGGCAGCCTACAAGCGTAAGTACGGCACCATCGACAACGCGGTGGTCCGCTTCGCCGAGGATGCGTCCGACGTATCGATTTACGCCCAGAAGAGGATCGTTCCGGATAACGAGATCGACGATCCGGCCCTCGAAATCCCGCTCAAGGAAGCACTGGCGTACAACGACGACGCCGAGCTTGGCGACGAGTTGCTGATCGAGCTCAATCCGCGAGACTTCGATCGGGTGTCGATCCAGAGCGCCAAGCAAAAGGCTCGCCAGTCGCTCCGCGAGATTCAGAAGGACACCCTCTACTCCGAGTTCAAGGATCGCGAGGGGGAGCTGATCGTAGGCTACTATCAGCGCGAGCGCAACGGCACGATATTCGTCGATCTGGGCCGCACCGAGGGCATTCTGCCGCGCCGCTATCAGTCGCCGCGCGAAGTGTATCGCGCCAACGATCGCGTGCGCGCGATGATCTATGAAGTGGAGAAGTCGGCGCTCGGCCTGCAGATCGTGCTCACGCGCACCCACACCGAGTTCGTGAAGAAAATTTTCGAGCTGGAAGTTCCCGAAATCTACGACCGAACCATCGAGATTCACAAAATGGTGCGTGAGCCCGGCTACCGTACGAAGATGTCCGTGTACTCCACCCGCGACGACGTGGATCCCGTGGGTGCCTGCGTCGGCATGCGCGGGGTGCGAATCCAGACCGTGGTTCGCGAGCTGGAGGGCGAAAAGATCGACGTCCTGCGCTACGACCCGGACGTACGGTCGTTCATCACCGAGGCGCTGAAGCCGGCCGAGGTGGAGCAGGTGATCATTCTCGATGAAGCGAAGCGGCAGGCGCTCGCCGTAGTTCCGGAGAGCCAGTTCTCCCTGGCGATCGGCAAACAGGGCCTGAACGTCCGGTTGGCGAACCGGCTTACCGACTGGAGCATCGACGTCCGCACGCGCGTACAGGTCAACGAGATGAATATCGGCGCCGAGTCGCAGCGCGCTGCGGCGGCGCTGTTCGGCGACGTGCAGGAGGAGATCACCGATGTCGCCGAGCTTCCCGGCATCGTACCGCGCGTGGCTGCGGCTCTGAAGTCGGCCGGGGTCGAGCTGCTGGAGACGCTGGTGGCGATGGACGAGGAACAGTTGCGCGCCGTGCCGGAGCTGTCCGAGGGAGATGTGGGCGACCTGCGCAAACTCATCGAGGAAAACGTCGAGATTGTCGACGAGGTAGCGGCGGAGGAGGTTGAGCCCGCGATTTCGGAGTCCGGCGTGTCGCCCGCGGATGAGCAGGCAGCGGCGCGTGAGGATGCCAAGGTAGGTACCGCCGAGCCTGGGAGCGCCGGTGTGGAGCCGGAGATGGCGCCGCCGGACGAAGAGGACGATGATGAGGCCTACCGGGTGGTGAAGGCGAGCGAGCTCCCCGGAATGCCCAAGGCGATCGGTGCCGCGTTACGCGCCGCCGGTCTCGACGACGTGGTGGAACTGGTGTCGATGAGTGAGGAACAGCTCGCACTAGTC
This sequence comes from uncultured Spirochaetaceae bacterium, assembly GCA_964346995.1. Lineage (GTDB taxonomy): Bacteria > Spirochaetota > Spirochaetia > SZUA-6 > Bin103 > Bin103. Next base: position 10,245 of record CAYFXT010000066.1, on the reverse strand, counting down.
GCGGGCTTCTCCGATGCTGACGTCGCGACCTTGCTGCGCATAATCGAGGAAAATGTGGAAGTTGTGGACGAAGAGGGCGACCCTGAGACGGAGGAAATCGATTAGGGTTCAACGATTTTCGTCGACGATTGACAGCAGTGCTTGCCTTGCCGGATACTTTCGCCTTGCCGACGTGCCTGCGTCACCTGTGACACGGCCGGCACAGGATCAGACAAACAGAGAATGAGCGACGAGAAGTCCAAAGCATCCCCGCAACCATCGCCCGAGCAACCGGACACGGAAGAGAAACGGCGTCCGCGGGCCACTCTCATCAAGCGCAAACCGGAGCAGATAGTGGCGGCGCAGGCTGCCCCACGTTCCGATGAGTCTGCCGCCGACGCCACGCGTTCCGCTGCAGGAGCGAGTCGCCCCGCCGTCGGTTCGGACTCCGCCCGGTCGGCCGGGGGGCGCTCCGGTGAGCGCCGGCGTATCGTCGTGGTCAAGAAGTCGCGCCGTACCGTGGTGGTCAAGCGCCGTCCTCCCCCGGCCGGTACCGGGCCTGTCGCCACCAAGCCCACCGAACCGCGTCAGGCCGGTGGCACCCCGCGTCAGGCCGGTGGCACCGAGGTGGCCGGCGGCAAGCCGGGCGCCGTGGTAACGCACGGCAAGCCCGCACCGACACGAGAGCGCCCCGGCCCGACTCCCGGCTCTCGTCCCGCGTCGCCGCCGGCGAGCGACAGGCGCGCAGCAGGCCGGCAACCACCTCCACCTGCCGCGCCGACGCCGCGGGCAGCGCGGCAGAGTGGGGCCGGGCAGCAGAATCCGGAGAGACGGCAGAATCCGGAGAGACGGCAGAATCCGGAGAGACGGCAGGGCGCGGCGGCGCCAACGGTTGCGCAGCCGCACCCGGGCGGCGCATCGAACAGGTCCCCGCAACCTGGCCCGGTTGCCCAGGGAGATCGTTCTCCGGCACGCGCGCACGATCCCCGATCTGCGAGTGGCTCCGGCGGCGTGCGGCGCAGCGCGGCGGGGCGCGCGGAGAGCGCTCCTGCCGACGGGCCGCGTACCGGCACCAGCGGCCGTCGGCTCACCTCGTCGGCGGACCGTATCCGCGCGGCCGAACAGCCGTTGCGGCCTATTTCACGGGCCCGTGACAGCGATCAGCCGATTCCTGATTTTCGCGATCGGTTTACGCGCCGCACGACGTCGCGTTCGACGAACCGCGGCAGTACGGCGCCCGGCCGACCGGGGAGCCGGCCCCCCGCCGAACGCGGCGCACGGCGCCCCGGCGTCGGCGGCGGCGCTCCGCCACGTGGCCGTACGGCTTCCGGTCGTGCTGGCCCTGGTCGTACCGCTCCCGGCCGTGGCGCTCCGGGGCGGGGCGGCCCACGGATCGGTCTGCCGCGGCCCGGCGGAGCGCCGACGGGACCGCCGCCGGATGGACGTACCGGCGGCAAGAAGTTCTTCCGTACCCGGCGTCGCAGCAGTCTCGGCTACAACATCGGTCCGGAGGAGCATGAGGAGAAGCTCACCCTGGGCAGGAAGAAGCCGGCCCCGGTTGCCAATCCGGTTCCCAAGGAGATCGACATTCTGGAGGTCATCACCGTCTCCGAATTGGCGCGCAAGCTGAATCTGAAAGCGTCCGATCTCATCGCGAAACTGATGGCCATGGGTACCATGGTGACCATCAATCAGCAGATCGACTCCGATACCGCCACGCTGTTGGCGGAAGAATATGGCTCCAAGGTCAACGTGGTCTCGCTGTTCGATGAAACCGTCATCGAGGAAGACGAGGACACCGAAGAGAATCTCAAACCGCGGCCGCCGATCGTCACCATCATGGGGCACGTCGACCATGGCAAGACGAAGCTGCTCGATGCGATTCGCGAAACCAACGTCGTCGATGGCGAGGCGGGCGGCATTACGCAGCATATCGGCGCCTATTCCGTAGACACCCCGCACGGTCGCATTGCGTTCCTCGACACTCCGGGGCATGCCGCGTTCACCGAGATGCGTGCGCGCGGTGCACAGCTCACCGACATCGTCGTGCTGGTAGTGGCCGCGGATGACGGCCTGATGCCGCAGACGATCGAGGCGATCAACCACGCCAAGGCGGCCAACGTGCCGATCATCGTCGCGATCAACAAGATCGATCTGCCCGACTCCAACCCGGAACGCGTGCGCCAGCAGCTTTCCGGCCACGATCTCATTTCCGAGGAGTGGGGCGGGAGTACCCTGTTCAACGAGATCTCGGCGCTGCACGGTCGCGGAATCGACAAGCTGCTGGAGAACATCCTGCTGCAGGCTGAGTTACTGGAGCTCAAGGCGAACTATCAGGCGCGCGCCGTTGGACGCGTGGTGGAGTCGGCGGTGGACCTCGGGCGTGGCATCGTCGCCACCGTGATGATTCAGAAGGGCACCCTGCGTACCGGAGATTCCTTCGTGGGTGGCGTGTTTCCCGGCCGGGTGCGAGCCATGTTCACCGACCGTGGAGAGCGCATTGCCGAGGCAACGCCGGCCCAACCGGTGCAGATCGTGGGACTGAGCGGTTTGCCGGAGGCTGGGGATCCGTTCCAGGCGACCGACAACGAAAAGACCGCCCGCCAGGTAGGATCCAAGCGGCAGGAACTGAAGAAAGCGGAAGAGGCGCAGAACGTCACCAAGGTGACCCTCGATAACCTCTACGAACAGATCAGCGAGGGCGATGTAGAAGAGTTGAAGTTGATCATCAAGGGCGACGTGCACGGCTCCGTGGAAGCGTTGCGCAGTGCCCTGGAGCGACTCAGCACGTCGGAGATCAAGCTCACGGTGATCCACTCGGCGGCCGGTGCGGTGAACAAGGACGACGTGGCACTGGCTTCTGCGTCCAACGCGATCATCATCGGATTCCACATCCGTCCCACGCCCAACGCGCAGGCGATGGCGGACCAGGAGAAGGTGGAGATCCGCAAGTACGACATCATCTACGAGGTGATTGACGATATCCGCGCCGCCATGGAAGGATTGTTGGCTCCCGAGATCGTGGAAGAAACCGTGGGCAACGTCGAGGTGCGGGAGCTGTTCCGCATTTCGCGTGTCGGCACCATCGCGGGCAGTTACGTACAGTCGGGAACGGTGCGACGCGGCGCGCTGGCGCAGGTGACACGCGATGGCCGCCCCCTTTATCGCGGCAGAATCGTGACCTTGCGCCGCTTCAAGGACGATGTGCGCGAAGTGGATGCGGGCTTCGAGTGCGGCATCCGTGTCGAAGGATTCAATGACATCAAGGTGGGCGACAACATCGAAGTAATCGAACAACGCTCGGTGGCGAAGAAGCTCGGCGAGCCCACGACCAACGGCACCTCAGGTCACCCGGCGCGGGAACGGCGCCTCCAGCATGTCGGAGCTGCGGCGTCGAAAGGTTGAGAGCTTTCTCGCCGCCGAGATCAGCAGTCTCATAAGCAGCAAGACGCTCAAGGACCCCCGCATCGAATCGCTGATTACCGTCGTCGGCGTACGAGCAGCCAGGGATCTGACCTCGGCGCGCATCTACGTGTCCTACTTCGGTGCTCCTGAGGTGCTCCATGCCACGGTAGCCGCTCTCAACCACGCCGCCGGATTCATTCAGGCCCGTATCGGCAATCAGCTCCGCATGCGTCACACGCCGAAGCTGCGCTTCATCGCCGACTCATCGATATCGGATGGATTTCGCGTCACCCAGAAGATCCGGGAAGCAGGCCGCTGACCGGCACGGTGGTCACCGCACCTCCGAAACCGACGGACTGGCGTTGTTGGACAAGCCGGAGGGATTGTCGAGCTTCCAGTGTCTGAGCCCCCTCAAGCGAGTGCTCGGTACGCGACGCGTGGGGCACATAGGGACGCTCGATCCGTTTGCCAGCGGATTGCTCGGCGCCGTCACCGGACGCGCCACTCGACTGGCACGGTTGCTGAGCGGGCTGCAGAAGCGCTACCGGGTTACCATCCGCTTCGGCTGCGAGACCGACACCCTGGATCCGGAGGGAAGGGTGGTGGGTGAAGCGCCAGTGCCGGAACTGGAGCAGATCCGGCACGTGTTGCCCGGCATGGTCGGTCGTATGCGCCAGCGTCCGCCGGCGTACTCCGCGGTGCAGGTAGGCGGCCGGCGCGCCTATTCCCTGGCCCGACGCGGGGAGCGCCCACGGCTGCCGATGCGGGAGGTAACCGTAGCCGCGGCCCAGGTAGTCGACTGGCAGGCGCCCGAATTGACGCTGGATCTGACCTGCAGCTCCGGCACGTACGTGCGTTCCTGGGCCCGCGACCTCGGTGCTGCCGCAGCTTCGCGCGCCTACGCGGTGCAGCTCCGGCGGCTGACCATCGGACCGTTCAGTGTCCGCGAAGCGGTTGCTCCGGAAACGTTCCGCCCCGACCGGCTACTGCCGCCGGCGGAGTTTCTGAGCCAACTGCCCGGCGTAGTGTGTGTCACGGTGCGGGCGCCGTTCCGCCATCATCTGGTAAGCGGACGGCCGGTAAGCGAGGCTTTCTTCACCAGCGATCCGGTGCCCGGTGCCGATTACTACGCGGCGTTCGACACTGACCGGTGTCTGCTGGCGGTGTTGCAGTGGCGCCCCGACCCCGGTCCGGCGCCGCTCCCCGGCGCACGTGCGGCCCGCCGCGCCGGCCGGCGCTATGGATGGAGCTACGCAGGTGTGTTTGTCGATCCTTGAGTGCGCCCCGTGCTGACCACGACCTGGTCCGGACTGGTCGAAGGCAGCGGTGCGATCTCCGGTCCGGCCGCGCTTACGATCGGCACGTTCGACGGTATCCACCTTGGTCATCAGGAGATCCTGTGCCAGCTCACGAACCGTGCGGGCGCCGGTCGGCGGCGACCAGACGCGCACTCGAGTTATGCGGTACTGACTTTCCGTCAGCACCCGCGCGCGGTGCTGACCGGTCAACATCCCGGTGTCCTGACCACGCTGCGCCAGCGTCAGGCGCAGCTTGCCGGTCGGGGCGTTACCCATCTGGTGCTGATTGACTTTTCCACCGGTTTTAGTAGACTAACGGGGCGGGAGTTCATCGCTACCCTGCAAAGTGGCGTAGCTCTCGAGACTTTGGTGGTCGGTGAGGATTTTCGTTGCGGCCGCGGACGAGACACCGACGTAGCAGCATTACGACGGTTATTGGCGCCCGCCGGAGTCCGTGTCGTAGCGGTGCCTCCGGTGATCGTGGGCGGCTCTGCCGTAAGCAGCACCAGGATCCGCGCTGCTGTGCGGAAAGGGGACTTCGTAGCGACCCAGGAAATGATGGGCCGTCCGTTCGAGGTTGATCTTCGCGCTGCACTTGACAAGATTTCATTTGCAGAATTCCTCGCGCAGCGGCGGTGCGGCTGCTCTGTGACCCGGAAGGCGATGAAAATCGACGTGCCGGCATCGCCGGTCGACGCGCACTTTCGAGCCGGGTGCCGAACGTTCTTCGTCGCCACGGAGATGGTGGAGCAGATCCTTCCCCGCCCGGGTGTCTACTCAGTGTCCGCACTGTTCGCAGAAGGGGATACTGTGGCCACCGTTGCCGAGGTAACGGAAGACGGTTTGTGCGGCAGATTGCCGGAGGGCGTGCGCGAGGTACCCTTTGGTCTGCGGTTTCACCGGCGCGTGCAGCGAGGGGTGCCGGGTCAACGAGGAATACCGGGCCGAGGAATACCGGGCCCTGGAACGGCACCATCAGGAACACAGGAGAAGTAAGAACATTGGCTCTCGACTCTCAGGAAGTAACTGCCATAATCAGCAGGTTTGGCGCCCACGACAAGGAGCCCGGAACGGATACCGGACGTACGGAAGTGCAGATTGCCCTGCTTACCAGACGCATTCAGCATTTGACCGGGCACTTCCGCGATCACCGTAAGGACCACGCGTCACGCCGCGGCCTGCTGAAGCTGGTCGGCAAACGGCGCCGTTTGTTGCGCTACCTGCGCAACGCCAGCCCGGAGCGCTACCGTGCGACCCTGGCGGATCTCGGCCTGCGCCGCTGATTCAGGGCGTCTTTTCAGGCCAACGCAAGCAAAGGAATTACTACATGATCCAAAGAGTACGCTGCCAGATCGGCGGCGCGGAATTGATACTGGAAACCGGGCGTATGGCGAAACAGGCCAACGGCGCGGTGTACGCCGAGTACGGCGGATCGGCGGTGCTGGCCACCGTCTGCTGTTCGGACAAGACGATAGAGGGGCTCGACTACGTCCCGCTGCAGGTGGAGTACAACGAAAAGGCGTACGCCGCCGGCAAGATCCCGGGTTCGATCTTCAAGCGCGAGGGCCGTCCGAAGGATCGTGAGATCCTGGTCTCGCGGCTCATCGATCGTCCCCTGCGGCCGTTGTTCAGCAAGGCGTTCAAGCGCGACATTCAGGTCGTGCCCACGGTGATCTCGGCGGATCAGGCGAATCCACCCGATGTGGTGGCCATGGTTGCCGCATCGGCCGCGGTCACGGTGTCCGACATCCCGTTCGACGGCCCGGTCGGCGCCGTACGCATTGCCGACGTCGATGGCGAACTGGTGGTCAACCCCACCTACGAACAACGCGAGGGGGCCGGCCTGGAGATCGTGGTGGCAGGTACCGCCACCGGCATCACCATGGTCGAGGGGGGAGCCGACGAGGCTTCCGAGGAGCGCATGGTCGAGGCGATCAGCCTGGCGCACGAGCGCATAAAGGAACTGTGCGCGCTGCAACTGGAGCTGGCCGGGATCGCCGGGAGCGGCGACAAGCTGCCGCTGCCGCCTGTCGATCCGCCGCTCGCCATCGGTGACGAAATCTGGCAGTGGGCGCTTCCCAAAATGGCGGAGGCGTGCTTCGTCAAGGGCAAGTTCGAGCGCTCGTCCGCCATCAAGGAGGTTGGCGGCGCCACTCTGGATCGGTTCGGCAAGCGCGTCGGCGAGGACGATCATGCCCGCGTGCATGCTCTGCTGGAGGAGTTGGAGACCCACGTGGTGCGCGAGTCGATCCTGGACCGGCGGTTGCGAACCGACGGGCGCGGTCCGGACGACATTCGCCCGATAAGCTGCGAGATCGACGTGCTGCCGCGTGCGCACGGCGCGGCCCTGTTTACGCGCGGCGAAACGCAGGCGCTTGCCCTCACCACGCTGGGCAGCGAGAGCGATGAGCTGCGCATCCTCGACGCACTGGAGACCGATCAAGATACCCGCAAGGGCTTCATGCTGCACTACAACTTCCCGCCGTTCTCGGTGGGGGAGACCGGCCGCCTTGGAACCGGCCGGCGTGAGGTAGGGCACGGTCACTTGGCCGAGCGGGCGCTCGAAGGGGTGATACCGACCAAGGAGCAGTTCCCGTACACGATTCGCCTGGTGTCCGAGATTCTGGAGTCGAACGGATCCTCTTCGATGGCGTCGGTGTGCGGCGGCACGCTCAGTCTGCTCAACGCGGGCGTCCCGATCAGGAAATCGGTGGCCGGCATCGCCATGGGGCTGGTGACCGACGGCTCGCGCCACGTGGTGATCAGTGACATCCTCGGCGAGGAGGATCACCTCGGCGACATGGATTTCAAGGTCGCCGGTACCACCGACGGTATTACCGCGTTCCAGATGGACATCAAGGTAGCCGGCGTGGATCGTTCCGTGCTTCAGCAGGCCCTGGAGAAGGCGAAGGCGGGGCGGCTGAAGATTCTGCAGATCATGGCCGCTACCATCGACTCACCGCGACGGGACATCTCCGACCATGCGCCGAAGATCCTGTCCACCTCGATCCCCGAGGACAAGATCGGCGCCGTGATCGGCACCGGCGGCGCCAACATCCGCGCCATCACCGAGCAGAGCGGCGCGGACGTGAACATTCGCGACGACGGCACGGTACTGATCTACGCGCGCCGCAAACAGGGCGCCGAGAAGGCGTTGCAGTTGATCGAAGCCGCCGTGGAAGAGCCGGAAGTCGGCAAGGACTACGACGGCGTGGTGAAGCGTATCATGGACTTCGGCGCCTTCGTGGAGTTTCTCCCCGGCAAGGAGGGACTGCTGCACATTTCCAAGTTGTCGCGGGAGCACGTGGAGTCGGTGTCCGACGTCCTGGAGATCGGTCAACAAGTGAAGGTGCGTCTGATAGAGATCGATCGCCTCGGGCGCGCCAACCTTGCCAATGCCGAGGCGTTCGACAGTGACGAGTTGCCGGTGGGCCGGTTCGCCGACTCGCGGCCGGCACTCGCCAGCCGTCGCGGCGACGGCGGGCGCTACCGCGACGGCGGCCGCCGCGACGGCGGGCGCGGGCGGGACGGCGGGCGCGCCCGCGACGGTGGCCGGCGCGACGGCGCTCGTGGGCGGCCGCGATTCGATCGGCCGCGTCCGCCGCGGCGCGACCGTAACGGCGACTATCGCCGGAGCGACGATTGATCGAGCAGGGGACGCTCGCCAACGGCGTCACCCTGCTGTGCGAGCCGGTGGATACCACGGAGACGTGCGCCGTCGGCTTCTGGTATCCGGTCGGTTCACGAGATGAGCGCCGCGAGGAGCGCGGCTTCTCGCACTTTCTCGAACACATGTTGTTCAAGGGAACCGAGCGGCGTAGCGCGTTGGAAATCGCCGTTCAGGTCGATCGCGTCGGCGGCGCCATCAACGCCTTCACCGACCGCGAGGGGACCTGCTACTACTGTACGCTGCCGGCGGCGCATGCCGACCTTGCCCTGGACATTCTGTGCGACATGGCCAGCTCGGCCACTCTGGCCGAGGCTGAGATCGCCAAGGAAAAGGTCGTGGTCAGCAATGAGATTCGTGCCGCCGAGGATTCTCCGGAAGAGCAGGGCTACCAACGGTTCGTCGAGGGGATGTGGGGCGGGCACCCGCTTGCGGCGAAGGTCGCGGGCGCGGAACAGGAGGTGGAGCGCATCTCGCGCGAGCATCTTGCCTCGTTCTACGCAACCCGCTATCACCCGCGCAATCTGACCGTGACCGCCGCCGGTGCCGTGGATTTCGACCGGATGGCGAGGATCCTGGTCGAACGGCTGGTAGCGCGCGGCGCGGCGGCCGGCGGGATGGAGCGGGTGGCGCCGACGCAGCATCGGGCGCGGGACTACGCCGACAGCCACTACCAGCAGGCGCAGATCTACGTGGGGACCACGCTGGAGCCCGGCCCCGACCCCGCCTCCTACCTTGCGTTCGTGGTGCTCTCCACCGCGTTCGGCGAATCGACCAGTTCGCGGTTGTTCCAGCACATCCGCGAGGATGAAGGGTTGTGCTACTCGGTCGAATCGTTCCGCAGTCACTACTCCGACATCTGGAAATGGGGCATCTACGCCAACTCCAGCCCCGACCTCACACCACGGCTGCTGTCCGCTCTGAACCGGGAATTGCATCTGCTCGCCGACGAGCCGCTCTCGCCGCGCGAGGTGGACGACGCGATCAGCCATCTTACCGGTAGTATGGTGTTCGCCAAGGAAGACATGGAGACGCGCATGAAGCGCATCGCCGGCCAGTATCGGATGTTTCGTCAGGTAGTGGAGTTCCAACAGTCGGCGCAGATGCTGCAGTCGATCAGTTGCGGGCAGGTGGCCGAACTCACGAGCCGCCTGCTGCACCCCGAACGCTTCAATTTGCTGGTATACGGAACCAGGGATCTGACCGCAGCGCGTCGAGTGCGGTTCGACTGGTAGTCCCGCGGGTCGCCGCGCCGTGGTTGGTCGATCGTCGCTGATGTGCATGTTGCGGCGGGAGATGCGCACGATGCTGGTCGCAGTCTGGGGCACGTCGCTCGCCCTCGTGGCGGCCGGTGCGCAACTGCGCGGCGATCCCTTGCCGGAAGAGTTGCTGGAGGCGGCGCGCGCGGCGCTGGCGAGCGGCGCGTACGACGCGGCGGCTGCCAACCTGCGACAGATGCGACGGCTCCGTGCCGAGTCGCCGCTGGTCGCGGAAGCCCTGATGCTGGCCGCCGAGGTCGCGGCTGCGCGAGGTAATCCCTTTCAGGAGCGCTACCTGCTCGGCGAAGCGCGGCACGCGGTGCAACGCTTCACGGCGAGCCGGGCGCTGACCAGCGGCGCCGCCAGAGATCTTCACCTGCGGATCACCAGCCGCTTGGCCGTGTTGTTGGAGGAGGAACGCGACTACGATGGCGCGCTGCGCTCCTACACGGAGGCAATCGCCCTGCTGGCCGTACGGTCCGGCGCGGCTTCGACGTCCGCCGATCGGCGGACGATCGCCCGCTCGAGATTGGCGGCGGCCCGGTTGGCGTACCGGTATGGCGTGGGCGAACCCGGCGACGCCGAACGGTTTTTCGACCAGATAGACGCCGAACACCTTACCGGAACGGAGGCGACG
>CAYFXT010000065.1:0-12592 GCA_964346995.1 uncultured Spirochaetaceae bacterium | reverse complement strand
GATCGCTCGAACGGCGAACGATAGCCCACGATTGCGTAGCGTGGGATAGTCCTGCGTTGCAGCAGCGTCGTCGTCCGACGATGACCGGCCGTTCGGAACTGCGCTTCGCGGGCGGCCTTGGAGTCGCCGGCGCGGCGGGTTGCTCCCTGATCCGGCCGGCGCCTACGCGGTCACCCGGTAGCGGTCGAGCACCCGGCGGTCGGGCTCGAAGCCGATGCCCGGAGCGGTGGGGATCGCGAACGTCATGCCCGGACCGACCGCGGGCGGGGTCAGGTTCAACTCGTCGCGCAGCGGGTTGTAGGTGCGGTCCAGCTCCAGCAGCGGCGCGCGCGGCGCCAAGCCGGGCGGACACGGCGCGATCATGGCCAGCGTCTGCAACGCAGCGGCGACGGCGATTCCGGTGCCCCAGACGTGCGGGATGCAGCGCACGTGCGCGGCGTCGGCCAGATCGGCGATTTTCAGCACCTCGGTGAGCCCGCCGGCGGCGCAGCAGTCGGGCTGCACGATGTCAGCGGCATCATGGCGCAGCAGCTCCGCGAACCCCCAACGCGCGAACTCCGCCTCGCCCGTCGCCACCGGGATCGGGGACTCGCGCCGGAAGCGGCCCAGCCCGCGCTGGTCCTCGGGGATCAGCGGCTCCTCGAACCAGTCGATACCGTAGTGGTCGAGGCGCCGCGCCACCTCGCGCGCCGCCGCCCGATCATAGGCGTGGTTGGCGTCCACCATGATTCGTACCTCCGGACCCACGGCCTCGCGCACCGCGCTGACCACCGTCACGTCATCCTCAATCCCGAACCCGATCTTGACCTTGAGCGCCGTGAACCCGGCGGCGACGTAGCGCAACGCCTCCTCCACCAGCAGCGGCGCTTGGCCGGTCAGGCTGCCGGACGCCTGCTTGCGGTAGAAGCCGGTGGCGTAGGCGGCGACCTGGGTGCGGTAGTTGCGCCCGGCCAGACGGTGGCACGGCGCGCCGAAGTGCTTGCCCACCAAGTCCCACAAGGCGATGTCGACCGCGCTGAGCGCCTCCAGGGCGGTCCCCTTGCGGCCGTGATCGCGCATCGTGTTGTACAGCTCCAGCCACAGGGGCTCGCGGTCGCGAGCATCGCGGCCGAGCAGGATGGGGGTATACACCTCGTCGATCAGCGCCGCGTTGGTGGCGGGCGGCCCGAACGCCTCACCCCAGCCGGCGGTGCCGTCGGCCGTTTCGATCTCCACCACCAGGGAACGCCGCTTGCGATACCACGCCTGCGAGTAGGCGAACACCTCGCCGTCCGGCAAGTCGACGCTGAGGATGGCGGGACGGACACGGGCAATCTTCATCGTCGAGCATTATAGAAGCCCCTGAGAGGAACGCTACGGCCACCGGGAGCGCCTACGGAGTCTCGGCGCACCCTGCGGGCGAGCGTGGTGGCCGTCGAGTCAGGGGAGGCCGGGAGCGCCTATGGAGTCTCGGCGCCTTCGTCGCGCCCGTGGCTGCGCCTCGCGTCCGTTCTCGGAACGAACAGACGCCGCCCTGCGCGTGAGCGCACTTGCCACTTGACGGGAATGCACCCGTCGGCGCCGTATGTTGCTCGTCACCGGCGCTGATAGTATGGTGGTGCCGGGTGTGGCTTGATGCTGTTCACTACCCCGCGGGGGGTTACGGTTCGGCGGGCGCGGGGGGCCCCGGCCTAACGGCTGGAACAGTTACGCCGGGACGGGTTCTGTGTGGTCCCGGACGTGGTCGACGAGGCCGTGCTGGAACGTACGAGACAATGCGCACAGCGGGCCGTGGCGGCGCAGGATGCCGAACGGTTGGCGATGACCCGTTCACCCGGCACGTTGATCGATTCAGATCGCTATCCGGAACTGGCAGACATCATCGGCAACCCGAGGGCGCTGCACGAACTGGAGCGGATGGGTCTGACCGACGTCACCTTCTGGAAGGCGGTGATCATCAGCAAGTTTCCCGGCGGACCCCGCCTGTACTGGCACCAGGACTGCATGATGTGGCAGGACCCCCGCGCCTACAGCGCCATCGCCCCGATGATCTTCCTGATGTACTACCTGGAGGACACCACGCCGTTCAACGGCTGCCTGCGCGTGCTGCCCGGCAGTCACCGGCGGCGTCATCCGCTGCACGACATCGGCGAGGCGCATACCAGGGACATCAACAGCATTGACGATCCGGACGACCCACGCTTTCGCGACTACGATAGTGCTGCCGATGTACCCGTGAACGCCGGCGACGTAGTGATCGGCGACGCGCGCCTGCTGCACGCCGCCCACGCCAACCAGTCCGATCGGCAACGGACGGTGATCACCATCTGGTTCTACCCGTTGTTCAGCGACCTGCAAGAGCCGACCCAACGCTGGTTCCACGACGACATGCACCGCAAGCACGACGGCTGGCCGTCGGAGGCACTGGCCAAGATCGCGCCGGTGATACCGCGCTATGCCGGCTCGGCGACAGCGATGGAGGTGACCCGGCACCCCGGCCCACTGCTCAGGTGAGGTGCCCGGGTTGTCGGTGCGGGTGCTGGCGGCCGGGAGCGGCGTGGGCGGCCCCTGGTACGGCATACACCGACAAGTGCGAGGAAGTGGCCAACGGCTGCGAGGGGTTCGTGCTCGTACGAAATAGTATCCGGACGGCGAACCCTGCGCACCGGTTTCCTGGTTCCGGCGGTTTACGAAGTGACTTGCCGACTGATCCGACCGAGACGTTCAAGGGCGGCGCCGGCTTCGGCCACGATATCGCCCACCACTTGGCCGGCCGGCTTGACCCGATGAATCAGGCCGGAACTCTGACCGGCCGGCAGCACGCCGTGGTCGGTGTCGCCGCGGTGGCGGCCTAGTTCGGAGGCGGCGTGCCCGACGTGCAGCGCCTGCAGCGGATAGGGCTCGATTTCGTTCTGCCGCGTCGCCCACGAGTCGGTGAACTTGTTGCGGATCATGCGGCACGGCTTGCCGCTGTGGGCGCGCGTGACCACGGTGCCCGCCTCGGAGGTCGCCACTATCCTGCTCTTGTAGTTGCCGTGGGCGTGGGCCTCCTCGCTGGCCACGAATCGAGTGCCCATCCATACGCCCTGCGCTCCCAGTGCCAGCGCCGCCGCCAGGGCGCGGCCGTCGGCCAGTCCGCCGCCGGCAAGCACCGGCACGTCGACCGCGTCCGCGACCGCTGGAATCAACACCGCGGTGCCGATCGTGCCGACGTGGCCGCCCCCATCGCATCCGGAAGCGATCACCGCGTCTACGCCATCGGCCACCGCCTTGACCGCGTGGCGGACGGCGCCCACCACCGACATCACGAAGATACCATGATCATGCGCCTCCGGAACGGCGGCAGCCGGGCTGCCGAGGCCGGAAATCAGCACCGCCACCCGCTCCTCCAGGACCACGCGCACCATCTCCTGCACGGCGTCGGTGTACTGCGCCACCTCGCTGCCCGCCGCGCGCACCGTCGCGAACAGAATGTCCACGCCGAACGGCTTGTCGGTCAGGCTGCGGGTTGCCGCGATCTGACGCCGCAACTCGTCCGCCGCCATGTCCGTGCCCGCGCCGATCACGCCCAGCCCGCCCGCCTCCGACACCGCGGCCGCCAACTCCGCCCGCGCCACCCATCCCATGCCAGCCTGAAACACCGGCCACTCGATCCCCAGCCGCTCGCAGATCGGCGTGCGCAGTGCGAGCGTTGCGTCCGTGGCGGTATGTTCCGAGCGAACCTTCATAGATCGGCAGATACGAGCGTATAGCACCCCGAGGAGCGCTGCAATCCGGCTGCCTGGTCTTGGAATGCCAGCCAGCACGCGATGCCTGTATCGAATTCCATCGTCTTCGATGTCACGGGGTGATCGTGTTGCCTCCGTAAGGATTGTCATCAAGCGCGTGGTAAGGTCTCTCGCGCCTCGACAGACTCGGTGAGCAAGCCGTTGGGCCGACAGTGCAGAACGCTGGTTTCGTCCCGCTCGCGCAGCATCGATTGCGTTGACAGCGACTCGTGCCGCTCCTGCGCTGGCCCGCGCACGGCATGGCGCGCGTTGTATCAGCCGCACGACAACCTGTTCCGCAAGGTGTTCTCCGAGGCGGCCGCCTTGCTGCGAGCGACAACGGTAAGCGTTCCCGTCCCGTTACCACGGTGGCGGCGGCGCGTACCCAGCCGACGGTAGACGAAAGTCTGGTTCGCCAAGGCGATCGTCTTCCCGTTATCCGGCGACTGCTACGGGCGGCGCAGAGTCTCCTTGACGGAGAAGATGAACAGCGCGGCGCCAGCGAACCCGAACAGCCCTGCCACCGGGCCCGCCACCGCTAGGGAAAGGATCCCGGCCCCCCCCCCGATCACGGCCGGACCGGCGGTCGTCCCCACGTCCCCTATCAACCGCCACAGACCGATGAACTCGCCGGCTCCACGCTTGGGCGCGAGATCGGTGCCCATGGTCATCAGAAATCCGCTGCCCAGGCCGTTGCCCGCGCCGGCCAGTACGCCGATCAGCAGCAGGCTCAGGAAGCTGCCGGCCAGAGGCATCAACCCCAGACTCAGGGACATGACCGCGATCGAACTCGCCGCCGCCCAGCGTCGTCCGAGGCGGTCCATCACCATCCCGGTGGGATAGAACAGCAGCATGTCGGCGATCCCGGACGCGCCCATGGCGAGCCCCACTTCCGCCACCGACAGGCCGATCGACTCGCCCCACAGGGGGATGAAGAGCTGGCGCGCGGCGCGAATCAGGTTCAGAGCGGCAACCGCGGGACCGGCGCGCAGCAATACCTGCCAGTGATCGCGTACGATCGCCACCGGATGGTACCAGCCGGTGCGCAGCGGTGCCGGCGGCGGGCGCCGTGGCGTCCAGCGCAGGACCGCCGCCCCCGCCAGGATCATCAGGCTGGAGAGCACCACGAACGGCGCCCACAGGCCGAGCACGCCGGCCACCGCGCCGCCCACGGCCGGGCCGACGGCGAACGAGCCGATCCGGTTCACCCCTCCCAGCGTGGCCAGCGCCCGCCCACGCTGCTCGATGGGCACCGTTTCGCGTGCCACCGCCATGCGAGTCACCATCCAGGTGCCGCGCCCGGCGCCCATCAGCAGCGCGGCCGCACCGAGCAGCAGCACGCTGCCGCCGAAGGCGGCCAGCAACCCGGCGATGGCCAGCGTGCCCAGCACGGTCAGCGCCAGGGTGCGCTGCGGCCAACGCGTCGCCAGGATGCCGGCCGGAATGTCCATGATCAGCGTGCCGACCGACATCAGTGCGACGATGCCGGCCGCACCGGCCACGCTGCCGCTCAAGCCGGTGGCCAGCCGCGGCAGGACCGGCAGGATCAATCCCCAGCCAATGGTGTACAGCAGCTCCGGTATGTACAGGGTGAGGAACAGGCGGCGGATGTGCGGCTCGGGCACACGCGCATTATCGGGATTGCGTGCTGAGGAGGGAAGGCTATCCGGTGGCGAACCGGAACGCCTCGTTGCTGGGCGCCTCCCGGTCGCCGATGAAGGCGCGGCTGCCGCTGCCATCCATCACCACGCGCATCCCGGACTGGTCGATGGGGGCGCCGACCTGCGGGCCAGCATGGCGTTGCCGACCGCGAAGGCGACCGCCGCGCCGTCGGCGGCGACTACGCCGACTACCCGTTCCTCGACGCCTGCGCCAGGGGTGCCAGTCACCAAATTGGCCGGTTATGGCAGAATGGCGCCATGCTGACATCAGTTGGTCCGCCCGCATCGACAGGCGGCCGTCTCGGCGCCGTACGCGGGTGGCTCGCAGCCAACGACCAGGTCGACGGCCTCCTGCTGGTCCGTCAGGAGAATCTCGAAGACTTCGACCTGCGCTACGTAACCGGATTCACCGGCTCCGCCGCCTTTGCCGTGGTCACCGCCGGCGAGGCGCTGCTGCTGACCGACTCCCGCTACGTGGAGCAGGCGGCACGGCAGTGCGCGGGATGGCGCATCGAACGGCATGGCCGCCCCGCCACCACGGCGCTGGCTGCGGCGCTACGCAGCGCCGCAGTGCGGCGCCTGGCGTTCGAACCTGCCGGCCTCACCGTAGCGCTGTGCCACGAGTTGAGCAATGGGCTGTCGGACGTTGCACTGCATCCGGCCGGCGGCGCGGTGACTGCCCTGCGCGAGCGCAAGGATCCCGCGGAAATCGCCGCCATCGCTCGCGCCTGCGCCATCAGTGACGCTGCCTTCGCGCAGTTGCTCCCTCTGATCCGCCCAGGCATCAGCGAGCGGGAGTTGGCGCGGCGGCTGGAGGAACTACTCTACCGGCACGGCGCCGACGCGGCCGCGTTCACCGCGATCGTGGCTTCCGGGCCCAACTCTGCGCTACCCCACGCGAGCCCGTCGACGCGGGTGATCGCTGCCGGCGACCTGGTCACCTTCGATTTCGGCGCCAGCGTCGCCGGTTACGGTGCGGACGTCACTCGCACCGTGGTGATCGGCCCGGCATCGCCGCACCAACGGCGCCTCTACGAGGCGGTGCGGCGGGTGCAATCCGCCGGCATCGCCGCGCTGCATGCCGGCGGAAGCTGTACCGACATCGCCGCCGCGGCGCAACAATCCATCGTGGCCGCCGGCTACGGCAAGTATCCCACCCACAGCCTCGGTCACGGTCTCGGGCTGGCGATTCACGAAGGTCCGATGCTGCGTGCCGGCAGCAGCGACATCCTCGCGCCTGGACACGTAGTGACGGTGGAACCGGGGATCTACATTCCTGGCTTCGGCGGCGTGCGGATCGAGGATACGGTAGTGATCGAAGAACAGGCGCGCCGCGTGCTTACCGCCACGACCCGCAGATTGCTCGAGCTGCCGACGCGCTAGCTGGAGGCCCAGCGGACCTCCTCCTCGCTCAGATCGGCCTGGCTGCCGCGGTACCAGCGGTCGGGGGCGTGCTGGATGGTCGATCCGGGCGGCAGGTAGTGGCTCTCGCCGACGACCAGCAGGCGCTTGTGGCGCGGGTGTCGGTAGCGGCTGCCGATCCAGGGCTGCATGCAGGGGAACCGCCGCAGGTGATCCGGCAGGGCGATCGCGCTCACGATGCCGCTCCGTGGTGGTCGGCAAGGGTGGCGCACATCTCGTGCAGGCGCCGGCGCAGGCTGGCGGGGCGCTCGACGGTGACGGCAGTGCCCCAGGTGACCAGGTGCCAGCACATCTCTCCGACGCCGCCCGCCGTGAAGCGGACCGTCGTCGAGCCGTCTTCGTTGCGCTCCATGGTCTGGTCGGGGTGGAAGACGAACTCGGCCACGTCCTCCGCCACGCTGGCGGTGAAGCGCAGCACCACCGCGACCGGCGCTTCCTGGAAGGTCCCGAACGACCGCCGGGCGAAGCGCTCCAGGTCGAACGCCGGATCGCGCGTGAACGACTCTCCGGTGAGCTCGGCCGCGCTCATGCGCGCCAGGCGCCACAGCCGCATCCCGGCCTCGCCTTCGACGGGGCCGACCAGGAACGCGCGGTTGCCGTAGATCAGGCCGTAGGGCTCGACGCGCCGGCGGGCTCGCTCCTCCGTCGTGCGGCTCGCGTAGTCGAACGTCACCACCTGCCCGGCCGTGATCGCCTCGCGCAGCAACGCGAGCAGGCCCTGGTCCAGGCGAGGCTGCGGCCCCGGGCGCATCGCCAGGCCCTCGGCTTCGGTCAGCGCCTGCACGTCGGGCTCGATGGCGGCCAGCGCCTCGGCTTCCAGCAGGGCACGCAGCTTGTCATCCAGGCGGCGGAGCATGATCGCGCGCTCCGCCAGGCCGTGGCGGTCGAGGGCGTCGGCGGCGGTGGCGAGCTCCGCCAGCTCCTCGGCGGAGACGGCAACCAGGTGCCGCAGGTTCCGTGCCCGCAGCCGCCAGTGGCGCCTGGCCTCGCCCGTATCCACCATCTCCAGCGCCCCGAACACGTCCGCTACGGCGGCGCGCAGGCGCTCCGCGGTACGGCGGCTGACCTCTAACTTGTGCTGGATGTCGTCCAGGGTCAGGCCGCTCCAGCTCCCCTGCAGCCAGATCGCCAGCCGCACGATGTCCGCCGCCCGGTCGTAAGGCACGTGTCTTCTCCTTCGTTTTGGTTCGCCGCGCATGGTAGCGGAGACTCCGCTCACCCGCGCTTCGACATACGCTTCCTGAACTCCCGCGCGATGTCCTCCGGTGACGGATCGCCAGCGGTGAGCAGCTTGGCGAGCACGGCGATGTACGCCTCGCCCAGCGCGGTGGTGAGGACGCCAGCGGTCGACGCCGAGATGACGCCGCCGGCCACCGAGCCGACACCGGGAATGAACGTCAGAACGTTCCTCCCGTCGTCTCGGGTCGGTACTCCGTGTCAGACGCGGCCGAAACGGTACGGCCGGGCCTGACGCGCGTCACGTTCTGACCAAAGATACGGGCCGGATACGTCAGATTCGGACGTACCCGCCAGAAAAAGGAGGAAGCGCCGTATCGGTTCCTGCCCTGCGGAGTAGGTGAACTCGAATGATCCCTCGCGAATCACGTACAGCATCCTCGATCCCACTGCCGGCCATGACTTGATACACATCGGCGCCGGCGAGCGAGCTGTTTCGCACGGTGCACACGCCCACCGCTCTCGCTTCAGATCTCCAGTCCGTGCCGGCGGCCACCTGGTCCCGGTCGATCGGCAGGCCCAGGCCCGGACGCTGCGGGCCGTGCACGAAGCCGTCCGCGTCGATGGCAACACCTCGGCGGTGCCGGTGTCGAAGTGGCCCTCCGCTCCGGCTTCGATCGGCAGCTCGAACAGCAACGTGTTGCGCGTGGCAAGCTGGACGTGTTTGGCGGCTTGGTAGAGGGTGCCGCCGTAGGCGTGTGGCTCCCAGCTCGTACCGAACGCTTCGCACAGCGCCGCCGCCTTGCGCATCTCGGTGATGCCGCCGCGAATACCCGACAGCGTGCGCAGGCAGGTCACCGCGTTGCGGCTGACGAATTCCCGGTACTGGGTAGCGTAGATCAGCTCGACCGCGAACGCCGTGGCGAGGATGATCGTGGTGCGTGTGGTTCACGAGCCGGCGGCGTCGGTCACGTCCCGCACCCAGGCGAGCGCCGCCATGGCCGCCGACCAGCCGATCGAGGATACGGCGAGCAATGGCACCTGAAGCAGAGCCGCCGCCGGGATCCCGTCGCGAAGAGCGCGCCGCGCATGCGAGTGCACCGCCCCCTGGGAGCGAGCGCCGATGGCGAGGGCCAGCTTGACGAGCCGCTGCGACTGCGCATCGAGGGGACCGGCCGCAGCGGTGGCATCTCCCAGTTGCTGGTATGCTCCCCACACCTCCGGGTAATCGCCAATTACACGGTTCAGGAATCCGGGCAGCTTCTCCTGCTGCCTCTCGTCGCGGGTAGACCGGTCGTGGTTCTGCTTCACGTGCCTCCTCCTTCGCATCGATCCATCACGCCGGCGAAGGTTGTGGCCGGCCGGTTCGATGCACGGTCGACTCGATGGTGCCGGAGCAGCGGCGCCCATGTCGAGGCGGAGCGCCACCGGCTGCCTTGAATTCGTTGACACGGCGCCACTGTTCTCTTTACGGTAGTGGAGAGTCACGGCCATTCCGGTGCCGGTTCCGACTCTCCACCCCACTGCAAATCTCAGTGATCGAACGAGGTAACCGATGCCCGAACCACAGAACCCGACCAAGAACGTGTACTTCTTCGGCGGTGGCAGTGCCGAAGGCAAGGCCGAGATGAAGGATCTGCTCGGCGGCAAGGGCGCCAACCTGGCCGAGATGACCAACCTGGGGATTCCGGTGCCGCCCGGATTCACCATCTCCACCGAGGTGTGCGCGGCATTCTACGAGAACGAGCGCAGCTACCCCGCCGGGCTCAGGGAAGAGGTCGCCGAGCATCTGCAGTTGCTGGAGAAGATGATGGGCAAGAAGCTCGGTGATGCCGGCGATCCCCTGCTGGTGAGCGTGCGCTCCGGCGCCGCCCAGTCGATGCCGGGCATGATGGACACGGTGCTCAACCTCGGGCTCAACGACGCCGCGGTCGAGGGGCTGGCCGAGCAATCGGGCAATCCACGCTTCGCCAAGGACGCCTACCGGCGCTTCATCCAGATGTACGGCGACGTGGTGATGGAGGTCCCGCACGGCGCCTTCGAGCACGCCCTGGAGGAGACCAAGCAGCGCAAGGGGGTGACCGAGGACACCGACCTGGACGGCGCCGACCTCGACGGAGTAATCACCACCTACAAGGAGATCTACTTCCGGCACACCGGGACAGAGTTCCCGCAGGTGCCGCTCGATCAACTCTGGGGGGCCATCGACGCAGTGTTCGGCTCCTGGAACAACGACCGCGCCATCCGCTACCGCCAGTTGAACGACATCAAGGGCCTGCTCGGCACCGCGGTGAACGTGCAGTCGATGGTATTCGGCAACTTCGGTGACGACTCGGGAACCGGGGTCTGCTTCACCCGCGATCCCTCCACCGGCCAGAACACCTTCTACGGTGAGTATCTGATCAACGCCCAGGGCGAGGACGTGGTGGCCGGCATCCGCACCCCGCTGCCGCTCAGCCGGTTGCGCGAGACGGCGCCGGAGATGATGGCGCAATTGGAAGAGGTGCGCGGGCGCCTGGAGCGGCACTACCGCGACATGCAGGACATGGAGTTCACCATCCAGGAGGGTCGACTGTTTCTGCTGCAGACCCGCAACGGCAAGCGCACAGGCGCCGCCGCGGTCCAGTTGGCGGTGGATATGGTTGCGGAGGGCCTGATCTCCCGGCAAGAAGCGATCGGGCGTGTTACCGCTGACCTCCTCGACCAATGCCTGCACCCGATGATCAAGCCGGCGGCACGTCCTGCGGCAACGGTACTCGCCACGGGGCTCAACGCATCACCGGGCGCGGCCACCGGCCAGGTGGTGTTCACCGCCGAAGCCGCCGAGGAGTGGGCGGCACGGGGCAAGCGCGTGCTCCTGGTGCGCCGGGAGACCTCGCCGGAGGACATCGGCGGCATGCACGCCGCGCAGGGCATCCTCACCGCCACCGGCGGCATGACCTCGCACGCCGCGGTGGTGGCGCGCGGCATGGGTACGCCGTGCGTGGCCGGCTGCAAGGAGCTGGTGATCAGCGGCGCCACCGCATCCATCGACGGCGTCGCGGTGAGCGAGGGGCAATGGCTGACCATCGACGGCGGTACCGGCGAGGTGCTCGACGGCGAGCTGCCGCTGATCACCCCCAAGGTGACCGGCACCCTGGCCACCTTCCTGGAGTGGACCGACGCCGTGCGCGCCGGTGCGGCCCGCGAAGGCCTGGCGGGCACCGGCTTCGGCATCCGCACCAACGCCGACCTGCCGCGCGACGCACAGGTGGCGCGCGAGTTCGGCGCCGAGGGCATCGGTCTGTGCCGCACCGAGCACATGTTCTTCGACGAGGGCAAGCTGGAAATCTTCCAGGAGATGATCGTGGCCGATGACGCCGCCGCACGGCGCGCGGCGCTGGACCGGCTGCTGCCGCTGCAGCGCGAAGACTTCGCCGGCATCTTTCAGGCGATGGACGGCTTCCCGGTCACCGTACGGTTGCTCGATCCGCCGCTGCACGAATTCGTGCCCAAGACCGAGGCCGACGCCGAGGCGCTGGCCGCCTCTTCAGGCGTGCCGCTCGACCGGCTCAAGGCCAAGATCGAGGCGCTGCACGAGATGAATCCGATGCTCGGCCACCGCGGCTGCCGGCTCGGCATCACCTATCCCGAGATCTACGACATGCAGGTCCAGGCCATCATGGAGGCCGCGTGCGCGGAAGCCGCCGACGGCGTCAGGGTGCTGCCGGAGATCATGATCCCGCTGGTCGGCACCGAGGAGGAGCTGCGCCGGCTGCGCGAAAACGCGGAGGCGGTGGCGAAGGAGGTGCTGTCGCGCAGCGCAAAGCGCGTCCGCTACCAGATCGGCACCATGATCGAGATTCCGCGCGCCGCGCTCACCGCCGAGCGGGTCGCTCGCCACGCCGACTTCTTCTCCTTCGGGACCAACGACCTCACGCAGCTCACCTTCGGCTACAGCCGCGACGACGCCGGCGTGTTCCTGCCCGAGTACGTCGAGTCCGGGGTGCTTGAGCAGGATCCGTTCCAGGTGATGGACACCGACGGCGTCGGCGCGCTGGTGCGCATCGGCGTGGAGCGGGGCCGCGGCGCCAAGCCGGAGCTCAAGGTGGGCATCTGCGGCGAGCATGGCGGTGACCCCGCCTCGATCGACTTCTGCCTGCGGCACGGCATGAACTACGTGTCCTGCTCGCCGTTCCGGGTGCCGATCGCTCGCCTGGCGGCCGCGCAGTCCGCGCTGCAGGCCGGGGTGGTCCCGCCTGCCTGACAGCCGCTACCTGCCTGACAGCCGCTACCTGAAGGTCGACCCCTTCAGCTCGCGCTGCGTCTCGTAGATCGAGCCGGAGCGGATCGGCGGCGGTTGCGGCAGGCGCACCGGGGTCGAGGTCATGCGCACCTCGTTGGAGGCCGCGCCACGCACGAAGGTGGCGCGGTACTGGTCCCAGCTCATCTGGCCGCCCGCGATCCAGATCGGATAAGCGTCGCCCGCGCAGTACATCAGCAGCAGCAGACGGCGTGACGCCTGCGAGGCGTTGGGCAGCGACCCATGCAAGGTGCGCACGTGGTGGATGGAGACGCCGCCGGCGGGCACCTCGATCGCCTCCGCGT
>CAYFXT010000064.1:0-12675 GCA_964346995.1 uncultured Spirochaetaceae bacterium | reverse complement strand
GCGCACCTCCCGCCAGGCGGATGAGCACCGCGTGCCCCCCGGGCATGAATACCGGCGCCGGCCAGCGGCGCGGCGTCCGGACGGCGCACGAACCAGGGTTGCCGCCGGGCGCCGGTACGGCGCCACTCGAAGAATCCGCACGCCGGGACCAGGCATCTTCGGCGCGCAAACGAGTTGCGGAACAGCGGGTGCGACGCCACGGTCTCCGCGCGGGTATTGATGAGCGGAGCGCGCCGCGCGTCGGACGCCGACCATTGCGGCGGCACCAGGCCCCACCGAACCATACGTAGCCGTCGGGCGCCTTGCTCGTGCAGCACCACGGCAACATTCTGTGTCGGGGCGATGTTGTAGCGCCGCTCGGTCTCGGGCGTAGCGGAATCGCGTACCACAACGAACGTATTGATCAACTCCTCGCTGTCGGCGTCCAGAGCATAGCGGCCGCACACGATGCGACAGTGTGCCGGCGTCCCGCCGCGCCCGTCAATCGATTTGCCATCGTGCCGCATGGCACCACACCGCGCGCGGCGGATCGGTCATGAGTGTTCCGCCCGTTACCGATAAACGAAACGTGAACGGTAACTGGGGACGCGTGCCGATCCGGGCGCCGGCGGAACCGCTACGGTGAGTAAGAGAAAAAGTCCCGCGCTGGTGCCGCAGGCGCGGCTGGTCGTCGCCCTGGTGACCATGATCGTCGTGCTTACCGGAATTCTCGTCGGACTGCTGGTCCGGCCGCCGTCGTACGACCATGGCCGGCCCACGGCGGCGACCAACAGACCGCCGCTTGCTCGCCTCATCGCCCCGGTGGCGAAAACGGAGCCTGAGCCGCCACCCTATCAGGGAACGATCCCGGACCACCGACCGCGGTCGCAGCCGCCCGCGACGCCCACCCACCACGAGCCTCCGGCTCCAACCACGAAACCGTCCGCTGCACCATCCGCTCTGCAACCGCCTCCGGTACGCATGGCGCCGCCCGGATCGAGACTGGCTATCGTCATCGACGACGCCGGCAACAACCTGCAGGAACTGCGCCCATATCTGGACTTTCCGGCGCCGCTCACGTTTGCGGTGTTGCCGCAGCTCCGCCACTCCGCCAGCGCCGCCGAGCTGATACGCTCCCACGGCCATGAGGTGATCCTGCACCTGCCGATGGCTGCGGTGAGCGGCCTGTACCCCGGACCGGGAACCATCTCCGCCGAGCTGTCCGACGCGGAAATTCTCCACCTGCTGGAAAGCAACTTTGCATCCATAAGCGGCGCCGCCGGCACCAACAATCACATGGGGTCGGCGACTACCGCGGATGGGCGCGTCATGGATGCGGTCATGGCCTACCTGGCCGACACCGGCAGGTTCTTCGTCGACAGCCGCACCACCTCACGCAGCGTTGCGGGCGCGTACGCGACCAAGTACGGCGTACCGTTCATGGCGCGCGACGTGTTCCTCGACCACGACCGTAGTCCGGCGGCAATTCGCAGCGCGCTGCGCAAGGGGATCGACGTTGCCCGGAAACAGGGCTACGCCGTGCTGATCGGTCACTCCTCGGTAAGCGAGGTGGCGGAGGCACTGCGGGAAGTGTATCCCGACCTGAAGAGGCAGGGGTACATGGTAGTGCCGCTGTCGGAACTGGTACCATTCGACAGCACCGCCGTGAGCCTCTCCGGTCAACCATCGACATCCGACCGTGTCGGTACCGCGATCGCTGCTCCGTGACGGTCCTGGGGATCGAGACATCTTGCGATGAATGCGCAGCCGCGGTAGTGGTGGACGGCCAAACGATCCGCAGCAACGTCGTCTACTCCCAGATCGAGGAACACCGGCGCTACCAGGGGGTGGTCCCGGAAATCGCCAGCCGCAAACACGTGGAGTGGATCGACGACGTCGTTGCACACGCCCTCGCCGATGCCGCGGTCGACCTGGATCAGATCGATGCCGTCGCGGTGACGACCCGGCCCGGGCTGATCGGTTCGCTCCTGGTGGGGCTCTCCTACGCCAAGGGACTGGTACTGGCGCGAGACCTGCCGATGATCGCCGTCGATCATGTGCAGGCGCACTTCTACGCTCCTCACCTGGAGAGCGATCTTCCCTATCCCTACATCGGCCTGATGTTGTCCGGCGGTCACACGCTGGTCGCCCAGGTACACGGGTTCGACCGGATCGAAGTAATGGGAGCCACCATCGACGACGCCTGCGGCGAAGCGTTCGACAAGGTGGCGAAGTATTTCAAGATGGGCTATCCGGGCGGAGTGGCAATCCAGAACCTCGCACAGGGCGGAGATGCCGCCGCGTACCACTTTCCCCGTCCTTCGCTGCACAAGGGCGACCACCGCTACGACGTTTCCTACTCCGGGCTCAAGACCGCGGTGATCCACCAGCGAGAGCAGTTTCGCGATCCCGCCTACCCGGCGACCGAGGCCAACCTCGCCGCCGCCTTCCAGCAGACCGCGGTCGACATCATGGCGGACAAGGCACTGCTGGCCAGCCGCGAAACCGGTATCGACTGCATCGTCGCCGCCGGCGGGGTAGCCGCCAACAGCTACCTGCGGTGGCGGCTGGATCAGGAGCCGGTGCGCACCGTGTACCCCAGCCTGGCGCTGTGCACCGACAACGCCGCCATGATCGCGGGTCTCGGCTACCAGCTCCTGGCGCGCGGCGAGCGCAGCGGCCTGCAGGTCAACGCCCGTGCACGGGTAGGGGAGTTCCGCGCCCGTTACCCCTGAGGCGTAGCGTGGTTCGAATCTTCCCGTCTCGTCAGGCGATTCGCAGCTTCCAGGGGCAGGGGAGCTTCGAGGTGAGCGGATCTCCCATTACTCCAGCACTGCTTCCCGCGCCCACACCAGGTGCTCGACGGCAATGTCGCTTGGCAGCGTGCAGCCGGCGCCTACCATGAACCCGGCACTGCCCATCTGGGCCAGCGCCGCCTGCACTTCGGCGGTAACTGCTTCCCGCGACCCGTCTACGATCGGCCCCCGCTCATCGATTCCACCGATGATGGGGCGCCGGAACAGCTCCCGGCCGGCGGTCAGACTGAGGTTGTCATTCTGCGGCGCCCAGTTGACCGTGTGCCCCGGATAGTCCACGTAGTGATCCAGGCGAATACCCCGGCCGCAGATATGGAGGATATTGCAGGTGGCGCCGGCCGCGGTAGCCGCCTCCAGCACGGTAACGTCGTGCGGTTTGATGTACCGCAGGTGCTCCTCGGCGGTCAACCGCGAGGCGTCACCGCCCTGCGCGGAGAAGTAGATGCCGGCTGCCCCCACGGCGATGCACGCTGCCGAGAACTCGGCCACGCTCTCCGCTATCACACCGAGCCCCGCCGACACCGCCTCCGGGTCGGCCTTCAGATGCTCGGTCACCTGGTTGTTGCTGATCTTGTTGCCGGTGGCGTAGGGATTGAAAATCGTGGTCGCCATCAACACCTCGCCCCCCAGCGTGTCGACCAACTCCCGCAGACCGGCAAGCTGCGCCTGGTAGGGCGCCGAAGAGAGCGGCGCCGGTTTCAGCTTGCGCCAATCCGCCGGCGACTCGACCACGTCGACACCGACCGCCTCGTAGCCGTTGTCGTTCATTACCTTCAGCAGGTCAGGATCGGCCGCGTGATAGTAATCGACGTGCGCCTTCACCATCTCGTGGCCCGCCGCCGCCGAATCCGGAAAGTGAAACCAGAACCCCGCCGGTACCCGGTCCGGGCGTTCACCCCGCAGCATGGTATGCATCCGCTCGATCTTGTTCATGGCGTCAAGCATAGCATCCCCCTCCCACGACCGCCAAAGGGTACCGAATCGCGGGGTGCATTCCCGCCAGTGGTAAGAGCGCTCACACGCGGCTCGTACCCGTGCGGCGTCACGGGATGCCCCCCGAATCGACCACACGGTCAGGATCCATCGGCACCGGGACCATTAAGTAGACAGAATATGCATTATCGGTTATCGTATTCGTGCGATTTCCCTGAGCTGTTCAGGCTCGGTAGACTGGAGTCATGAGTGTCGCGGTCAACGAGCCCGCCCCCGACTTCGAACTTTCGGCAGCCGACGGAATCCGGTTGCGGCTCAGCGCCTTGCGCGGCCGCAAGGTGGTGCTGTTCTTCTATCCGCACGACGACTCACCGGTCTGCACGGTCCAGGCGTGCGCGTTCCGCGACGCCTACCAAGAACTGGCGACCGCTGGCGCGGAGGTGGTCGGCGTCAGCAGCGACTCGCCGGATGCGCACCGCCGGTTCGCCGCCCGCCGCTCGTTGCCGTTTCCCATCCTCAGCGACCCGGAGGATGCGGTACGCAACCGCTACGGCGCCAGCTCGCGCTTGCTGCGCGGCGCTGCCGGCCGCGTCACGTACCTGATCGACGAGGCCGGCATCGTGCGCGGCATGTTCTCGTCGATGTTCCGGCCGCTCCAGCACGTGCGGCGCGCCCGCGCATGGATGGCGGCGGTCAATCGTTGAGGCGCGAGAAAATCCAGATCAGCAGGAAGGCGCAGAACCCCGCCACGAACACGTTCACCGTATTGAAGTTCGACATCCGCTCGATGACGCCGGTCAGCACCTGATCCAGCAGACCGCCGAGCACCGCGCCGACCAGCCCCACGATCAGCGCGCCCCAGAAGTCGCCCGGCACTCGCCGGCGCAGCACGAAGTGGCAGAAGATCGCCGCCGCCAGCCCGATCGCGATGAACGTCAGCCCAACCTCGACGTACTGAATCACTATGGGTGCTCAAGTTGTCCAGAACCAGCGTATCCGCCGCGCCGCGGGAAAGTCCTCTTCCACCAGGCGGCATCATACCGACGGGTGTACTCCCCAAGGACCTGCTCCATCGCGCACACGAAGGCAGCGTCCTGCTGCGGCGGAATGCACCACATGCATGGCTTGATCTCGTTTTTTGCGCACCGTCTCGTGGAATCGTCTGCACGATCTTGCGACGCTGCAACTCGTCGGCCGACAGATGCAGCTTCCACCGTGCTCGTCTCTGCGGTGGTTGGCTGCAGGCGATGGCCAGCAACTGCGCCTCGCCTTCGCCAAGCAAGCACCGGCGTGCCGATCACGGCTGCGCTGCTGTGCGCTGCTGGCGGCGTCCCAAACTCCGCCTCCAGCCCTTCCTCGACACAGCTCTTGCGCACCTTCTCGACCGTCTGGCGCGCGACGCCGATTTTCTCGACGATCTGCCGATCATGCAGTGCCGGACCGTGTTCTCCCTGATCGGCTGCCAACAGGATCTGAGCATGCCGCCGACGGTAGGCAGCGGCCCGCCCGGTGTTGATCAATTTGGTCAATTCGGCCCGTTCCTGGCAGCTTGCCATACCCGCGTATTACGTTGAAGAGCTAAAAGGATCCGAACGCCACGACGATTTCGCCAAGGAATATCGCATCGCTGTACAACACCTTGACGGGCTCGACAGTGCGTCCGTAGGAGAGCGCGTACGCCTGAAGTTGCACCTGCGTACAGTTGTCCGTGAGCCGACCCGAGACAGCGGCCGTTACGTCGGGATCTCCCTCCTCGAACTCGCCGCACCGAAACCTCTTGAACCGGCCAGTGTCATCAGCCGCTCCACGACGCAACGCCAGGTCGTCGCTGCCTTGGAACGATGCGAACGGCTCTTCACCATTGGAGACGGATCCGAAATCCAGGGTCACGGCACCGGCCGCCGGCTCGATCAGTGGCGCGTTGGGTTCTCCGCTGCGGTCGTCGTCGCTCGCGAGGCGAACGAACCCTCGTGCGGTGAGGTCCGCGCGCGATGACACTCGTGGTTCGCCGCGGTCCCCGACCGGGAAGAAGCGGTAGTACACCTCAACGCCGAGGAATCGCACATCAGTCGAACCTGGCGAATCCGGCATTGCAAAGGTGAAGATCTTTGCGGTGTCGCTGGCTTCGGGGTTGGTCGGGGGCGCGAGGCCGGGACGTGGGTCGGGGAGGCCGCAGCCGAGGATCAGAGAGACCAGGACGGCGAGCAACAACGCACCGCGCAGCGCCATGCCGGGCGCCAACTCCCCTACTCTGCCTACTCTGCGGCGGACAGGTGGCCCTGCGTTTCCAGCGCGATGAGGCGATTGCGCACGACAGTAGCCCAACTGCTGCCGCCATGCTCGTCGGTCACCCGTTCGTAAACCGCCTCGGCCGCCTGGTAGTCGCCGCGCTGCTCAGCCATGCGACCGATGGAAAACAGTGCCCGCGGCACCAGAATGCTGCCGTCCCAGTCGGCAACCAGCCGTTCCAGGTGTTCCTCGGCTGTTTTCGGATCGCCGGCTTCCTCCATCGCCACCGCGGCATTGAACACGCTCAACGGCGCCAGATAGCTCGCCGGCCAGCGCGTGGCCAGCTCCTGCCAGTCGGCCGCGGCGTCCTGCCACTGCTGTAGCGCAAACCAGTACTCGGCGCGCACGTAGAGCGCCCGCTGCGCGGCATAGCGCCGCGGGAACTGCCGCAGCAGGCGTTCCACCTCTGCCAACAGGTCGTTTCCCAGGTTGGTCTTGCGTACGCCCTCAGGCTCCGCGTCCCAGGACTGGAACAACTCCTGCAGTTGCTCCGCTCGCAGCGCGGAACTCTCTTCCACGCTGCGCTCCCGTTCCGCCCACACCAGCCAGAGGGCGAGCGCGGCGATCACCGCTCCGGCGACCACCAGCAGCGTTATCCGGTAGCGTTCGACGAATGCCGACACCGCCGCGACGACGCTCGACGGTCCCCCGGAGGATGACAGAGCGCTACTCATCCGCACACCCCTTGCAGAACCGGTCCGAAAACGCCGGCCAGCAGGCGGTGTACACAGGCGCTGTCACGGAGCGGCCGTGCGGACTGGCCGCGAAAATATCCGCCCGCCGGGGCATCGATCGTGGGCCCGTGTCACGGAGTGATCGTGCCGACTCGGTCCGGTACATCAATCGGCCGATCGATCGCGGAGGTACTCGCCCAGGGAGACGCGGTCCGGCTCTTCGTCGTCGTGGATATACTTGA
Source organism: uncultured Spirochaetaceae bacterium (assembly GCA_964346995.1). Lineage (GTDB taxonomy): Bacteria > Spirochaetota > Spirochaetia > SZUA-6 > Bin103 > Bin103. The sequence continues at coordinate 5,742 of CAYFXT010000064.1, read as the reverse complement.
CCAGCTCCTGGCGCTCCTCACGGCGTTGCAACTCACGCAGAGAGAGCGATAGACGCTGCTTGTCGGCACTCACCTCGGTCACCACCGCCTTCAACTGGTCGCCGACGCTGATGCCGTCCCGCGCCTTGTTGATGGCGTCTCCGGTCGGCTCGGCAAGCTGGTTGTTGGCGATGAGCCCTTCGATGCCGCCTTGCACGCGCAGGAACACCCCGAAGTCGGTCTTGCTGCTCACCTCGCCCTCGATGACGCTGCCCCGCTTGAAGGCGCGCGTCAGCGCCACCCACGGGTCGTCGGAGAGCTGCTTCAGCCCGAGGCGAATGCGGCGTGCCCTTTTGTCGAGGTCCACGACTGCCACCTCGATCTCCTGACCACTCTGTACGACCGACGCAGGATTGCGCACCTTCCTGGTCCACGACATGTCTTCGACATGCAGCAGCCCGTCGATCCCTTCCTCCACCCGCACGAAGGCTCCGTAGCTGGTAATGTTGCGCACGGTGCCCTTCACGACCTTGCCGGGCGGGAATCGCTCTTCGACGGTGTCCCAGGGATTGGGCAGCACATGCTTCAAGCCCAAGGAGAGCTTGCCACGCTCCAGGTCATAGTCGAGGATCTTGACGCGCACTTCGTCGCCGCCGGCCAGCACCTCACGCGGATGGCCGATCTTTCTGACCCACGACATGTCGGAGATGTGCAGCAACCCTTCGATTCCCGGTTCGATTTCGATGAATGCACCGAAATCGGTGATCTTGCTTGCCTTCCCGGGCACCACGTCGTCGATGGCGTAGCGCTCCTCGAACGTCGTCCATGGATCGGGCGTGAAGTGCTTGAGACTGAGATTGACCTTTTGCGTGTCGCGGTCGATGCGAATGACCTTGACGTTCACCTCTTCGCCGATCACTACGGCATCCTTCGGTGACGCCACGTGCCCCCAGCGCATGTCGTTGACGTGCAGCAGGCCATCGAACCCGCCCAAGTCGACGAACGCTCCGAACGAGGTGAAGGTCTTCACCGTGCCGCGGTACACATCGCCCACCGCGGCAGTCTCGTAGAACTGGTCGCGCTTCTTCCGCGCCTCCCGCTCCAGCCATGACTTGCGGTTGAGAACGATATTGACCTTGCCGCGATTGTACAGTTGCTCGACGAAGAACCGCGTCTCCAGACCAACGTACGCGTCCTCATCGCGAACGCGCATCACGTCGACCTTGGAGAACGGCACGAAGGCACGCAGAGCAGCGCCGAGATCGACCTCGTATCCGCCCTTGATCTTTCGCGTCACGCGACCCGACACCGGCTCTCCGGTCTCGCCGGATTCCTTGAGCGCCCGCCACACCTCCTGCTCGTCGGCCTTGCGCTTGGACACCACGACCTCGCCGTGGCGGCCCTCCTTGCGCAACAGGACGACGTTGACCTCGTCCTGGACATGCGGCGGCTGGTCGAATTCGTCGAGTGGAATGCGGCCTTCCGACTTGAGACCGACATCGACGAACACGGTCTCCGGGCCTACCTCGATCACGTGGCCCGTGATCAACTGCCCTTCTTCAACTTGATCGAGACGGGTGATGTATTGCTCTTGAAGTTGGGATTCGAACGATTGGCGCTTGGAAGCGCCCGATTCCGAGTCGCTCATAATGCGAACAGGATTACTCCGGGAGGAACTTAGTGGGGACTACGGAGACAACTTTCTCACAAACCTCAGCTACCGTCAAGTGCGATGTGTCAATCAGTTTCGCATCCGCCGCGGGCCGTAAAGCTCCCATCGGTTTGCGCCGGTCACGGCCGTCCCGTTCCGCAAGATCCGCGGCGATCTGCCTCACCTCGGCGGCGGTGGACCCACGCTGCAGGGCCCGACGTCTAGCCCGGACCACCGGCGAAGCGTCGAGAAACACCTTGCCGATCGCGCCGGGGAATACCTCGGTGCCGATGTCGCGACCCTCGACCACCCAGCGCCCACCGGCAACCCGCACGCGCAGAACGTGGTTGACTTGCGTGCGCACCGCGCGGACGGCGGACACCTGGGCCACCAAACCATCCACTTCGGCGCTGTGCAACAGCGCGGTGAGCTCCCGTCCGTCGGCGAACACCGCCGCGCCGATCAGCGTCCAGTGCACCGACCGCACCAGGGCGACGAGACTATCGTCCGTGCCGGCACTGCCGAGCCGATCGAGCGCCATGCGGGTCACCGCTCGGTACAACGCCCCCGAACTGAGCCACCGAGTGCCGAGCCGGTCGGCCACGCACGCGGCGATCGTCGATTTGCCCGATCCCGACGGCCCGTCGATGGCGAGCACCGTGGCCGGCTGCGCGGCGTCGGCGGAGCCACTCATCGGCGCGGCGCAATCGTCGTCCGACCCGGTTCCTGCGGGAACCGGCGCAGAAACCACCCGACTTCGCCAGCGGTCAGTGCGCGCCAGCAGCCGGACGCGAGACCGGTCACCGCGACCGGCCCGACGCGCAGCCGAACGAGACTGCGTACCGGCAGTCCGAAGTGGCTGAACACACGGCGGATCTCGCGATTGCGCCCCTCGGTCAAGGTGAGCCGGACCCGATTGCCGGGACAGTGCCGGTAGTCCGCCAGCGTATAGGTGACTCCCGCTATGCGGCAGCCTGCACGATATCGCTCCAGCATCGCGTGCGGTACGCGGCGGTCGCTGGTCACCTCGTACTCCTTCTCCACCCCGAACCTGGGGTGGGTTGCGCGCACCGCGAGCTGACCGTCGTTGGTGAACAGGATCAGGCCGCTGGAAGCGAGGTCCAGCCGCCCGACGTGGAACAGGTGGCCGGCTGTCTCCGGAAGCAGGTCGCGCGCCAATCGCCGCCCGCGCGGATCGGCGTTGGAGCACAGATACCCGACCGGCTTGTGCAGGGCAAGGGAGATCTGGGCGCGCGGCGCGTCCACAAGCCGCCCATCGACGGTTACGCGATCGCCGGGGGTCACCCTGCAGCCCGGGGCAGTGACCACCTCGCCATTCACGGCCACGCGGCCGCCGGCGACGAGTCGCTCGCTGGCGCGCCGCGATGCCACGCCCGCACGCGCCAGGAACACCTGTACCCGTTGCCACGCTTCACCGGCAGCATCGGAATCGGCGACCGGGATGCGCGACGACGCCGGTGCCGGGTCAGTCATCGGACAGCTTGAACCGTACCTGGTCGGCCTCCGACAGTCTGGGCAGGTCGGCGATGGAGCCGAGTCCGAACAGGCGCAGGAACTCGGCCGATGTGCCGTACTGGATTGGCCGTCCCGGAGCATCTTTGCGGCCCACTTCGCGGATCAGATTGCGCTCCGACAGCAACCGGATCATCCCCTCCGGCGATACTCCGCGGATACTCTCGATCTCGCTGCGGGTGATCGGCTGCGAGTAGGCAATGATCGCCAGCGTCTCCAGCGCTGCGCGAGACATGTTCGCCTGCGACAGATTCCCGTAATGGCGGCGCAGCCACGGCCACAGTTCCGGTTTGGGCACGAGCGTGTAGCCGCCGGCCACCTCCATCACCTGGACGCCGTGCGCGGAACCGGAGAAGCGGCGCCGTACTTCCGCAACCACCGTGCGTATCGCGTCGGCGGTGACGCCGGTCAGGCGGGCGATCCGCTCGGCGCTCTGCGGCTCCGCCTCGACGACCAGAATCGCTTCCACCAGCCTGCTCTGCTGCTCCACTCCGACCGGCGTCCCGGGTTCGCCTCGGGTGGCGGTTCCCTTCGGTGCGTCGGTCAAGTCCCGTTCTCCGCCGGTGCCGGTGCGCGACCGAAGGCACGCACGGCACACCGGCGCCGCTCGACCGTGATGGCAGCGAAGGCCTGCCGCTGAATGACCGCTATGGTCTGGTTCTTGGCCAACTCCAGTACCGCCCAGAAGGCGCAGATGATTTCGATTGCCGAACCGCCACGCACCAGTTCCCGAAATGCAAACACGTCGGTAAGGGTCAGCCGTTCGTGTACGAGTGCGATCTTCTCGTTGACGGTGCATTCCTCGTACAGGCTGGTGAGCTGCTCACCGCCGATCGTCGCCACGATCTTCCTGAATGACGCCAGCAGATCGTCCGGCGACAGCAGCACTGCCTGACCCTCCTCGTGCGAAAACGCGCTGGGCAACACCTTCGGCTCGGTGCGGGTGATGATCCAGTGTGCCTGCTCCTGCTGCCGAGCAAGGACTTCGCTGAGCCGCTTGAAGCGCTGGTACTCCAGCAAGCGCTCCACCAGATCCCGGCGGGGATCTTCGTACGGCTCGTCGGACGTATAGGCAAGCGAGGGAAGCGGCAGCAGTATGCGCGACTTGATGTGCAGCAGCGTGGCGGCCATGACGTGGAACTGCGTCAGATGCTCCAGACGGCGCTGCGCATCGCCACCGGCGCCGACGGCCGTAAGGTAGCTCAGGTACTGATCGGTGATGTCGGCGATCGGAATGTCGTAGACGTTCACCTCGGCGCGCTGGATCAGATGCAGGAGCAGGTCCAGGGGCCCCTCGAAATCGTGGAGTTGGAAGCGGACCTCGCCGAGCGGCTCACCCGCGGACACGGGACTTGCGTCGAAAGGCAGCTTCGGAGCGGCACGGCCGATAACCTGATCGGTCGGCACGGTCACTCCGTGAGCCGGAAGACGACGAAACCGACGGGGCGACACCGTTCGACGGGGTGACACCGTGGGGTGGCCAGCATTGTTGGATCCGGCGGAATGGACATGACCTCTGCCACCGCCGAATGGTATCGCGTCCGGCGGCCGTGCCGTCAACCCGAAGTGGCCTACCGGGCCCCGCCATCATCTTCGATCGGCGGGCCGGTGGCGGGGGGCCACGATCAGCTCCCCGCCGCCGAAGACTCCTTGTCGGCAAAGAGCAGCTCCCGAACGCGGGCGTCGATCGCCGTGCGCACTTCGCCGTTCCGTTCCAGAAAGTTCTTGGCATTCTCGCGCCCCTGACCGAGGCGGTCGTCCCCGTACGAGTACCAGGTGCCGCTCTTTTCGATGATGCCGTTGGTTACCGCGGCGTCGAGCAGACTCCCGCTCGCCGAGATCCCCTTCCCGAAGATGATCTCCAAGTCTTTTTTTTTTTATTGGGGGTCCACCGTGTTCTTCACCACCCGCACCCGCACCCGGTTGCCGAGAGGATTGTCGGCGCCCTTGGTGATGGTCTCGATCTTGCGCACCTCCATGCGGATCGTCGAATAGAACTTGAGCGCGTTGCCGCCGGTGGTGGTCTCCGGATTGCCGAACATGACGCCGATCTTCATGCGCGTCTGGTTGATGAACACCAGGCAGGTTCCCGACTTGCTGATCGTGCCGGTGAGTTTGCGCAGCGCCTGGCTCATGAGCCGTGCCTGCAGCCCCATGTGCGAGTCGCCCATGTCGCCCTCGATCTCCGCGCGTGGCGTCAAGGCGGCGACCGAGTCGACCACGATGATGTCCATCGCCCCGGAGCGGATCAGCGACTCCACGATATCGAGTGCCTGCTCACCGTGATCGGGTTGCGACACCCACAGCCGGTCGATGTCCACTCCCAGTGAGTGCGCGTAGTGCGGGTCGAGCGCATGCTCGGCATCGACGAATGAGGCAATTCCCCCTTCCTTCTGCGCCTCGGCGATCGCGTGCAGCGCCAGGGTGGTCTTGCCGGACGACTCCGGACCGAAGATTTCGATGATGCGACCGCGCGGATACCCGCCGACGCCCATGGCGGCATCGAGCAGAATCGAGCCGGACGGCACCACCTTGATGTCCGATTGCTGCGCCGCCGCCGCGCCGAGCTGCATGATCGA
>CAYFXT010000063.1:0-12757 GCA_964346995.1 uncultured Spirochaetaceae bacterium | reverse complement strand
CCCGCCCCGCGGCCCGACCCCGCGCCGCGCCGGTGTTGCATCGGGAAACCCGGCCTTGACATAGGGATAGGGCCCGCCGATGCAGTAGGTGCACAGGTTGTCCGAGGAGATGCCGAGACGCTGATACACCTTGAGCATCCCCTCGGTGGTCAGGAACACGACGCGGGTCCCGGCGGCTTGGCTCATTTCATCGAGGCTGCGGTCGCGGGCGAAGAACTGGTCGCCGGGCGGCATGTCGACACCGAATCGGCAGCCGCGCGGCACGCCGTCGTCTCCCACTATCCCGATCGGCGGCGTGTACAGGGCATGCACCACCTCGCCCAGTCCGATCTCCTCCAGCAGCGCCTGCTCGCGGCGAATATTGTTGCCGCGCACGATCGAGTCGTCCACCACCAGGAGCGAACGGCCGCGGACGCCTCCCACTACGCCGGGAATCAGGTAGATGTTGCTGGAAATCGACTGCGACCGTTCGTCGGGACTCGGCCCCTGAAACGCGCGCTCGCCGCGCAACTTGTAGAACAACGGCAGGAAGGGTTTCTCCGACACCCGTGCCAGCCCGCGGGCCGCATCTTCCGGTGCGCGCGGGAAGTAACTGACGAAGTCGACGCGGTCCATCGCCAGTTCCTCTGCCAGCATCTCCCCGAGCGCGCGGCGCAGCTTCTTGACGTAGAGTCCCTCCATGATCGAGTCGCGGTCGGCGAAGTAGTTCCACTCGAAGAAGCAGTACGCCAGTCGCGGCGGCACTACCTGACGCTTGCGATAGTCACCGTCAGCGTCGAAGTAGTACACCGCTCCGGGGTCGAGATCCTCCAGGTAGTCGCCGCCGTTCTTGCGCAGTGCGATATCCTCCGACACCATCACGTGCTTGCCGTCCTTGATGCCGAGCACGCCTGGGCGAATGCCGGTACGGTCGCGCAGCACCATCACCGCGCCGCTCCTGCGGTCGGCTATTGCCATGGTGTAGGCGCCGGGCACGCTGCGCATCAGCTCGACCTCGCCTTCCTCCCAGTAGCGGTGTAGCAGCCGGGCTGTGTCGCAACTGTCGGCGCCGTCGCTGCCGCTTCCATTCAGAAACCGATCCTCCACGTGGCCGTTGTGCACCGCCACCGCATCGCAATCGGTGTAGATGACGTGGCTGCCGTTGTCCGCCACGGCGCCGCCGATCACGTGCGGATGAGCGTCCACCAACAGCCGCTGCTTGCTGCCATTGGTGGCATAACGGACGTGTGCCAGGAAGGTATGGTATCCGGAGCTGGGCATGATCTTGTGGAGGTCGACCAGATCCATCGTCTCCACCGTGCCGATCCACTTCAGGGCATCGATGCGATCGTGGCCGATGCCGGCAAGGCCTACGGCGTCGCGGCCCCGATGCTGCAGCGTCTTGATGAACGAGTAGGCGTCGTGCAGCGTGTGCGTGACACACAACCCGCAATGATGACTGACATGCTCTCCCATATGCTCGACGAAGCATCAGGGTAAGGGTTATCGGTCGTTTGCGATAGTCTCGCCCCGTGGTGGTCCGCCTCGGCCGTCCGATGCTCGTCGTGGCTCAGGTCAGTCGCTGTCGGTTCGTCTTGACCACCGCCGGAGCGGGGCGCTACGCTCATTCCCGCGTGCTCTTCCTCCTCGGCGAGGTCCTGCAATCTCTCTACGGCCCGTTTCGCCTCTTCACGTCCCACATTCTCCTCGCTGGCGCGGCGATCGTGCTGTCCGGCGTGGTGACGTGGCGGTTGCTGCCGGCAGTCGCTGGGCGGTTACCGCGCGATCAGGGACGAGCCTACGCCGTGGACACGGAAGCTGCGCGCGGCAAACCGACCAGCGCCGGGGCGGTGTTCGTGGTCATTTATCTGGCGGTGGCACTGATCACCGTGCCGTGGGACGGCAACCACCTCGTCGTTCTGGGCATGGTACTGCTGGCGATGGTGGCCGGCTTCCTCGATGACCGCACCGATCTTTCGGAATACTGGTTGGGAGCGATCGACTTCGCGGTGGCGTTGCTGACCGCCATCGTATTGTGCGGCGCCCCGACCCACGTATGGCTGCCCTTTGTAAAGACCCCGATCATGGTGTCGCCCTGGATATGCACTCCGGGAGCCACCGTGCTGCTCTGGGTCGCCATCAATGCCACCAACTGCACCGACGGCGTCGATGGCCTGTCCGGCAGCCTGGCGGTGATCGCCCTGGTTACCCTTGGCGGATTGCTCTACTTCGTGCTGGGACATGACGAAATCTCCGCCTACCTGCTGCTGCCCCACTATTCCGACGGCGCCACCTGGGCGATCAGCGCATTCGCCATGCTCGGCTGCCTGATCGGCTACCTGTGGTACAACGCCCATCCGAGCGAATTGCTGATGGGCGATGCTGGCTCCCGTGCCGTCGGGCTTCTGCTCGGCATCCTGGTCATCAAGAGCGGCAACCCGTTCATGCTTCTTATCGTTTCCGGAGTGCTGCTGGTGAACGGCGGCACCGGGCTGCTGAAAGTCGCCTTGCTGCGTTTCTTCAAGATCCGCATCCTGCACGACATCCGCTTCCCGCTGCATGATCATCTCCGGCACCGCGCCGGTTGGTCCAACAGTCAGGTGTTGGTGCGCTTCACGCTTCTGCAGGCGATGATCACCCTGGTGTTCATCGTCGCCCTGATCAAGATCCGCTGATCCGCGCGCCGCGCCGGTCGCAAGCGAGACGACGTGGCGCAACTCGCACAGGACATGCGGCGGCGGGCGTGACTGGGCATGACCGGCACAACGTGCGCACATTGGATGATGCGCACTGGCGGGGAAGATGGGTACCTTCCGCCAAGTTGGCAGAGCGCTCATGGGGGGCGGCCCCCGTGGCGGCGTCTGCTCATACTGCTACCCACACTACCGGAATGCACCCGGGGAGGGGTATAGTTGCTGATGCCATGCTGTTCGGTAGCCACATTCCGGGCCTCCGCAGGCTGCGCTGGCGGCGCGCCTCGGCAACGCCGCAAGTCGGCGCAGCGCTGCTACTGCTGTTGCTGCCGCTCCCGGCGGTCGGTCAGGAGCCGGCAGGCCGGTCGGCAACCGAGGACGCCGCCACGGTACGGGCGCGGATCGCCATGGTAGAGCAGCAGCTCCGCCGGCGCGACATCGACGATCCTCGGGTTCTGGAGGTGATGGAGAAAGTGCCGCGTCATCTGTTCGTCCCCGAACGTATCCAGGGCAGCGCCTACCGCGACTCGGCCCTGCCGATCGACGACGGGCAGACCATCTCGCAGCCCTACATCGTCGCGCTGATGACCCAGGAGCTTGCCCGGCAGGCCGGCGATCGCGTACTGGAGGTGGGCACCGGCTCAGGGTACCAGGCGGCCGTGCTTGCGGAACTGGTTGCCGAGGTGTTTACGATCGAGATACGGCCGCGGCTGCACGTCCAGTCGAAGGAGCTGCTTGCGGAGCTGGGCTACGACAATGTGCGCGCGTTCGAGGGCGACGGTTACTTCGGCCTGACCGAGCACGCGCCGTTCGATCACATCATGATTACGGCGGCGGTGGACCACATTCCGGCACCGCTGCTGGAGCAACTCGCTCCCGGCGGGACGATGATTCTGCCGCTCGGCAACCCGTTCAGCTACCAGAATCTGGTGCTGGTCACCAAGACCGGCAGCGGAGCTAGCGGGTCCGACTACACGGTCGATCTGATCCTGGGGGTACTGTTCGTTCCGATGACGGGTCACGCCCTCGACCGCTGATCGACGGCGTCATGGCCCTGGCGCTGGTTTTCGCCGTTTCCGCGGCCTCCCTGGCTCTGGAGGCTCTGCTGGCGCGTTACTTCGCTCTGACCCAGTGGCATCACCTGTCGTACATGGTGATCAGCATCGCATTGCTTGGGTTCTCGGCCAGCGGCGCCTATCTCAATCTGGTCGCCACCGGGCGGCGCTGGGGAAACGGCCGCCTCGCTTCACCCGCCGCCGTGCAGCAACTCCTGAAACGCCTCGCCGCCGCCATGGCCACCAGCTCCATCGCCATGTTCGTGGTGCTGCGCCTGCTACCGCTCGATTTCTTCAGAATCCCGAACGAGCCGGTTCAACTCCTGTTCCTGGCAGCGAGCTACCTCGCGTCCGCGGTGCCGTTCTTCTTCGCGGGTCTGGTGACGGCGATCGCCTTTGCCGCGGGGATGGAGCGTCCCGGGGCGGTGTACGCGGCTTCCATGGTGGGATCCGCAGTGGGTGTACTGCTTCCGCTGGCTCTGCTGCCGATGGTCGGACTGCGCGCGGCGCTGATCGTTCCGGCGCTGTTGCTGCTGCCGCTGGCCGCCTGGCCGGACTCGACTGCTGCGCCGCGCGGCACGGGCGGGTTCGGGCGCAAACGATGGCTGCTGCCGGCAACGGTACTGTTGGCCACAGCGCTGGGCACCGGCGTGGTCCTGGGGAGTGCCCAGATGGCGCCGCGCCCCGGTCCCTACAAGTATCTCGCACACGTGATGCGCTTTCCCGATACCCGGCAGGTGGCCCGCCACGACACGATACGTGGGCGCATCGACGAAGTCGCAGGCGCCACGATCCGCTTCGCCCCCGGCCTCAGTCTCGGTTCCGGTAACGTGGTACCGGCGCAGCGCGCCGTGGTACGCGACGGCGATGCGGCGCTGTTTCTCGCCGCCGACCCTGTCACCGGGGGCGCCGGTGCATGGCTGGATGCCGTTCATCCCGCCGCGGCGTTTCACGTCGGCACGGCACCGCGCTCCACGCTGGTGCTGCAGGAAGGCGGCGGCGTGCTCCTGGCCGCCGCGCTTCGCTCGAGCGGCCAGGTCGTGGTCGCCGAGCCGAACCGCGTCGTTGCCCGCCGCTTGCGAGAGGTGCCGGTGCCGACGACCGCCACGCTGCAGGTGGCGGAGGAGGAGCCCCGCGCCCTGATCCGTCGCCTGGTGCGCTCGGGGACGCGCTTCGATGTCGTCGTGATCGAGGATTGGGGCGCGTCGCTGGCGGGCACCGAGAGCCACACGCAGGAGCCGTTACTGACCGTGCAGGCGTTCCGAGACTGCCTCGCGTTACTGGAGCCGGATGGCCTGCTGTCGGTGTCGCGGCGGCTGCTGTTGCCACCGGCCAACGCTCCCAGACTGGCCGCGCTCGCGGCGCAGGCGCTGCCGGCTGCGGGCCGGCGCTCTCCCCGGAACCACCTCGCCATGATTCGCAACTGGGACTCCTTCACCTTGCTGGCAAGCCCACAGCCGTGGTCGCCCGGCCGCATCGCACGGTTGCGTTCGTTCGCCACCCACCATGGCTTCGATCTCGTCGCCCTGCCGGATCTGCGCACAGAGGAAACCAACCGCTTCAACCGACTTGCCGAGCCGTTTCACGCGCACGCCGTAGCCGCGGCGCTGTCGGCGTCGCAAGCGCCCGCCCATGGCGCCGTCATCGACCTGGCCGGCGGGCTGATCGATCTGCGCCCGCCGACCGACGACCGCCCGTTCTTCAACCGTTTCGTGCGCTGGAGCCGCCTTGCCGACTATCAGCGCGCCACCGGCGGGCGGCTGTACGGCCTGCTGCTGTCCGGCGACGTGGTCGCCCTGGCGGTGCTGGCCGAGGCGCTGGCCCTTGCGCTGGCGCTGCTCGCCGTCCCCTGGTTGCGCTCCGCCTGGCGCAGACCGGCGCAGCCGCGCGACAACCGGTCACCGGCGTCGCCCTCCGCAACAGCCGTCGACGCTCGCCCGGCGGTTCGACCCGCCACCGTGGTCGGTTATTTCCTGGCCGTGGGACTGGGCTTCATCCTGATGGAACTGATGCTGATCCAGCGCCTTACGGTTGCGCTCGGCGACCCGGTGGTCAGCTTCAAGGTGGTGCTCGGCGCCCTGCTGGTGTGGTCGGCCGCGGGTGGGCTCGGTTCCGAGCGGTTGGCGAAGCATCACACCTGGGTGGCGGTTGCAGTGGCCGCCGCCGTCGTGCTGGCGTATACGGTCGTGGGGCACCTGGCCGGGCCGCGGTTGCTCGATCTGGCGCGCGGGCCGCGGGTGGCGGCGGTTGTCCTGCTCCTGGCCCCACTCGGCACCGCGGTCGGCGTGGCGTTTCCGTTGGGGCTGCGTCTGCTGGCGCCGGCGCCGGCGACACGTGCGCTCGCCTGGGCTGCCAACGGCTGCGCCTCGGTAGTCGGCGCGGTAGCGAGTACCCTGCTTGTCGTGGCCCACGGTATAGCCGTGCTGGGCTTGGTCGCCGTCGCCGGCTACACCGGTGCGGCGCTCATCGTCGCCCGCGAAGGGAAGCGAGTCTCAGAGGGCAGCGCTCCAGGCCAATAGGAGCTTGGCCGAATCGGCTCGGGGCAGCGCCGGTCTGCTCGCCGGCAGAAGCGGGTAGATTACCCGGGCGCAACCCGTTGGCGACGGTGCGTCAGTGCCACGAGTGGGCGGGTTCCCAGCCCAGCATGCGGCGTGCCTTGTCGATGCTCAGTACGGCGGCATGGCCAGCCAGCGGCGTGCGCAACGGTACGCCGGGGTACCACTTGGCCAGAGCGTCGGCCGTCGGCAGGTCGAGGATGGTGTCGGCGGCATTGATCCAGAACCGCTCATGGCCGTGCCACGAAGACTCCACCGCCAGCCGGCAGGCGCTGGCCACGTCGCGTACGTCGATCCACGACCAGAACCCCTTGGCGCCACGCTCCTGCTGCGCCTGCGGGTCGCCGTCGGCCCGCGCCCGGGCCCGGATCTCATCGTCCATTACCCACGTGTAGCGCAGGCTGGCGATCTGTACCTGGCGGCGTCGCGCGTAGGCGGCGGCCAACTCCTCCCCCAGCCACTTCGTGGTGGAGTAGACCTCCTCGCAGCGCGTCTCGTGCTCCTCATCGATCGCGAAATAGCGCGGTGCCACGATGCCGCTGTTGAAGGAGGCCCCGAGCGCGTTGATCGACGACGACATCACCAGCTTCGGTGTGCCGAGCAGGTCGGCGGCCTCCAGCACGTTGAAATCGGTCACCATGTTGGTGTGGAACACCTCGCCCGGGACGTGCCCGGTCGGGTTGGGAATTGCCGCGAGCTGGATCAACCCGTCGGCCCCGCGCAGCACGGACACGACATCCCCGAGGCGGCTCAGGTCGGCGTGCACGTAGAGTTCGGCGCCGGCCTGGTCATACAGCCAAGTGACGTGTGGCGGTCGTGAGCGGTCGGCGTTGATCACGGTATGGCCGTGCGCGATCAGTTCGGCCGCCACGTGGCGCCCGATCCTGCCGGAGCCGCCGAACACAACGAGCCTCATCGCCCGCGCCCCGGCGCGCCCTCAATCCGTATCTTGCAGCGCTGCATTCTGTCCGAGAGTGTGCGCCCGACGCGTCCAATCACGCAAGTGACGTCGAAGGCGCACAGGGTGGCCAGCCGGGAGAGAATTCATGGCGGAAGCCGGTAAGTAGCGTGGGCCAGTGGGGCCCGCAGAGTTCGCCCTCACGAGATCGCAGTCCGTGCAGATCACGCCCGGTAGCCGTCAGCCCTGCCCGGCCCCGATGTCGAGCGGTTTCCCGCAGTGCGGGCACAGGCGCCCCTGCCCGGATGTGGACTGCCCGGATGGGGACGCCTCCTGCTCTCGCGCCTCCGACCTGGTCCGGGCCAGCGCCTCTACGAAACCGGAGCTGATGATTGCGGTGGGCAGAGCCACCAGGCCGATGCCAAGCACGGCGATGATACCGCTGAGCAACCGGCCCAGGCCGGTAACCGGAAACACGTCACCGTAGCCGATGGTGGTGAGGGTCGCCACCGCCCACCACAACGAGGCGATGATGTTGGGGAACGCCCCCGGCTGCACCTTCGACTCCAGGTAGTACATCAGCGTTGACGCCACCACCAGCAGCAACGCGGTGAGAAACACCGTCACGATCAGCTCGTGGCGCCGCTCGCGCACCGCCGCCGCCATGGCAGCCACCGAGCGCGTGTACCGGGTGAGCTTCAGGAGGCGCAGGAGGCGCACCAGACGCAGTATCCGCACCACGCGGAGATCGATCGGAATCAGCAACGGCAGGTAGAACGGCACAATGGCAAGCAGGTCGATAAGGCCGATCGGGGAGATCAGGAAGCGCACCACCGCCCCCGGCCACGACCGCTGCGGGCGCAGGAAGTCACAGGTCCACAGGCGCAGTGCCAACTCCACCGTGAACAGCGCCACCGACACCAGTTCGAGCACGAAGAACCACGCCGCGTAGCGGGCGTACAGCCCCTCGAACGACTCCAGCACGACGGCAACCACATTGGCGAGGATTACGACGATGATGATGATGTCGACCGCCTGTGACAGCCGGTCGTCGGCGCCGGCCTTCTCCAGCGCTTCGTAGGTGCGCCGGCGGAGGCGCTGATAGCGGGTCATGGCTGGCATTGTGCACCCCCGCGCGGCAGCCGTATACCGGTACGGGACGGCGGGCACCGGCTCGCCCGGCCCGCGGAGCCGCGGAGGCCAGGATTGGCGCAGGCAAAACCGGAACGATATATTACCGAGTGACGGCTGCACGCGGTGCCGAAACGTCGCCCGTCAAGGAGTGGCCATGGAAGCCCTTACCACTGCGCTCGAGTTCGTAGTCGAGAAGCTGCCCTACTTCGCCTCCGGCATCGCTCTGGTGTTCCTTGGCAAGCTGTTCTACAACCTCACCACGCACTACGACATCGACCGTCATCTGACCAGGGAACGGAACAACGCCGTCGCGGTCAGCTTCGGGGGCTACCTGATCGGCTTGGCGCTCGCCATCTCCACCACCCTGCTCGGCACCACCAGCGATCTGCTCGCCGAACTGTCCGGTATCGTGATCACCGGGTTGATGGCGATCATGCTGCTGCGCGTGAGCATGATGATCAACGACCGCTTCGTGCTGTTCACGTTCAAGGTGAGCACCGAGATCGGCGACGAGAAGAACGTCGGCACCGGCTACGTGGTGGGCGGCATGAGCATCGCTACCGGTCTGATGCTGTCCGGCGTGCTGTCCGGAACCAGCGGCGGCTTGCTGCTGCTGATACGCGACGTGATGATCTACTGGGCCGCCGGGCAGCTCATCCTGATCATCGACGGTCTGGTGTTCCAGGCGATCACCCGCTACGACGTGCACAAGAGCATCGAGGATGACGCCAACCCGGCGGTGGGCATCAGCTTCGGATCGTTTCTGATTGCCCAGGGGCTGATTACCCGCACGGCGCTCACCGGCGCGGGCAGCGACCTGGGCCGCGAACTGCTCATTACCGCGGTGATCGCCGCCAGCGGCCTCGTGCTGCTGCTGATCGGACGGGTGATCGCCGACAAGGTGTTCCTGCCGCACGGGGTGTTGTCACAGGAGGTGGCGGAGCACAAGAACACGGCCGCCGCGGTGATCGCCGCGACCGCCTTCCTGGTGATCGCCATTCTGTTCAGTTCCGCAGCCAACCCCGGCGTGGCCAGCGGCGTCGGCGCGGCGCTGACGGGAGAATTGCAGTGACCGCTCGTACCCGGCGCCCCGGCAAGCCGGCGCCGACGTTCCGGATGAAGGGAATCGACGCACCGGGGGTGCCCGCGGGCGGGCATTTCCGGGTCGGTGTGGCGGGGTCATCCGCTGGCCAGCGCTTTCGGGTCAGGCGGCGTGTTCTGGCGGCCGCGGCAGTGGTGTTGTGCCTGTTGCTGATCGCCGACGACGCCTTCGCGCGCCGCGGCGGTGGCTTTTCCGCCGGACGTTCGTTCAGCAGCCGCGGTTTCTCCTCGTCGCGCGGCTCGGTCAATACCTGGGGCTCGTCGCGGGCGCGCACCGGCACGACCACCCGGCAGTCGCTATCCGGCACGCGCGGCTCTACCGCCCGCACCAATACCCGCGGCGTGAGCCAGGCCAACTACCAGCGCGCCCGCGCCAACGGCACCACCTTCCAGACCCGGCAGCAGGCGGAGCAGGCGTTCATCAGCCGCAACTCCAGTCAGTACCCGTCGCGCTACGCCAGCCAGCCGAGCAGCCGCCCGGGGCACATTCCGCAGACCACCCGCGTCGACGGGCGCAACGTCAACGTCACCTACAACGCGGGACTCGGCGGCTTTGGTTACCTCCACCCCACTCTCGGCACCTGGGTGCTGTACAGCGCGATGGCGGATGCCGCCATGCTCAGCCTGCTGATGTCCAACAACCACTACTACTACGGCCCGGGGCCGGGCTCCTACTACGCCGGCAGAACCTCCGGTTTCTGGACCGGGCTGATGGTGATTGCGATCATCCTGGCGGTGTTCTTCGTGATACGCGCCGGATCGCGCCGCCAATAGGAGTCTGGCAGCGTGAGACAGACTTCTGGCCAGGAACGACGCCGCCAGGCGGCGACCGCCGGGCGCCTGCGCGAACGGTAGCGCACCATGTTCTGGAAGCGCCGCCGGCGTGACCAACCGGCGCCGCAACACGCCCCCGACGAGCCGGAGTTCTGGCGGCGGTTCCCGGTGGGCAGCTCGGTGGCGCTGCGCGACTTCCAGGCGCTGGAAGAGGCTGACCTGACCGGCGACGTCACCGGGGGCGGCCTCAATTACGAGGTGACCGGCAAGCGCCACTACACGTTCCGTAGCGCCGGCGGCGGCGTGCTGGCCGAATACCTGCTGTTCGACATCGCCGACGCCGAGACGGTGTACGTCCTCGCCGCGGTCCTGACCGGAGCGCACGTGGAACTGCGTATCTACTACCAGCCGGACGGCTTTCAACCGGGCTCCCGCGCCACGCTACTCGACCACGGCTTCGCCTGGCTGTTCCTGGCGCCGCCCAACCCCGACTCCTTCACCCCCTACGAACTGGAGTTCGCCCCTCACCCCGACGTGCCGCCGATCCGCGACGGCGATGAGGAGAAGCAGCTCGACTTCGCGGCGGTCGCTGGTGGTCCGCTGTACGGCGACTACTACGACGAACGCGCCCGCTTGCAGGTGCCCGCCCTGGTGATGGAGTACCGTTCCGCACAGCCGGCGAGCAATCCGCTGCTCCTGGTGCTCGAAGAGGGCGGTCTCGACGCCGACGGCGAGCCGGTGCCCGACGGCGGTTTCGTCACCCTGCTGCTCGGCAGCCCCATCGATCTGTCACAGATGGACGTCTACGCCGGCTGAACGCCGCCGCTCCCGTGCGCGACGACGACGCGGCTCCAACGACACCGGGACTATCACGCGCTGCACAATCGTGGTCGAATCGTACGCACGGCTACCGACGCTTCGTCTACGCTCGCGCGTGCCAGACGCACGGCTCGCGGACAACCGTGGTTCGGTTGCTCCTTCTTCTCAAGGGACTTACACCCTCTGTCATATGCCAGTAGCCGGGCGTACTCATGCACCGTTCGAGCGATCCCGAGAACCCACCTCCGTGTCAGCGTCGGGCTTGCGCTCATGGCCGCAGCACGCGATAGTCCTGCGACGACACCGATTTCCGCTTGACATGACCGCACAGGCGCTGGTAGCCGTTGCCATGAACCTGGAGAGATTGCATCATGCCCAACTTGACCGCCGCCGAGCGAGATACCTTTTCCCGGCAGGGCTACCTGCTGGTTCGGGATCGCATGCCGCAGGAGCGAATCGACACCATGATTGCCGAGATCTCGACCGTCGTGGATCACGAGGCGCGCGCCATGCGGGCTCGTGGCGAGATTCGCGACCCCGCCGCAGAGCAGCCGTTCGCACGCCGCTGGTATCACATCTGGCGCCAGCATGGCGGCAGGCAGCGGTTCGGTCAGGTCGGCTGGCACTCGCGGGTGTTCAGCAGGGCACTGTTCGATCTGTGGGTGGAGCCCGCGATCCTCGACGTGGTGGAGGCGCTGATCGGCCCGGAGATTCAATTCAACGGCGACTTCTGGGTGCGTCCGAAGCTGCCCGACGAGCAGGAGACCACCCTGCCGTGGCATCAGGACAGCGGCTACATGCCGGGTACCGCGGACCAGCCGCTACTCACGCTGTGGATGCCGCTGGTGGAAACGGACGCCGAGAACGGTACGCTGCAGTTCCTCCCCGGCAGCCAGACGATGGGCATTCAGGACCATGCCACCCCGTCCGGGTCGTTCCGCACCATCGCCTTCGACCCGGCCGAGGGCGCCGAGATCGACACCGTCGCCATGAGTCCCGGTGACTTCGTCCTCTTCGACAACCTGGTGTTCCACCGCTCCACCGTGAATTGCGCCGACGTGGTGCGCTGGTCGATCGACTTCCGCTACAGCCCGGTCGGCACCCCGATGGCCCACCTGTGGCATGCCGACATGGCGTTCACCGCACGCAGCCGCCGCGACCCGAGCCAGACCGCGACCTGGGGGCAGGTCGAAACAGCGTGGCAGAACAGCCGCCAGCGCCGGGAGCGTGCGTGGTGAGCCCACCCCGTGCGGAGGCCCATGGCGGCCCGAGTCGAGGCTCGGACACGGATTGGGGGAGCCCCGGCCAAGCCCTTGCGAAGCCCGGCAGAGCCCGTGGGCCGCACGACACTCCTCTCGCCCCGCTACGTCCGCGAACTAGACATCAGCATACCGCTACCAGCCGCTTGCAAGGCCAGAAGTCGTCCCATCGTCCGAGGCCCGGCAGGCAGGCGTCGAACTAGACCTCGCGCGTATCCGCCTGGGGCGATGCCGCTTCCGCTTCGGGCTGCGGCGCGTCGAACACCGCGCTCACCTCGGCAGCAAAACCTGCGAGTAGCGGTGACGTCGCCATGTGGCCGCGCGTGTAAGGCCCATGCTCCACATACGCATCCCCCTGCAGGGTGAGCACCCTGATCGTCTCGTGGCGCGGGTCCGCGATCCAGTACTCCGGTATGCCCGCCTCGGCGTAGTCGCCGCGTTTCTCCATCAGGTCCCGCCCCGGATTGTCTGAGCTGACGACCTCGACCAC